>DDUV01000049.1 GCA_002344975.1 Saprospiraceae bacterium UBA2329 | reverse complement strand
ATAAGACGGGCTTTTTTCGTTTTATCCCAGCCTTGTTGCAATGCCAACGGAGATTGCTAAATTCAGGCTAAAAACCGTCTTTCCACTTTTGCGCAATGCGCAAAGCCGTTTCGAGCATATAGTCTGGCCACGCTTCAGTTTGCCAGGCTGAGTTCTTCAAAATAGAAGATTCCAATTTTTGCCGGGCATCCTGGCAATCGGAGGCCGTCTCAAGAATGCGAGAGAGCCGGCGTTGCTCCTCGTACAGAACAGCATCCTGAATGTGCGCAGAAGGAGGTTGTAGGTTGGGCCGGGGAGAAAAACTTTCAGCATCGCCTTGTGCAACAGCCGGGGCGTGTTTTTTTACAATTTCGCAAATACGAAGGTAATCGCTCCTGAATTGAGATTGTTGTGAAACAGTATGCAGGCCTGCTCCTAATTGCTCCAAAAAAATGAATTTAAGGGCGGGGCAAAGTGCTATGGTTTGAGCGAGCATTTCGAATACTTCTTCAGGAACGGCGTCGTCGTGCGTATCTCTGCGAATGTTTCGTGTCGGTATGATCGTTGAAGGTTCCCAACTGCCGCCTGAAATGTGTATTTCCCGCACTCGATGGAGCGGATAGGAATGAACAAGCGCATCAAACCCCAAGTCGAAATTTTTCATTTGGCAGTACAGATTGTGCAGATCGAGGATGATAAACCCGTTTACGGGTTCGAGGAGTTGTTCCAAAAATGCTCCATGCTGTCTTACCTCTTCCAGTGAAAATGCAAAGGCGAGGTTTTCAAGCCCGACCGGGCATTGGCAGGCATCCTGAATGCGGAGTAGCCGGTCTTGCCCGATGGCCAGTGTACTTGCCGTCAAAGGTACGCTCAGAGGTGCTCCATGGTGAAAATCCCGCCCGCTCATAAATCCGAAATGTTCGCTGACATGATCGAACGGCAACTCCCTGTTGAGTTGTCGAAGCTGCTCCAGCCATAGGTCTTGCTTTGCTGACCAACGTGCAGAAAAAATGGAGAAAAAAATTCCATGACCTGTCAGTCGGCCGGCATCGGCGAAAACTTGCAGCAAATCCCGAAACCATGCAGGAACTTCGTTCCAATTAAACAAAGCGTCAAAACTCCACTCAATGGCCTCTACATGTTCTTGCTCCAATAGCGGGAGCGCTGCGGTAATGATATTAGAATCAAGATTGCAGGCAATTCCTGTATGAATGCTTGGGGACATGGCCTTATTTTAGCCCATACCGCAGGCGGGGCAGTTGTAATCTGGTTGCCGCTTTAGGACATGGACGCAGGTCTCTTCGTTTTTACAGGATTCGTCGCAATCACTGGTCGTGATTTCTACTTTATCGCAGGAGGTGGCGACGGTGGCGGTAGCTGCGATGCCGATACCTAACACAATGGCTTTCAAAAGTTCTTTTGGTAATTTCATGGCAAGATGTTTTTATTGAAAAATGATATACTTCCCTGCAAGACGTAAAGAGGGAGCCGAGAGGTTGGGTTGAAAATAAAAGATGGCGCGGCGCAATTGCTGCTTGTTGCGGCAGGGGCGGAAGTGGTACTGCCGTCGTCTTAACGCGGCAGTAAGAACGGACGACCCGGCGCCTGAGCGAGTGGCCCCGCCGGGGTGCATTTGCGGGAGCGGGGCTGGGTGAGACAGGCGGCCGCCCCCAAAAAAAACAATCATTCTACATACAGGCATTCTTGTTGTGCAGACGCCTTGGGTTTGGCCGATACAAGGTTGACCCAGTAAGCGCGGTGCATTTTGCCCGGCAGATTTTTACCTTTTACCTGGCAGTCGGAGGCATTGGGATCGGCGCTGAGGTGAACGAGGTACTGGCCGTACATGGCTACATAATCGCCGTGATAATCAGCACGATAGGTTGTATCTCCAGAGACCATGTTGATGGCCATGATTTGCCGTTTCGAAGCTGAAGTTCCCACATCGAGCAGGAGGTATTGGTTGTAGATGCCCGCATAATATGCGGCTTCTCCGCCGCCGATGTATGCCAGGCCGCCTTCCGGTTGATAGACGTTGATGTCTTCGCCGGGGCCGTCGGCGCGCGGAATGATATGCGCTTTGAAGTATTTATAGCTGATGAGTTTTCCTTTGGGCGGCTTTTCTACCTTATCGGGGCGGGGTACGCCGGCAATACCTGAACCGTCTTTGTTGGGTTGGAAATAACTGAGTTCCAACACGGGCAAATTGGGGGTGTCTTCGGCACTGCCCAGATCGGCTGAAGCCGCTGAGGCCGGCTGTTCGATGGTATTCTGTGGCGTTGGCGGGGCAACGACGGTTGTTGTATCAGGTGAATTTTGGCGGCAGGCGGTCATTGTGATGACGGCTGCGAGAAGTAAAATTGCGTATCGCATACGGTAGTTGTTTGAGGAGGCGAAGATAAGGAACGGGGTCGGTTCACGGTGCTAAAAATATTACTCTCCTTCTGCATCGTCGTCCGGATTGCGCGGATCTCCGGCGCCGATGAGCCGCCCGTCGGGCAGGCGTTGTATGGCTTTGATGACCGCCATGTATTTCACCGATTGCAGCTTGTGCCCTTTGTCGGTCAGTGCCTGCCGCACCTGCGGGCTGAGCGCGGCCTCTTCTACCATGATCTGATCGGGGAGCCATTGGTGGTGAAAACGCCCGGCGTTGACTGCCGATTCGAGGTCGAGATTGAATTCCACCACGTTGAGGAGCACCTGAAACACTGCCGTGATGATGGTGGAGCCGCCCGGAGCACCCAGTACCATGAAGAGTTGACCGTCTTTTTCCACGATGGTGGGCGTCATGGAGCTGAGCATGCGCTTGCCGGGCTGTATGGCGTTGGCTTCGTTGCCTACCAAGCCGAATTGGTTGGGTACGCCCGGCTTTACGCTGAAATCATCCATTTCGTTGTTGAGGAAAAAGCCGCCGCCGCCCACCACCACTTTGCAGCCGTAGTTGGAATTGAGCGTGGTGGTCACCGATACGGCATTGCCCTCTGCGTCCACTACCGAGGTGTGTTCCGTCTCGAAACTCTCTTTTGTCAGTTGAAATTTGCCCGCACCGAGCGCGGCGCTTTGGCCTGCTTTGGCGGGGTTGAAATCGGCCATGCGGCCACGCAGGTAGGTTTCGTTCAGGAGGCTGTCCATCGGCACTTTGTAAAAGTCAGTATCGCCCAGATACTCGGCGCGGTCGGCATAAGCGCGGCGCTCTGCCTCGGCCATGAGGTGTACGGCTTCCGCCGATTGGAACCCGTACTGCCCCAGCGGATAAGGCTCCACCATTTCCAGCATTTGCAGCAGAGCCACACCGCCGCTCGATGAGGGTGGCATGGAGATGACGCGGTAGCCTTTGTATTGGCCGCTGACCGGCGTGCGCCACTGAGCGCGGTAGTTTTTGAGGTCTTCGCGGGTGATGATGCCGCCGCCGCGCTGCATTTCCTGCGCGATGAGGTCGGCGGTTTTGCCCTCGTAGAAGCCCGCTGCGCCTTGTTTGCGGATGCGCTTGAGCACGGCTGCGAGGTCTTTTTGCACTAAGCGGTCGCCGGCTTTCCATTGGTCTTTGATGAACACGGTGGGCGCGGTATTCTGTTTGCGGTACGCCTCCTGGAACGAATTGAGCCGGGCGGCTTCTCCCTCCGAGATAGAAAAACCTTTGTCGGCGTACTCGATGGCGCGCGCCATGAGCTGCGCCATGGGCAGGCGGCCATATTTTCGATGTACTTCCAGCAGTCCGGCGGGTGTGCCGGGCACGCCCGCTGCGAGGTGTCCGTCTTGGCTCAGGCGGGGCATCACCTGTCCGAGGCTGTCTAAATACATATCGCGGTGGGCGGCGAGGGGCGCTTTTTCGCGGTAGTCAATGGCTGCGGTGGCGCCGTCTTTGAGTCGGATGACCATAAAGCCGCCGCCGCCTACATTACCTGCACGGGGATACACCACGGCCATGACCCACTGCACGGCTACGGCTGCGTCTATGGCGTTGCCGCCTTGTTTTAAAATTTCCACGCCGGCGGCAGAGGCCAATGGATGCGGGGCCACTACCATACCGCGTTGGCTTTCAGCGGTTTTGGTGGCGGAATAAACGGAACCGGGCAATGCCCGCTGCGCCCAGGCGACCTGGGCAAGGAGGGTAAAAACGAGGAGGAGGCGCGCGATTTTCATTTTTGGCACGGTTGTTGGTTTATATAAAGAGTGGCGAATATAGATGGATAGAACAGCTTGATTCGCTGCGCAAGATCGCAAAACTCGTTCGTTAAAGATAAACAAGGGAGATTTTTCAGAGGGCGCCGCCTGGGTTTCAGAGCGGCGTCTTTTTTTTGGGGGGGCGGGGTAGATGCTGTTAGCGTGAGTTGCTACCTCTCCACCATGAGAAGTTGTCTGAAATAATGATTTCGTTCTTTTCAAAGTGAAGCGTTGTCTTCATTGGAATCGTCCTATATTGCAAATAGTATTTGTCTGCAAGCTGCCGAATTTCTGGTGTGTCATCATATGTTAACATGAATTTTCCTTTGAGTTGAGAAGTCAGTTCAAAAAGCTTTTCATGATTGATGTCAAAATATGTGTAAAGTCTTTTGCCTGCAATTGTATAAGGTGGATCAATAAAAAAGTACGCATTTTCATTATTGAGATTCTGTTCTAATATTTTAAATGCGTCACCCAAAATGAATTGAATTTTGTCCTTTACATGGTTGATTGCAAGTATTCTATCACGTAAGGTTTTTGGATACCAACGTGACGCGATTCCTTTGCCGTTTTCTCCATTCTTAATCAGCCCCGAGCCTTTGGCAAGAATACCGCCATGAAAAACTCTATTTTTTAAAATGGTACAAAATGCAATGTCTTGAAGTTGTTTATTTGGATTCTCTAATTCAGCTTTTACGTTTGCATGTGTCAAGTCGTATGAATAAATCTTGTCGGCCAGCCACTTGTTTTTTTCGTTTAAAATCACTTCCCAAACTGCTGCTATTTCTTCGTCCAATTCTACCATTATAATTTGCTCAGCCATTTTTTCAAATGCAGCAGTCAGACTTACAATGCCCCCACCCGCAAAAGGCTCGATCAGTTCCTTTACGATCTTGTTTTCCTGTTTCAACCATTGTCTAACTGTTGGAATTAACCAAGTCTTGCCTCCCGGATAACGAAACGGACTGCGTTGAGGCACAGATGCAACGTTGATGATAGATCGCTCGATTGATTGTTCTCCCATGTCGAACATAGTTATTTGATTTTTCATTCTACAACTATGTTTTCAAGGTTATTGATGTCAGAAGCACCTGCTCTTTTAGCATCAAGTTTCTTCTGTAATATTTCTGTGAACTGGTTTATAGAACCTGCTTCAAATTTTGCAATCTGCTCTAAAGCGCTTGCGAATTTGGTGTAAATAATTCGTTGAAGTTTCAACGAAAGCGCTTTCGTTTTCTTGTCAGGCACGAGGTCGTAGAGAAAAAAAGCAAAATCCGACTCTTCTTTCTCAAATTCGGGAAGTACAGGCAATGTGTTGTAAAAGTTCGTCTGCAATGCAACAACTTGCTTTTTGTTCCATTGCTTTAAAATGGAGCCTTTGGCAATAATTTGAGGAATTAATCTTTTTCTTGATGACGAAAGATAGTCAGGCTTTGGATATTTGAAGGCCTTTGTCCAGCTAAAGTCTGGGCTTGGAGCGTCCAAATATGCAGTAAAAGGACCTGTTAAGTTGCCTGAAATGTAAACAGCTTGAACTTCAAGCGATCCAAAGTCTAATACTCGCCCGTTGTCGTCATAAGAAACTAAAACGTAGTCAATATTACCCGCAGATTTGCCGTGCTTGTCTGCCAGTCTTACTTCACCAACATGTGTCCAAGTTGCTTTGCCATCAAAAATGAAGTTGGCCGCATCACTTATTATTATCCAATCTTCTCGAAATCTTATAGGACATATAATGACTTGTTTGCCTTTATAGTTTAGGCTACAAACACCTAATGGAAACTCAATACTGTTCTTAGTACAGTTTGAAACAATGTTATTGTATGGGCATAGTTTGTTGCTCCGATAACGTTTTGCTCTATCGCTTTCATTATCAATCGGAAAGCCGAAAACTTCGCCTAAAGGTTGTATTTCTTTTTTATCCAAACTCATTCGCCAAATTTATAATATTTTTTTATTTTTAAGTCAGACCGCGAGAGCACATGTATGTTCGGTAAGAGAGTCTTTGTAATTTCTGCTAACTAATACATTGCAGCTATCCCCTACACACCCCCTATCGCCTTTATCTCTCCGCTTTTTCTTCACCCCCTCCTTACTTCCAATGGCTTTCACGGCGATCAGTTCACTTTCTCCGGGATTCAAAAAGCGTAGAACGGAAGCAAAGATAAAGGCTTCGTTTGGAAAAAGAAATGCAGCGCTGTAAAAATTGCCCCCGCCCCTTAGGACTTATGTTTGCCGGAAAGGCTTTTGCGCGAGTTGCCGGTTGAGCGACTGACAAAGATCAAACGCCCCGCTGACCAAAGTCATGCCCCTGTACCCTGTGCCCGCTGTAATCTTGCAGAAGATTTTTTTTACCGAAAAGTACTTCTACAAAAGTAGCGATCATGGAAAAAGGCAAAAAGTTTAAATATCCCGGCACGCGGGTGGCATTGGACGGCAACACGGCGGCCATTATGTGCGAACGGGAATCCACCGATGCAGCGGGCGCGTATCCCATCACCCCCTCCACGCAGATGGGCGAGTATTGGGCGGAAGAGGCGGCCAAAGGGCACCTCAACATCTCCGACCGGCCTTTGATTTTTATCGAACCCGAAGGCGAACACGCTGCGGCTGCCGTCACGGCGGGCTTGTCTATGACGGGGCTGCGGGCGGCCAATTTCTCCTCCGGCCAGGGCATCGCGTACATGCACGAATCGCTGTACGCCGCGGTGGGCAAACGCCTGACGTATGTGCTCAACATCGGCGCCAGGGCCATGACCAAATCCACCCTGAACGTACACGCCGGCCATGACGACTACCATGCCATAGACGATACGGGCTTCTTCCAGTTGTTTGCCAACAAAGCCCAGCATGTGGCCGACCTCAACATCATCACCCACCGCATTGCCGAGTTGTCGCTCACGCCGGGCGCCATCGCGCAGGACGGCTTCCTGACCACGCACCTCATCGAGTCGCTGCTCATACCCGAACGCGAACTCATCAGCGAGTTTCTGGGCCGCCCCGACGACATCATCGAAACGCCGACTCCCGCGCAGCGCCTCATTTACGGCCCCACCCGCCGCCGCATTCCCGAAGTGTGGGACGTGGACAATCCCATGATGGCCGGTATCGTGCAAAACCAGGATGCCTACATGCAAAGCGTGGCAGCGCAGCGGCCCTACTTCTTCGATCACATCCAGGAGCTGACCGATCAGGCTTTTGAAGAATACTACCAGCTCACCGGGCGCCGCTATGCCCGCGTGATGAGCTATCGCGCAGAGGACGCCGATTATCTGATTCTGGGGCAGGGCAGCATCGTACCCAGCACCGAAGCCGTGGTGGACTACCTGCGTAAAACCCGCGGCATTAAAGTAGGCGTGGTGGATTTGGTCATGTTCCGGCCTTTCCCCTCCGACCTCATCGCCAAGGTGCTGAAAGGTAGAAAAGGCGTCACCATTCTGGAGCGCTTGGACCAGCCGCTGGCCGTTGACCCGCCCATCGCCAGAGAAGTGCGGGCCACCCTCACCAAATGCCTCGAAAACGGTGCTGCCGCCAAAGGTCGCATCCCGTATCCCGAATTGGAAAGCTACCGCGCTACCGATATGCCGGCTATTTACACCGGTTCTTTCGGCATGGGCAGCCGCGACTTGCAGCCGGAGGGCATCATCGGCGCCATAGAGAATATGTTGCCGGAAGGCAAGCAGAAAAAAATGTTTTACCTCTCCATTGACTTCATCCGCGACGTGGCGCACACGCCCAAACAGCGCGCTTATCAGGAGTCTTTGCAGGAGGCATATCCGCATGTGAAAGAGCTGTCGGTGCGGGGTTCTGAAAATCCCAACCTCATGCCGGAGGGCGCCATCACGGTGCGTTTCCACTCGGTAGGCGGCTGGGGCGCCATCACTACGGGCAAGAACTTGGCCATGACGCTGTTCGACCTGTTGGGCTACGACATCAAGGCCAATCCCAAGTATGGCTCCGAGAAAAAAGGCCAGCCGACCACCTACTATCTGGCGGCGGCCCCCGAACCCATCCGCATGAACTGCGAGTTCTTCTTTGTGGACGTGGTGCTCTCGCCCGACCCCAACGTACTGAAGCACACCAACGCGCTGGCCGGTTTGAAAAAAGGCGGCGTGTTCATCATCCAAAGCGAACGCCAAACAGCGGCGGAGGTCTGGGCCGATATTCCCAAACCCTACCAGAAAGTCATCATTGACAACAACATCCGCCTGTATTACATAGACGGTTTCAAAATTGCCCGCGAGGAAGCCACCGACCCCGAACTGCAACTGCGCATGCAGGGCATCGCGTTTCAGGGCGCATTTTTCGCTTCTTCGCCGCTGATGCAAAAAGCCGGCCTGTCGGAAGAGAGCCTGCTGAAAGCCATCGAAGACCAGTTGGAACACAAGTTTGGTTCCAAAGGCCGCCGCGTGGTGGACGACAACATGCGCGTGGTGCGTCGCGGCTTCGACGAGGTGTATGAAGTGACGGAAAAGGTACTCGGCGCCGGCCACGAAGCCAAAACCAACGGCGAGGTCAGCCAGCCCGTACCTGCCATGCTGAAGAGCATGCCGAAGAGCGAATCGAACCTGAGCGACATCCACCGTTTCTGGGAGCAAACCGGCAATTTCTACCAGCGCGGCATGGGCAACGACAACATCACCGACCCCTTCATCGGGTTGAGCATAATGCCTGCCGTTACCTCCGTTTTCCGCGATATGTCGGGCATTCGTTTCGAGCATCCGGAGTGGGTTCCCAATAACTGCACGGCTTGCGGCAACTGCTACACCGCCTGCCCCGACACGGCCATTCCGGGTTTGGTGAGCGAGCTGTCGGATATTTTGGAAACCGTGGTGAAGCGCGTGAAAAAGAACCACGAAAAAGTGGAATTGCTGCCCAAGGCCGTGCGCCAGATAGAGGGCAAGATTCGCAGCAAGTTCAAAGACGCGCCCAAAGAACTCACCGTCAACGATTTGATTTACGAAGCGATGGAAGATTCCATCCGGGAGGCCAACGGAGACGGCGCGGCGCTGGCACGCGAGTTCGAGTGGTTCCGCGAGGAATTGGGCGAGTTTAAATTTGCCCTCACCCGCCCGTATTTCGATGTTTTTGAAAAGAAACAAGCCAACAGCGGCGGCCTGTTCAGCATCACCATCAACCCCACGACCTGCAAAGGCTGTATGGAATGTGTGGAAGTATGCCACGACGACGCGCTGAAAATCGTCAAACAAACCGACGACTCGATAGCCCGTCTTCGCAAAGAATGGGACTTCTGGACCGATCTGCCCAACACGCCGAAGAAGTTCAACCGCATTGACGATCTGGAAGAAAAAATCGGGCCTTTGGAAACCATCCTGCTGAACAAAGACGCGTACCTGCACTTTGCCAGCGGCGACGGCGCCTGCCTCGGTTGTTCTGAAAAAACCGTCATGCACCTCTTCGTGGCAACGGTAGAATCGCTCATGCAGCCGCGCATCCAGAAGCACTTGGCTTATTTGGACGATCTGATTGAAAAAATGCAGGCCCATATCCAGCGGAAGCTGATGCAAAATGTGGACTTAGGCGATTCTGAAACGATGGCCAAAATCGTATCTGAAGCTAAGAACAGCGACCTGACTATGGCCGGCCTCACCAGCAAATTTGAATCGGCCAGAGGCGGCGAACCCATAGATCAGGACTGGCTGCGCGAAGTGACGCAATTGCTGGCCAAACTGAAGCAACTGAAGTGGAAATACACCAACGGCACCACCGGCAACGGCCGCAGTTCGATGGGTATTTGCAACAGCACCGGCTGTACCTCCGTGTGGGGCAGCACCTTCCCGTACAACCCCTACCCATTCCCCTGGACGAACCACTTGTTCCAGGATTCCACCTCGCTGGCAATGGGCATCTTTGAGGGGCACATGTCGAAAATGGCCGAGGGTTTTGCAGCCATCCGCAAGGCAGAACTCGAACTGAAAGGCGAGTACGATGCGGCCAAAAACAGGGAGTTTTTCACCTTCTTCAACTGGCATCAGTTTACCGAAGAAGAGTGGCATCTGTGTCCGCCGGTAGTGGCCGTGGGTGGCGACGGCTCGATGTACGACATTGGTTTCCAGAATCTTTCGCGCATGATGGCATCGGGCAAGCCGATCAAAGTGCTCATTGTGGACACGCAGGTGTATTCCAACACCGGCGGCCAGGCATGTACCTCCGGCTTCATCGGGCAGGTGTCCGACATGGCGCAGTACGGCAAGGCCATTCAGGGCAAGTCGGAGCCGCGCAAGGAAATCGGCCTCATCGCCATGGCGCACCGCAATACTTATGTGTTGCAAGGCACGCTGGCCAACACCAGCCAGATGATCGAGGGCTTCATTGACGGTCTGATGACCAAACGTCCGGCCCTGTTCAACCTCTACACTACCTGCCAGCCCGAACACGGCGTGGCCGACGATCTGGGCACGCACCAGGCCAAATTGGCGATGGAATCCCGCGCTTATCCGATCTTCAAATACAACCCGGACAAGGGCGTGAAGGCGGAGGAATGTTTCGATCTGAGCGGCAACCCCGCTATGGACCGCCTGTGGCCGACCTACACACTCAAGTACATGGAAAACGGCCGTGAAAAAACGATGGACGTGGACATGACCTTTGCCGATTTTGCCATCACAGAAGGGCGTTTCCGCAAACATTTCCGCCAGGCGCCGCGCGATACCTGGAACGAGAATATGGTGGTGCTTTCCGAGTTCCTCGAAATGGACGCAAGCGACCGCGAGGGCAAATTCCCCTACATCTGGGCGGTGGACCGCAAACAGCGCCTCAACCGGGTGCTGGTGGCCAAGCCCATCGTAGAATCCTGCGAGGAACGGCGCAATTTCTGGATCATGCTGCGCGCCATTGCCGGCGTGTCCGATCAGGCTGTGCCGACGCAGGAAGATATTGAAAACAAGGTGCGCGCCGAGGTGGTAGGTAAGATCGCTCAGGGGCTGATGCAATTGGCCGGCGGCAACGGTGCGGGCATTGTGAATCTCGCTGCAAGCGCCCCCGCTGCAAGTGCTCCGGCTGCTGCCGAATCGGCTCCGACCGCCAACGGCGACTACATGGCGCCCTGGTTGGAAACGGAGTCCTGCACCTCCTGCGACGAGTGTACCAAGCTGAACGCGAACATCTTTGCGTACAATGCCGATAAAAAGGCGTACATCAAAAATCCGGACGGCGGGCCTTATCAGGATTTGGTGAAAGCCGCTGAAAAATGTACGGCAGGCGTCATCCACCCTGGATTGCCGAAGGACAAATCGGAGAAGGATATCGAGAAGTGGATCAAACGCGGGGAGAAATTTAATTAGCAGTAGGCGGTAGGCAGTGGGCGGTTGGCGGTAGGCAGTGGGCGGTAGCCGCGCCTTGCGCGGGCCGTGGCGCGGTAAGCGCGACGGCACACACCACATACACCGCACTGCGCACCGAGCATTATACACAGCACACTGAAAGCAAACCGACGATGAAATTATTCAATTTCCGGCACAACACCTTCAAGCACGGGGTACACCCTCCGGAGCACAAGGATGAGACCAAAGGGCTGCCCGTCCGTCAGTTCTCCTTTGCGCCCGTGTTGATTCTGCCGATGTCGCAGCATTTGGGCGCGCCTTCGCAGCCCGTCGTGCGCGAGGGGCAGGAGGTACACAGAGGGCAGTTGCTGGCCAAGGCCGGCGGCTACATGTCGGTGCCGCTGCACGCGCCGGTGTCGGGAGTGGTGCGCAAAATAGGCAATGTGCCGGCCATTTCGGGCAAGATGGGGCAGGGCATTTATCTGGAAGCCTTCCATTATTCTACGCAGGAAATTGCAGAGGGCACGCCCATTGATCTCGACACAGCCACGCCGGCAGAGATTCTTCAGGGCATTCAGGATGCGGGGATTGTAGGATTGGGCGGCGCGGCTTTTCCCACCCACGTCAAATTAAAAATACCCGAAGGCAAACACTGTGATGCGCTCATTATCAATGGTATAGAGTGCGAGCCGTATCTTACCACCGACCACCGCGTGATGCTGGAGCAGGCCCATGATATTTTCACCGGCATCCGGTATTTGCTTAAAGCCACCGGCGCCGACAAGTGCGTCATCGGCATAGAAGCCAA
>DDUV01000012.1:22491-88832 GCA_002344975.1 Saprospiraceae bacterium UBA2329 | reverse complement strand
TTATTTTTTTATCGCCCCTTATTGCCAAAGACTTCGGTTGGCCGTAAAACATTTCATTTTCCCCTCCATTGCCTCGTCGCAACTAAGTTATTGCCTATCTTGCGACAAAATTTGCAACAATGAACACTCGACTTTCTCTGTTCGCAACGACTGCGTTGCTCATCGTTATGGGGATTGAAGGTTTTTCTCAGGAAACCCGGCTTCTCCGACAAGCCACGATTTCTGCCAACCACATTGCCTTCGTTTATGCCGGCGATGTATGGACGGCAGAATTGGACGGAAAGAATCCCCGCCGACTGACTACCCACCCCGGCACAGAAGGCAATCCCTACTTTTCTCCCGACGGCAAATGGATCGCTTTTTCCGCCGAGTACGATGGCAACAACGACGTCTTTGTGGCGCCGGTGGAAGGCGGCGAGCCCCGCCGTCTGACCTGGCATCCTCAGGCCGACATTGCCAAAGGCTGGACGCCCGACGGCAAGCATGTGCTTTTTGCTTCCGGCAGAGAAAATGCACCTTACCCCTCGCCGGATCGCTTCTGGAAGGTATCGCCCGACGGCAAAGGTTTAGAGCAGGCTTTGCCCATTCCGAGGGTTTGGGAGGGCAGTTTTTCCCCGGATGGGAAACGCTTTGCCTATCAGATGATTATGCCCTGGGAAAATGAATTTCGCAACTACCGCGGCGGCCAAAACAACCCCATCCGGATCATTGATCTGGCGAATTTCGAACAAATAACACTGCCCTTCGACGGTGCCAATGACCGGGAGCCACAATGGGTAGGAGATGAGATATTTTTTCTTTCCGACCGGGATTTTGCCATGAATATTTGGTCTTATAATTTGAATACCAAGCAATTGAAGCAAGTTACAAAATTCAGGGATTTTGATTGCAAAAGCCTCCGATCGGGAGCAGGCAAGCTCATCTTTGAAAACGGCGGCAGGCTCTACACTCTTGACGCCAAGGGCGGTGAACCGAAAAAACTCACCATCACAGTGGAGGGAGATTTTCCCTGGGCGCGGCCACACTGGGAAAAAGTCGGCGCCGGCATTGCCGAATACTCGCTGTCGCCGGGCGGCAAACGGGTGTTGATGTCTTCCCGGGGCGATGTCTTCAGCGTACCCGCCGAAAAGGGCGATATCCGCAACCTGACCACGAGCTCCGGCGTTGCCGACCGCAGCCCGGCCTGCTCGCCGGATGGCGAAAAAATAGCTTATTTCAGCGACGAAAGCGGAGAGTATCAATTGTTTATCGCTGATGCCTTCGGAAAAGTGCAGAAAAAAATAGCGCTGGCCAATCCTACCTATTACTACACGCCCGTCTGGTCGCCCGATTCGAAATACCTGGGGTTTGGCGATGCTGACCGCAACCTCTGGTACCTCGATATCGCCACGGGCAAGGCCACGCTGGTGGACAATGAAGGCTCGGCGCACCCCGAGCGCAACATCGCCCCCGCCTGGTCGCCGGACTCAAAATGGATAGCCTATTCCAAACGCCTGGGAAATGAGTTCAACACCATCTTCGTCTATTCTTTGGAGCAGAAAAAAGCCATGCAGTTCACCGACGGCATGTCGAATTGTAAAGCGCCTGTCTGGGACAAAAGCGGCAAGTACCTCTACTTCCTCTCCAGCACCGATTTCGCCCTCGGCGTGGGCTGGCTCGACCTGAGTTCTTACAGCCGGGTTTCCACCCAGAACGTCTATGTGGCTGTGTTGTCCAAAAAAGAAGCATCCCCGCTGAAGCCGCTGAGCGACGAGGAGGAAAAGCCCGACACCACTAAAAAAGACACAGCCAAGATCAAGGTGAACATTGACTTTGACGGCCTCGGGCAGCGCATACTCGCTCTTGATTTGCCCGCCAAAAACTATTTCTACCTCGGCGCAGGGGAAGAAGGCGTGTTGTTTTATGGAGAATGGCAGGTGGACCCGAACACCACGTTCCCCGCCACTTTTGCCGTTGGCAGGTATAAAATGAATGAGCGCAAATCAGAGGAGGTCATGGGCGGCCTCACCCGTTTCGATATCAGCGCTGATGGAAAAAAAATACTTTACGGCACATTGGACAACACCTGGGGTATCGTGGACGCATCGGGTACGCCCAAGCCCGGCGACGGCAAACTCAACCTTTCCGAGATGCAAATGAAGGTGGACCCTCTGGCCGAAGCCAGGCAGATATTCAGGGAAGCGTGGCGATATCAGCGCGACTTTTTTTATGTAGAAAATGTGCATGGTCTCGACTTGGACTGGGCATGGAAAAGCTACTCGCCTTGGGTAGAGCATGTGCGCCACCGTTCTGATTTGAACTATATTCTCGACATTCTGGGAGGTGAAACGAGCATTGGCCACTCCTTTGTGGGCGGCGGCGATTATCCCGATGTGGATCGGGTGCCGGCCGGTTTGCTCGGCGCCAATTACGAAGTAGTCAACGGCAAGTATCGCTTTGCAAAAATTTTCAACGGTGAAAACTGGAACCCAACGCTCAAGGCGCCGCTCACGCAGCCTGGCGTGGACGTGAAGCAGGGCGACTATCTGCTGGCGGTGAACGGAGTGCCCCTGGATGGCGCTACCAATATTTTTGCACATTTCGATCGGACGGCAGGCAAGCAAACCCGCCTGTTGGTGAACAGCCAACCGAGTACTGACGGCGCTCGGGAGGTTGTGGTTGTGCCGGTTTCGGACGAGAGCGGTTTGCGTCAGCTCGAGTGGGTAGAGTCCAATCGCCGCAAAGTAGACGAGCTCTCCGGCGGCCGGCTTGCCTATGTTTGGGTGCCCAATACAGGTGGCGAAGGCTACACTTATTTCAACCGCTGGTACTTCGCTCAGAAGGACAAAAAAGGAGCCGTGATTGATGAGCGATTCAATCAGGGCGGCTACATCGCCGATTATATCATCGAGGTGCTGTCGAGAACACATTATGGCTATTTCAACAACCCTGTGGGCGATAAAACGCCGATGCTCACGCAGGATGCGGCTATCCACGGCCCCAAGGTGATGCTCATCAACGAAATGGCCGGCAGTGGCGGCGATATGCTGCCTTTCATGTTCCGCTTCAAAAAAATCGGCCCGCTCGTCGGCAAAAGAACCTGGGGCGGCTTAGTGGGTATCTGGGATGTGCCGGGTCTTCTGGACGGCGGCTACATCACCGCTCCACGGGGTGGTTTCTTTAATTTGCAAGGCGAATGGGACGTGGAAAACATAGGCGTCGCCCCCGATATTGAGGTGGAAATGGAGCCTAAATTAGTCAATCAGGGGCGCGATCCGCAGCTCGAAGCCGGCGTCAGACAAGCCCTCGAAATGTTGAAAACGCAGGAACTGAAGCTGATACCACAACCTGTCGACCCGGTGCGCGCAAAACGGCCCAGAGGCAGATGAGGAGAAGTTCAGGAAGGAGAATCAATTGGCCATGATCTGGAAATCAGCGGTAAGACGATGGAGTTTTGTGGCAGTGGCTGCCTTGTATGCACTGCTTTTGTTCGGTCGCCTGACGGCACAAAATACAATTACCGAAAAGGCTCCTGCCTACTTGCAAGGTTTACCTGTTATTCGGAATTATCCTCCCGAAGTATATGCCGCCCACAACCAAAACTGGGCTGCCGTGCAAGACCGGCGCGGCGTGATGTATTTCGGCAACAGCTACGGCGTGCTGGAGTACGACGGCGTGTCGTGGAGATTGATCAAATTGGGGGGCAGGCGCATTGCCCGCTCGCTGGCGATAGATGCCGGAGAGCGCATTTTTGTAGGAGGCTACGGCGATTTGGGCTATCTGGCGCCCGACGAAAAAGGCCAACTGAAGTTCGTTTCTCTGATGCCGGAGATGGAAGAAAGGCATCGCAATTTCACCGATGTTTGGCAAACCATCTCCACGCCCGACGGCGTATATTTCCTCAGTTCGCAATATATTTTCAGGTGGGACGGCCGCAAAATGCACACGATACGGGCGGAGAGCGCTTTTCAGTCGGCGTACTACATTTACAACCAACTCTTTGTTTTTCAAACAGATAAACCCGTCCGGCACCTCGTTTCCAATGCTCTGAAGCCGGTTCCCGCCGCCGCCTCGTTCAGTGCCTCCGACATCACCGCCATGATTCCCTTACAAGAGCAACAGGAGCGAAATATGCTCATCGCCACCCGCGGCAGAGGCATTTTTCAATACGACGGCCAAAGCGCGCCCACCCCTTTTCTTACGGAAGCGCAAAGCCTGCTCGCCGAGGGGCAGGTTTTCAGCGCTATTGCCCTGTCGCATGGGCGGTACGCCTTCGGCACCATGCTCAGGGGCGTTGTCATCACGGATGCGAGGGGACGCCTGTTGCAACACTTGAACAAAGCTTCCGGCTTGCTCGACGATGCGGTGTTGTGTCTGTACGAAGACCGGCAGCAGGGCTTGTGGACGGGCCTGCAAACCGGCATTGCACGCGCTGAAACCGGTGCTTCGCTGAGCTATTTCCGCGAGCGGGAAGGCATGGAGGGCAGTATCTGGGACATGGCGCGGCACGAGGGGCGTTTGTGGTTGGCCACCATCATGGGCTTGTACTATTTGGACGACAGCCCCGCAGTGGTACGCACCCCGCAGCGCATCCGCCGAATGCCGGGCGTATCGCCGCAGTGCTGGAGCCTGGCGCCCTTTGGTTCCTCTCTGCTGGCAGCCGCTTTTGATGGAATTTATGAAATCAAAAACGGACAGAGCCGGCTCATTTTCAAAGAGTTCAGCTTTGCAGTTCACCGTTCGCAGCAAGACTCCAACCGCCTTTTTGTGGGGCTTCGCAGCGGCGTTAAAACCCTGTATTACACCAATGGCCAATGGAAAGACGAGGGGCGGCTGGAGGGTGTAGAGCACGAAATCCGCCATTTTTATGAAGCTCCCGACGGGCGACTTTGGCTCATCGGGTATTTTGAAGGCCCGGTACTCGCCGATTTTTCCAAAGGTTTTTCCTCCCAAGCGCCGCTCAAACGCTACGATACGAAGCATGGCCTGCCGCCTGCCGACCGCATTATTGGCTTTCCCACCGACCGGGGCCTGCGATTTGCCACCTTGCAGGGCGTCTTTGCTTTTGACGAGGCCCGGCAACGATTTTACAGAGACAGCACGCTTGTAGAAGGTCTGAGCGATCCGGCCCTCCCGCTGTTTCATGCCGCCCGCGCTCCCGAAGGGCATCTTTGGCTCACTGCTGACAACAATGCGCAATCGGGCATGGCCTTGTGGCGGGCCGACGGGAAATACGAATGGCGGCCCAACATTTTGCCCCGCATTGCAGCAATGCAGGTTTTCACGGTGTATCCCGACCCACAACAGCCTGGCATTGTGTGGATTGGCGGCACAGACGAGTTGGTCCGGCACGATGCTGCGATACCCGCCCGAACGGCAGCGGCCTATCCTGCCCTGATTCGGGAAATGACCCTGAACGGCGACTCGCTGCTCTATGCCGGCACCGGCGCGTTTCCCGGCGGCATCCAAAAAATGCGCCACTCTCGCCATTCCCTGCGTTTTCGCTATGCCGCGCCCGGTTTTGACGACGAGACAAAAACGGTGTACCAATATCAATTGGAGGGCTACGATGATGACTGGTCGGACTGGAGCGCCGAGACCTACAAAGACTACACGGGCATTCCGGCGGGTCTTTACCGGTTCAGAGTGCGCGCCAAAAACCTGTACGATCTGGTGGGCGAGGCCGCCGAATTTGAGTTTCGGGTGCTGCCGCCGTTTTACCTCAGCGTCTGGGCATGGCTGTGCTACGCGCTGCTGTTTGCCGGCTTGGTATGGCTGATATGGAAGCTGCAAATGAAGCAGGTAGAGAAAAGACATATACTGAAAATCAAGCAGTTGGAGTTTGAAAAACTCAAAGAATTGGACCAGCTCAAGTCGCGCTTTTTTGCAGACATATCGCACGAATTTCGCACCCCGCTCACCCTTATCCTCGGCCCGCTGGAACAACTGAGCGGAGAAGAAAAACGCCCCGCCATCGTGCGGCACTATCAGGTGATGGAATCCAACGCCCGGCGGCTGCTGCGGCTCATCAATCAACTGCTCGACCTGTCGCGGCTGGAGGCCGGCAAAATGCAATTGGACATGCGGGAGGCCGATGTGCTGCCCCTGCTGAAAGGCTGCGCTTTTGCCTTCGAATCGCTGTCTATGAGCAAAAACATCCGCTTGCAGGTGCAATGCGACATTCCCGGAGCGGTGCTGCCTTTTGACCGGGATAAGATGGAGCAGGTATTTACCAATCTGATTTCCAATGCCTTGAAATTCACGCCCGAAGGTGGTGCCGTACAGGTACGCGCTTTTGAAGCCGCGCAGAAGTCTGTGCTCCGCATTGAGGTGAGCGATACCGGCGTCGGCATTGCAGAGGAGCAGTTGCCCCTCGTTTTCGAGCGTTTTTTCCAAAGCGATGCCACTTCCCGGCTTCATGCTTCGGGCAGCGGCATCGGGCTGGCGCTCACCAAAGAACTGACTCAACTGCACGGCGGACACATCGGCGTGGACAGCAGGCCGGGCCAGGGTTCTGTCTTTTTTATAGAACTGCCGGTGCGCTCATTTACCGCCGAAGAAGCTGCCTCCGAAAAGCCGGTAAGCGCGGTCGAAACGCTCCTGCCGCCCTCCTTGCCGACCGAATCCGGCACGCCCGAACTCAACGCCGAAAACACCCTGCTGTTGGTGGAAGACAACCCCGACATGCGCGTTTTCATTCGGGACATACTCGCCGACAAGTTTCGCGTCATCGAAGCCGCCGACGGGCAGGAGGGCCTCGAAAAAGCATTGGAACACATCCCCGACCTCATTGTCAGCGACGTGATGATGCCCCGCATGGACGGGCTGGAACTCTGCGACGCCCTGAAAAACGACGAGCGCAGCAGCCACATTCCCATCGTCCTGCTCACCGCCAAAGCCGACCTCGATTCGCGCATTGCGGGTCTCCGCCGGGGCGCCGACGACTACTTGGCCAAGCCATTCCACCGCGAAGAGTTGTTGCTGCGTGCGGGCAATCTCCTCCTCCAACGGCAACGCCTGCGCGAGCGATACGCATCATTGGAGCCGCTGCCGGCGGCAGTACCCGACCCAGGCATCGAGATAGAGGACGCTTTTTTGTTGAAAATACGCCACTTGGCCGAACCCCGCCTGACCGACGCCGATTTCGACATAGACCAATTGGCCAAGCTGGCGGGCATGAGTCGCAGCCAGATGTTCAGAAAAATCAAAGCCCTCACCGGCAAGTCGCCCTCCGTTTTTATCCGCGACATCCGCCTGCAACGCGCCCAGGAACTCCTCCGAACGACAACCAAAAACGTGACCGAAATAGCCTACGAAGTGGGCTTCTCTACGCCGGCGTATTTTTCGGATGCGTTTGTGGAGGCGTTTGGGGTGCGGCCGAGTCAATTCAAGGCTTGATGCAACATAATCAGTGATTTTTGACCAATTATTGGAAGCCCGCCGAGGGCCTGTGAAAGTACATTTGCTACCGAAAGGACACCAATCCATCGTAGCGTATGCAGTACTTGAACACACGAAAAATCGCCTGGCCGGTTTTCATATTCCTGACCATGATGGCCATGCCGGCAGCCGGGCAGGATGTTTCCCAAATCGGGCAATCGTTCCGGGGGCCGCTCCAGATTACCGGCGGGCTGAATCTGGCCAATAACTTTTACACATCCGACGGTATAGCCGCCCGCCGCGACGCACTGCAATGGCGCATCTTAGCCAATCTCAACCTCAGTTTTGCAGGTATTTCCGCGCCGTTTTCGCTGGCCTTTTCCGATGCCAACCGGCAGTTCAACCTGCCCAGCTACACCTTCACCGGCATCAGTCCTACCTACAAATGGGCGCGCCTGCACCTCGGCGACCGCAGTCTCAATTTTTCCAAATACACCCTCAACTCCATCAACTTCCGGGGCGCCGGCTTCGAATTGCAACCCGGACGGCTGTATGTGGCGGGCATGTACGGACGCCTGCGCAGGGCGGTGGCCGAAGATCTGCTGAGCCAACAAATGCTGGAACCCGCCTATCTGCGCACCGGCTACGGATTCAAAGCGGGCATTACGGGCGTCAACAGCGAGTATCATATTATGGTGTTCGGCGCCTGGGACGATCCCAACTCCATCACGCAGCCGCTGATGCGCGCGGTACTCCCGGCCAACAATGCCGTGGTGAGCCTGAACGGGCGGCAGCAATTGGGCAAAAAATTCAACGCAGAGATAGAATTGGCCCGCAGCGCCTACAATCAGGACCGGCGCTTGGACCCGCTCGCTACCAACGAACGCAAGGCCATGAACACCCTGCTGGGACTGTTGCAACCCACCGTGTCGCTCTTCAACGGTAACGCTGTGCGCGGCAAATTGGCGTACAACACGCGCGGGCTGGGCTTGCAGGCCGGCTATGAGCGCATAGACCGGGGATTCCGAACGATGGGCGCCCTCTTTTTCCTCAGCGATGCGGAGTATTTCACGGTGGGTTTCAACAAAAGCCTGCTGAAAAACAAGCTCACCGTGTTTGCCAACGGCGGTCTCGAGCGCACCAATCTGGACGACTTTGAGCGCAACGGCACGCAGCGTCTGGTGGGTTCGTTCAATACTTCTTACAATCCAAGCGAGCGCTGGAATTTCAACGCTTCGTTTTCCAACTTTCAGAATACCAGTAAATTGCGCACCCTTTTCGATCCGGGTTCTCCTGTTGACAGCATTATTCTGGCCCAAACCACCCAAACTGCCAATGGAGCCGTCACCTACAACCTTCGCAACAAAGACAACCCCAGTTCTATCTCGCTCATCCTCACGCATCAGCGCGCCAACAGCATCATAGACGACGTGATTCAGCCCGATGCAAAATCGCAGTTTTTCAACGGCAGCCTGATGTATTCGCTTTCGCAACCCAAAAGGGATTTCCGTTTCAACGCGGCTTTCAACGCCAACCGCACGCAATTGGCCGCCTTCGACAACTTCGTACTCTCGCCCACGCTGGGCGTCACCAAAGGCTACCTGAACCGGAAATTGCAACTCAACGGCCGCATCGCCTACAATCAGGTGTTTGCGGAAGCCGGCAACAACGGCGTATTCAACTTCGGGCTGGGCAGTTCGCTGTTGGTCAACAAAGTACACACCCTGAGTTTCAACACCAACCTCATCAGCCGCTCATCGGCGGTGGCCGGCATTCAGGGCTTTACCGAGTGGTACGGGCAGTTGATGTACAATTACAATTTTGTGAGGAATGTGAAACTGTTGAAAACAGAGGTGAGGGGTGAGTGAGTGAGGGGTGAGTGTGGGTGATAAAATTTGACAAATCTTCAAGATTTGTCAAATTCAAAATCTGAGTACTCTTTTATATCAACATCCGCCATGCCGAATCTTGGAGATTCAAAAATCTTGAGAATCCTGTTAAAAACACAGCAATGAAAACCATCAGATACTTTACTTTTTTCATGGCAATGCTGCTGCTGAGCGCGCCCGCCCTTCAGGCGCAGGTGTATCCGGTGACGCTGGTGGCGCAGTCGAACCCGCCGCATACGGGCAATCTGGCGGAATTGGCGGCGCCCGGCTTCAACCGGCTTGGCGTGTCCATGATCCTGAACGACCGCAATGAATTGTCGTATCAGGTGCGCTTGGTAGTGGAAATTGAAGGCCAGGGTATCAAGCTGCAAACCCGCGCCGACTTCCAGCCCCGCCCCATCACCCTCAGCTACGGCATACCTGTGCAGGTGCGCGGCGCCGATTTGGCCGAGTATCTGGACATCAACAACTTAGACTTTCAGGGCATCAGCAAGCAGCAGTATTTGCAGCAAGGCTCGCTGCCCGACGGCCTGTATTCCGTATGTTTCACGGTACATGCTTATGGTCGTACCGACGAATCGGCGGCCTCGGCGCGTAGTTGTACGGGCATTGTGGCCGTGCGGCACGACCCTCCCGTGATCCTGGCGCCCATTGGGTTTCAATCGCCCATTTTCCCACAAAACCTCGCCGTGCAATGGCAGCCCCGCCATGTAGCAGGTTTTCCGGTGCAATACACCCTTCAGGTTTTCGAGTTCGACCCCAACAACCAGCTCACCCCCGATCTCATTGTGCAATACACGCAGCCGTTCTTGGAACTGACCATCAACACCGTGACGGCGGCCTTTATCAGCCCCGCCGACCCGCAGTTGGAACTCGGCGGCAGTTATCTCGTTCGCGTTCGTGCTCAGGACATTACGATGCAAAATTCCTTCTACAACGATGGCTGGAGCGCGCCTGAATTTTTCACCTACGGAGAAGCCTGCCGCGCCCCCGACAACATCGCCGTGGAAACGCAAAACGAGAGCAGCATCCGCGTGGAATGGACGCCCCGGCCCGGCTTCAACCGGTATGTGGTGCGTTACCGCGAACGCGACACGCCCGGCGCCAACTGGTACGAGGACGAAACCCTGCTGACAACCCACAACTTAGAAAACCTCATAGACGCCACCGCTTATGAAATTCAGGTGCAAACCCTGTGCAACGGCGACTATCAGGGGCCGTTTTCCAACTCCTATTACGCCGTCACCGACTCTTTGGAAATAGTAGATTTCGACTGTACCGACCCCGCCACCTTCCCGCTGCCCGCCAATACCCGCCCCATTGCCGCTCTCCAATACGGCGATGTCGTCACGGTGGGAGGTTTTCAGATGCGCATCACCGAGGTCACGGCATCCGAAGAAACGCCCGGCGGATGGGACGGCACCGGCCAGATTCGCATCAACTGGATGGCCGGCAAGCGCTTTATTTGCAAATTTGAGGGCCTGATGGTCAATACCGACAAACAGGTGATTGACGGCGAGGTATATGCCTTTACCAAAGGATTGGAAAGTATCCCCGACTGGAAATCGCCGGAGCAAATTCTGGAAGAACTCGCCGAAATGCCGGTAGAAAATATGGCCACCATTTGCGGCACTGATTCAACAGCAGTGAGTACAGGAACACCCGCAGGAGGAACGGGCGCCGGAGCGAGCACGACCACCGGCACAACCACCGCCACTCCGCCGGCAGACTCTATCCCTCCTGCTTTCACACCCTACCCCGACACCAGCGTATATGCCAATCCATTTGCCACCTACGAGCCTGATTCTCTGCCCTTTAATGCAGGCTTGAACGCCGGCGCCAACACCCTGCCTTTCATTTTGGGCGGTTATCCCAATGCCATCGTGATAGACAACATCGTGTTCCGTCCACAGGGCGCTACGCTGAATGCCTACTTCACGGCAGGTTTGCCCGGCACATCCGGCAACACCCCCGACTCAACGGCTGCCTCTACTCCGGCCACTGTACCCGACAGCACCTCCACGGCAGTCGCCGCCGATTCTACCGCCACCGAAGAACCTGCCAACCGCTATGTCGCCTTTCAGGCCATAGACGTTGCGTTCCACCCCGGCGGTCTGCTCGGCGAGGCGCGTATGCAACTGATGACCAACCACTCGGCCAAGTGGAGCAGTAAAATCAGGCTTACCGTTTTGCAAAGCCCCAATTCTTACGTCAGTTGGGATTGCAACGGCTTGCGCGGCATCAGCATAGACGGCAAGGTGGAATTTTGTCCCAGCCTGTTGGTGGCATTACACCCCGACTCGCTCACCGTGGCCCCCGACGATTTCGTCACCGGAACCTTCGTGGCCGCCATGCCCAAATGGGGGCAGTTTGTGGCCGATATGAGCATCACCCCGTTTGAAATTCCTCGCCTGCGCGACTGGGGGTGGGAAGTGCAAAACATGGTCTTTGACTTCAGCGATGAAATGACTCCCGCCAGTGTGGTCTTCCCCGACGGCTACTCCCACGCCGATGTCAACCCCGATTCGCTGGCCGGCGACCTCAATCCCCGCTGGACGGGCTTCTACCTGCGCACCGCCCGCGTGAAAGTGCCGGAGCGCTTCTACGGCTCGCGCGGCGCACCGGTACAGGTGGTCGCTTCTGATCTCATCATAGACCAAACAGGCTTTACGGGCAACGTCACCGGCATCAACGTGCTCTCCCGCGACCGCGGCCGCGTGGGCACCTGGGAGTTTTCGTTGGATACTCTGCAAATCGGCATTCAGCAAAACCAGTTTCACCACGTCGGTTTTGTAGGCACCACCAAAGTGCCCTCTTTTGAAAATGCCTTCCGTTATACCTGTCTCATTCAGCCCGACTCGGCCTATCGCTTCTCGGTGGGCATCGGCGAAGACACCATGCGCCTGAGCGCCTGGAAAGCTGATGTGGAATTGTACGAAAATACCCGCATCGAATTGGACTACGACGTGAGCGAGCGCGAGTTTTCGGCCCGCGCCTACCTCTACGGCATGGCCTCCATGAAGCCCACCGTAGGCCGCGCCGCCCGCCCCACCGACACCCTTGAGGTGGCGAGTTTACAGTTTCAGGACTTCATCGTCAGTACGGCCCCGCCCTACCTCGTCAACATCGGCTCGTGGGAATATTCGAGCGGCAACCAGCAGTTCCTGTCTAAGTTCCCGCTCAGTATCCGCTCTTTCAGTCTGACGCAAGGCGAAGAACCCATCATCGGCGCCGACAGCATACCCCGCACACCATTGGCCCTCAGCATCGGCGCGGCCGTCAACCTGATGGGCACCTCCGACCGGGGATTTGCGGCCGAGGGCACGGCCAGCATATTGTTCAGCGTGTATTTGGACACCGTGCAGCGCAAGCAAATATGGCGCTATGAGGGCGTCCGAGTGGATTCCTTTGCCATCAACGCGAGCGGGGCGGCCTATCAATTGGTCGGAAAACTGAGGTTTTACGAACAAGACGAGGTTTACGGCAGCGGTTTCAGGGCCATGCTCACCGCCACTTTCACGCCGAGGCTGACGGTTTCGGCCGTGGCGCAATTTGGCACCAAAAACACCTTCCGATATTGGTTTGCCGATGCACTGGTGAGTTTCAACCCCGGTATTGCGCTGGGTACCACCGGCCTGAGTTTGTACGGGTTCGGAGGCGGCGCATCGTACAAGGTGGCCAGGGAACGGTTTGCCAACATCGTTTTGCCCGACAGCACCGGCATGTCTGTGCCCGCCAATATGGACAACCAGATCGGGCGCTCCCTTTCGGGAACCATTTATGTACCCGACAGCACCGCCGGACTCGGCATCAAAGCGATGGTGGCTTTGGGAACTGCCCGCCGCGAGGTATTCAACGGCAGCCTCACTTTTGAGATCATTTTCAACAGCAGTTGGGGCGTTCGCAGCATCGGCTTCATCGGCGACGGGCGATTCCTGACCCCGCCGCCTACACCCGGACAGCCCGGCCCGGAACCCAGTCTGCGCTGCATCCTCGATATGTCTTATGATTTTGAACACGAGGCTTTCCATGCCACGCTCGACTTGTACGTCAACCACATGAACGTGGTGAAGGGCGCATACCCGCAAAACTTAGCCGGCCGGGGCGTCATCCATGTGGACCCCAACGACTGGTACATCCACCTCGGCACGCCGCAGCGCCGCGTCATGTTCAGCTACTCACTGGCGGGCCTGTCCAACCTGGCTCGCCCCAATCCGGGCAACACGCCGCCACCCGACTCCTCCGGCCTGCAAATTGACTGGGCCAACGCCGGGCTGTTGCTCACCGTATATTTAGATGCCGGCACCATCCTGCCACCCTTTCCCGACATACCGCAGCGCGTACAAAGCATTTTGGGCGGCGGCAATTTCAGCATCGTGAGCCGCGACGACCCGCGCTTTGCCTCCGGCGGCGGCGTCATGTTCGGCGCTTCGGTAGAATTGAGTATTCCCGACCTGAGCTTCCTCATGTTTTATGCCTCCTTTGGCGCAGGCGCAGGTTTCGATGTGATGCTGCGCGATTACGGCCTCGACGCCCGGTGTGCCGGCAATGAAACCAGCAGCAGCCCCATCGGCATCAACGGCTGGTACGCCACCGGGCAGTTGTGGGGCTATATTGAGGGTTCCGTCGGCATCAAAGTCAATTTGTTTACCGTGAAGGGCCGTTTTGAAATTCTCAGCTTGGCCGTAGCCGCCGTATTGCAAACCCGCCTGCCCAACCCGCTCTGGGCCAGAGGCATTGTGGGCGGCAGATTCCGCATCCTCAGCGGATTGGTGAGCGGCAATTGCCGGTTCGAGTTTGAATTTGGTAAAAAATGCGACATCGTGGGCGGCAGCGAACTGGCAGGTATTGAGGTCATTGCAAGCACAAAACCCGACGGCAACACCGCCGCCGATGTGGACGTATTTGCGCGCCCGCAGGCTACTTTCAACTTGGCGATGGGCGAGGTGTTCGAGCTTCAGGACGACGACGGCAACTACTGGCAGTACCGCGCCAAGATACATGAGTTCGGCCTGCTGAAAATGACCGAAGGCGATGAAGACGGAGAAGCCGTTGCCGGCGAAATACGCTGGAATGCGGCGTCCGATGTGGTGGGTTTCAAACCTGATGACGTATTGGACGGCAACAGCCCTTACCGATTGGTGGTGCGGGTGCGGTTTGATAAAAAAGGCCGTTATGAACAGGAATGGCGGGAGTTGAAAAAACTCAGCGGCAAGTCGGAAGAACAGGAAGCCATTGTGGACTTCACAACCGGCCCCGCGCCCGATTACATTCCCGCCTCCAACATAGCCTTCAGCTACCCGGTGCGCGATCAGTTCAACTACCTCAAGCAGGAAAGCGGGCAGGGCTACATCCAGCTCAAGCAGGGCCAGGCTTATTTGTTCAAAGGCCATCCCAACTGGAGCTACGCCTCCGAGGCCGGCCTGTGGGAGCAAAAACTGCGCATTATGAACGGCAACCAACAGGTACACACCGCCAATTTCAGCTACAACAACAGCACGCGCCGCATCAGCTTCACCATGCCCACCGGCGCCACGACGCTGCCCAACAATGCCATCCTCAGCCTGAGCCTGACGACCATGCCTTTGGTGAATGACGACTCGCTCAACGCGAACATTCAAACCATTCGCAGCGAATTGGTCAATATGCAAACCAGCCCGGCTGACACGGCCTTCACCAACATTATGCTGGAAGAACGCGTAGCCGCCACCGTGCAGCGCGGCCGGCAGCCCAGGAATTTCTACGCGTCCCACTTCCGCACCAGCTTGTACAATACCTTCATACAAAAAATGAATGCGCTGAACATGAGTCAGTCATGGCTCAACCCGGTCTTCCTCGATCCGAATGTGACATCGGGAGCCACCATCAACGATTTCGGCGTGTTCGTTACCGGCAATGAATTGTTCGACCTTTTTGACCAAACCGGCTACGACAACGGCGATACCACGCTGGCGCCTTTGGTGCAACCCATCGCCGACCTGAGCGTGACGGGCGGCAATTGGTACAACAACTCGGTGTATCCATACATGTACCAGCATTTCCCGGCGGCGGCGCAAGACATTACGCTGAGTTGGCGCAATCCGGCCATACTCGGCGACGTGCCTGCCAAAGCGGTGAGCATCTACCAGTTGGATACGCCGCACCGCCTCACCGAGGAGGACGTGCAAACCCGCACGGCGATCATTCCGCAGCCCGTCACCGGATTAGCCTATCAGGTGCCGTTCAACGCCCTGTTCGACAGCTTTGATTACAAACATAAAGTGCTGAATTTCATGGCATCCAATCCGAATACCGCCTTGCCGGCAGCCTGGATCAACTTTGTACAAGGCAATATGCAGTATCCGCCTTTCGGTACTTATCGCGTGAAGCTGGAGTATCGCTTGCCGGGTATCAACACACTTACTTCACAACACACCCTGAATTTGATATATGGAACCAGTAATTGATCGGAGAGCTGCGCAGTTGGCGGTGCTTGCCTTTTGCCTTTTGCCTTTTGCTTTTTGTCAGGCGCAACAAGGCATCAACCCGCCTGCATCTGAAGCGGAGACATCCGATGCACTGATGATTACCGGGCGCAGTACGGGCGGCAGTATCCTGTTGCGCTGGGCGCCGGGATCGCCGGCAGTATGGCGGCGTTGCAACGAGGTGGGCTACATGGTAGTGCGGCACACCATGATGCGCAACAACCAGCTCCTGTCCTGGGAAGAGCGCTCGGTGGCCGTACCGCTGAGCGGCGAACCCATCATGCCCTGGAAAACGGAGGCTCAATGGGTGCCGCTGATGGCACGCGACTCCTTTGCCGCCATTGCCGCGCAGGCATTGCTGGGCGAGGACTTTGAGTTGCAGGTGCCCAAAGAGTCGGTCGGAGGTTTGGTCAACCGGGCCACCGAAGAGAACAACCGCTTCGCCTTTGGCATGTTTGCCGCCGACCATTCCTATCAGGCGGCGCGGGCATTGGGTTTGGCCTGGGAAGACAAAGAGGTGAAGCCCAATGAAACCTACCTGTACCGGGTGTTTCCCGCAAGGGCTTTCACCGTCGGTGCGGATACGGTGCGGATAGGCGATCAGGGCCAACCCATTCCTTTGGAGTATCGCACGGCCATAGACACCGGCTTTTTCAGCATCAGCCCGAAAGACAAGTTTCCATTGCCGAAAATATTGGAAGTGGAGGCCGATTTTGGAAACAAAATGGCTACGGTGAGTTGGAATAAAAACCGCTTTGCGCAATTCTATGTCAGCTACCGCGTAGAGCGCTCTTCCGACGGCCAGATTTGGGAATCGCTCCATGACCGACCGCTCATCACGCTCGACCGGCCCGGCGCGCCCACCGACTTCATGTTTATGACCGACAGCCTGCCCATGAACAACAAGCCCTACTTCTACCGGGTGAGCGGGCGCACGGTGTTTGACGATTTCGGGCCGCCTTCCGATCCGGTGCAGGGCATGGGCATAGACCCCCTGCCGGAATTTTATCCCTACGTCGTTTCTGTGTTGGAAAGCGAGCAGGGCGGCTTCATTGTGGGATGGGAGTTCAATCCCGGCGATGAAGATAAAATATTGGGATTCAAACTATTCAGAAGCAATACCGACCTCGGCAGGTACGAACCCGTCAGCGGCGACCTGTTGCTGCCGCCTTTCCAGCGCGCCTTCACCGATGAATCGCCGTTGCCCGTCAATTACTACCGCGTCTCGGCTTTCGATGTTTACAACCGCGAGATGTCTTCGTTTTCGGCATTGGCCCAATTGAACGACGAAACGCCGCCCGCCGCCCCCAAAAACGTGCGCGGCGCCATCCTCAAAGACGGCGCCACCGTCATTACCTGGGATGCCAATACCGAACCCGATCTGGCGGGCTACCGCGTATATGTGGCCAACCACCCCAACGACGAGTTTTCACAAATCACCTCCGTTCCCGTCAAGAGCAACCACTTCATTGACACGGTAAGCCTCAATACGCTCAACAAAGAGCTGTATGTGCAGGTGATCGCGTTGGATTACCGCCAGAACTCCTCCGATTTTTCAAAAACCGGCATCCTGCTCCGCCCCGACACCATTGCGCCCGCGCCGCCCGCTTTCAGCAATCTGAGTGCCGATGCCGCCGGCGTACACCTCGAATGGGCCAACAGCCAAAGCCTCGACGTACTCCGCCACGAACTCCTCCGACGGCCCCAAGGCGCCGCTCAGTGGGAAACCGTCACCGCGCTGCCTTTTGTACCCGGAGAACGCCGCAGCAGCTATTCCGACACCACCGGAACCATCGGAAAAGACTATGAATATCAGATCGTTGCAGTGGACAATTCCGACCTGCGCGGCGCCTCGCAAACCGTGGAAGCCCGCCGATTGGACAACTTCATTCGCCCTGCCGTTTCGGCCCTGACCACCGAAGCCGACCGGCGCAACAAGTGGGTGCTGCTGGCCTGGAAACACCGCGATCTCTCGGCCATTCGCCTCTTTGAGGTGTATCGCGCAGAGGGCGAGGGCCCTCTCAATCGCTACCGCACCTACACGCCGCAAAACATCGTGGAGCAGCCCGCAGCCGGAACGAACAAAAAGCAGGCTTCCGCCAAACAGCACAGCTTTTCGGTGCAGGATTCCGCCGTGCAGATGAACAAATCATACCGGTATGCCGTGCGCGCCATTTACAACGACGGGGGCATGTCGCCGCTGAGCGAAGCCGTACTCATCAAGTATTGAGCGCCGAAAACCTGCCGACAATTCAGAAAAACAACCATAAACCTTTGACTCGCAATCCTTTGCTTATGAGCGCCAAAATAACCATCGCATTTGTTTTGTTGCTGTTCGCTGCGGCGGGCACCCTCCCTGCTCAAAACCTCAAAGCCACCCTGAAAATGACGCGGGGCTGGTGCAAACAAATGGGCGGCGACCAAAGCTGGCCACCCGACCCGACCTGGAAAACCCGTGCCTCTATCAAAACCAGCAGCTCGGATACCGGTGTAAACGGCGAAATCTGCCGGTATTTGGACAACTACCGTCCGCTATTGAACTCGCCCGACTGCAATTCGGGCCTGGAAATGTTTTCTTCTTTTATATTTCCTGGTAATTGCGCCCCCCGCGAAAAGGTATATGACGACCTGATATTGACGTATCAACCATCCTCATACAATTTTTCATTGGCCGACGGTTTTTATGTCACCATCAACATGGAAGCCTGGGAAGACGACAAGGGTGGTATCTGCGACATCAACTCCGGCGACGACGATGTCAGCAAGAAGGACTCTACCTTTTGGATGCGCATACCCAATGGCGCTACTTTTCCATATCATTATGATTTTACGCTCCGAACTGAAAACCAAGCCTTTAGAGTGTCCTATCGCCTGACCGTTGAAAATTTAGACGCCATCAGCAATACCTCGATGCGTGTAGCCAACAGTGCAGGAACCACCCAAAACAGTTTTTGCAGCGGCGACCCCGTGCGCCTGTATGCCGACCGCAGGGCAGGGTTCAGCGGTGGCTATTTTGAATGGCAACGGCGTGCCACCCCTTCCTCAAGTTGGGTTTCGGCAACCTCTACGACCTATACTACCTCCAACTTTTTGGAAGTATCGGCCGCCAACCCCATGCCCGACTACCGGGTGCGGGTGGCTCAAAGCGGCGCCAACGGCACTGCCACCCAAGATGGCTGGATAGAGGTGTCCGGCTCTACCATTACCGTAGCCCCTGCCCCCCCTGCGCTCAGCAACATCGCCACCACTATAACCGGCGCTTGTTCGGGCAGCAGCAACGGCGCCATTCAGGTGGTAGTGAGCAACTCCAACGCCTCCTCACAATACCTGTTGACATTGGTCAATTCGAGCAATCAGACTGTATCGAGTCATACGCCGGCATTGGGCAGCACCCTCACCCACACATTTACCGGTTTGAGCGCAGGCACCTACAAAGTCAAGGTAGGCTTTTCCGGCAGCAGCGTGGATTGCACCACACAAACCGGCAACATCACGGTGAACACCTTGCAGTTGCCGGTCATTTCCGCATCGGGGGCGGCCGGTAATTGTGCCGGCGAAAACGGTAGCGTAACCGTCAATATTACCTCAAATGCTTCGGGTACAAATACTTACACACTGCTGAATGCAACCGGCAACACGGTGCTGCAAACGCAAAACACCACCCAAGCCTCTTACACGTTCAGCGTAGCGGCGGGTACCTACCGCGTGCGGGTGACCAATGGCAACGGCTGCCAGAGTGCGCTCTCCGGTCAGGTTACGGTGCCCAACGCGCCTTCTGCTGTTGCCGCATCCGCAGCGCCTGTGTCGGTGGGGGGCATTTATCACATCAGGTGCTTCGGAGGCGAAGGCGCTGTTCAGATTATTCCTTCGGGAGGCACCCCGCCCTACCGGGTAGGAGTGGCAGGGCTGCCTTTGATCTTCAATATTCAGTCTGGCCAGACGGTTTCATTTTCGCGCCCGGCCGGAACCTACGCCTACACCGTCACCGACAGTAAAGGCTGCACCGCCAACGGCTCGGTTACATTGGTGCAACCTCCTCAAAATCTTTCTGTTGCGATTTCCAATATTCAGCAGGCTTCCGACTGCGCCCCCACCGGCTCGGCCACATTCGGCGGCAGCGGCGGTTCGGGTACCTACCAATATAGTTTAGACAACCCCAGCGGCCCTTACACCACCAACCCTGTGTTCAACAATCTGGCAGCGGGCGCGCACATTGCATATATCCGCGATCTGACCGGCTGTCAGGCCAACGCGTCCTTTAATGTCGGGGCGCCCAATCCATTGTTGCTGGAGGTCACGGCCGTCAGCAATGTACTTTGTGCAGGCAGCAACGAAGGCTCCGTCACGCTGTCGGCATCCGGCGGCAACCCGCCTTATCAGTTTCGGATCGGCAACGGCGCATTTTCTGCTCAAAACACCTTCAATGGCCTCACAGCAGATACTTACACCTTCGAAGTACGCGATGCAGACAATTGTGCCAATACGACCATGCAAAATGTAGCTGCGCCCAATGCCATCATCATCACCGGCCACGAAATCAGCGATCTGGACTGCGAAGGACTGACCAGAAATGTCGTCATCACCTTTACCGGCCGGGCCGACGGCGTGCCCAACTTCTTAGATAACGGGCTGGAAATCTCTACCGACAACGGCCAAAGCTACAACGGGTTTTATGAAGCCTACGATGACGGCTCCACGGTGCGGGTCGAGCTTTGGAACATGGCGGTAGGCAATTATCCCATCATCATCCGCGATGCCAACAACTGCACCTCCAACACTTATACGGTGAATGTGGCGGGCGGTCAGAACCTGTTCATCAACCTCAACAGCACCACCGACGAAACCTGTGCCGGGGCCAACGACGGTACCATCACCGTGAGCTACGGCGGGGGAGTGGGAACGTACTATCTGATATTGCTGAGGCAGTATTCTTCAGATGAATTTGAAGAAATGCAGACATTAGGACCGGTTTCGCAGCCGGGCGATTATACGTTCACTAATGTGCCGGTCTTCCTGCCGGGCGGTTTTAATCAATATTTGGTAAGAGTGGTGGACGGATTCAGCGGCATCCCGTCAAACTACAATTTTCGGTGTGCGGGAAGCGTCGGCAACATATTTATCTATCCCAATACGCCTTTCAACAGCGGTACTGCTCAAATCACCGGCCCGCTGCTCAATTGCTACGGCAACAACGGCCAGATCACCATCACCGGCACTTCGGGAGGCACGGCGCCTTATGAGTTTTCACAAGATGGAGAAGAGTTCCAGTCGAGCAATGTATTCTCAGGTCTCGGCGCTCAAAACAGCTTTTATGTGCGCGACAGCCGGGGCTGCAAACAAGGCCCCATCAACATCACGATTCCATCTGCGCCCGTCACCCTGAACGCTACGGCCACCCTGACCAATTCGGAAACCGCGTGTACCAAAGGCTCCATTCAGGTCAACATCACGGGCGGCACGGGGCCGTTTGAGGTCGCTCTTATTCAGGATGGCGATTGCTCGGCTGCTTACCTTTTTGCTGCCGTAACGAGCAGTACCAGCATTCCTTTCACCGAGCTTTCGGCAGGCAACTACACCGTTTGTATCCGAGATGCAGGCGGCTGCCGGGCAGATCGCAGTGTTGCCGTGCCTTTTGTGGCCGAACCCAACATGGTCGTTACTGCCACGCAAAGCACTACCTGTTTCGGTGGCGGCAACAACGGCGCCATTACCTTGCAAGCCTCCGGCGGCACACCGCCCTACACCATCACCATCAACAACGGCTCGCCGCAAACCGGCAGCAATTCCTTTAATTTCAGCAGCTTAGCTCCCGGAAGCTACCTATTCCAACTCACCGACGCCAAAGGTTGTACCGACCTCTTGGTGGGCAATGTGCCGTCCAACAACCTGCTCTCCGCCAGCGTGGACGCAGATGCCATCAGCGGTTGTGCGGGTGGTAATACCGGCGTCATAAGAGCCATTCCTTACGACGGTGTGGCTCCCTACACGGTTACCTGGCTTTGGGACAACGTAACGGTGAGCGGCGTGGCCGAAAATCAGATAGTGGAACGCACAGGCATGCCCGCCGGTGTGTATCAGGTGCGCATCACCGATGCCATTGGTTGCCAGCGCATTGAGACGGAAATCGTGGAAACCCCGCTGCCCCTCTCGGCCAACCTCTTGGTAATAGACGCCCTGTGTTCCAACGTGCTCAACGGCTCCGTGACCATCAATGCGGTCGGCGGCTGGGAAGTGTATGAATATGCCCTCGGCGCCGGGCCGTTCCAGACAGATAATTCCTTTGAAAACCTCGCGCCCGGCAACTACACAGTCACTGTGCGCGATACGAGCAATTGCACCGTCAGCTACCCCTTCACCATTGGTTTGCAACGCGTTATCACAGCCAATGCCACGCCTGCGAACCCGGCTTGTTTCGGCCAGATGAACGGCTCCATTGCCATAGCGGCAGTGGGCGGCGGCGCGCCTTACACCTACTCGGCCAACAACGGCACCTTCCTGCCCGGCAACCCGATCACCGGCTTGGGGCAGGGTACTTACACGGTCGTCCTGCGCGACAATGGCGGCTGCGAGTTTACCATCAACAACATACAACTCACTGAACCGCCGCAACTTACCGTCACCGCCAACCTGCTGCAAGACGCCTCCTGTGCCAACAACGCGGGCAACCTTTCGGCTTCGCCCAATGGCGGCACGCCCGGCTATTCCTACCAATGGGACGGCAACCCGGCGCTCAACCTGGCGACCTACAACAACGCGCCTCCCGGTATGCACACCGTCGTCGTCACCGACTCCAGAGGCTGTACGGCCTCGGCTTCCGCCACGGTTTCCAATGTGCCCGGCGTAGCGCTCAACTTGGTGGGTACGACCAATGCGCTGTGCAATCTGGCCAACGGCACCGCCACCGTAGCCGTGCAGGGCGGCATCCCTCCGTTTAACTACACCTGGAGCCACAACGCCGGCCTGAACAGCCCGATGGCCACCGGTTTGGCGGCAGGCCCTTACTCCGTCACCGTGACGGACGGCAACAACTGCTCTGCCGTTCGCAGCCTTACCGTGGCGGCCTCCAGCACGGTGAGTTTGAACATTACGGAGGTAAAAAATTCCTTCTGTCAGGAAGGCAACGGGCGCATCACCGTAGCGCCTGTGGGCGGTACTCCACCGTTCAATTACACTTGGAGCCACAATGCCGGCTTGAACAGCCCGACCGCAGCCGGCCTCTTCTCCGGCAGCTATTCCGTGACCGTAACCGACGGCAACAACTGCCAGAGTTCCACCTCCGCGAACATATCGCTGGAAACCGGCCCAACGGCCACCTTGTCGGTACAAAATACTGCCTGTCAGGGCAATACAGGCAGCGTGCAAGTGCTCGTTTCGGGCGGCACGGGGCCGTACACCTACACCTGGAGCCACGACGCCGGCCTCCATTCCAACATCGCCTCCAACCTCTTTGCGGGAGTCTATTTCTGTACCGTGACGGATGCCAACGGTTGTATTTTTGTCGTTTCCACTACCGTCACCACACTGCCGCCGCCGACAGCCTTCGTCTCCGCCACCACCGCCACCTGCTCCCTCGCCAACGGCAGCGCGCAGGCATTGGTGTCGGGTGGCACAGCGCCTTATACCTACAACTGGAGCAGCGGCAGCCCCAACAGCCCGACCGCCCAAAACCTCGCGGGCGGTGATTACGTCCTGTTGGTAACAGACGCATTCGGATGCCAGACCATAGCGCAGTTTACCGTGGGCAACATTCCCGGCCCCACCGGGCTTTCGGTGAATTTCCAAAACAGCCTGTGTACCAATTTCAACGGCAGCATCTCGGTGTCTCCGCAGGGCGGTACCGGGCCGTTCAACTATGTGTGGAGCCACAATGCCTTCCTCAACCAAGCGACGGCCAATCTCCTCCCTGCCGGAACCTACTCCGTGACCGCCACCGACGCCAACGGATGCCAGGTATCGGCCACACAAACCATTGTTTTACAAGGGCCTCCGACCATCCAAACCGTACAACAGATCAACAGCCTGTGCCAAAACGGAACCGGCCTCCTTGAAGTGGCTGCCTCCGGAACAGGGCTGTTCCAATATACCTGGACGGGCGGCGTTTCTACCGGACCTGTGGCGCAAAACCTCAATGCGGGCAACTATACCGTTACGGTTTCGGATGCCAACAACTGCCAGACCACCCGCAGTTTCAACATCGCGCTGGAGCCTGCACCGGCCATTTTACTCGTCTCTCAAGCCAATGATTTCTGTGGCCGGGGATTAGGTTCCATCAGAATCCGCAGCGTGGGAGGCAGCGCGCCCATTACCTTCAGTTGGAGCCACAACCCCGCCCTGAGCAGCGACTGGCTCACCGGCCTCACGGCAGGCACTTACAGCGTCACCGCCACCGATGCCAATGGTTGCCAGGCCACAGCGCAGTATGTCATCACCGAAACGCCGGGGCCTGAATTGGTCGTAATCGGCACAACGACAGCATTTTGCGGCAACGCAGTCGGCTTGGTCGGCGTGCAACCCGTCGGAGGGCAAGCGCCCTACAATTACTCCTGGAGCCATGCGCCCGGATTGAACAGCGCCACTGCCGGCAACCTGCTGCCGGGCACTTACACCGTCACCGTCACGGACGCCAACGGATGTACCGCCACCGCCACCGCTACCGTAGAAAGTACCACGCCGCCCGTACTGTCATTGGCAGCTACCGGCGATAACCCCTGCGTGATACAAGACGCGGCCATCACCTTCAGCATCGCGGGAGGCGCCGCGCCGTACGCCTACGCCTGGAGTCACAACCCCGGCCTGAACAGCCTTTCGGCAAACGGTCTCGCAACGGGTACTTACACCATCACGGCCACCGACGCCAACGGATGCCAGGCCACGCTGAGCGCAACGGTGACGGATCGCAGAGGGCCGGTATTGCAGCTACTCAACACCACGCCGAGCACCTGCGGATTTTCCGACGGCAGTGCAGCGGTGGGAGCTTCTTTGGGCCAGGCTCCGTACCAGTACGCCTGGAGCCACAATGCCGCCCTTTCGGGCAATACCGCCGCCAACCTCGCTGCCGGTAATTACTCTGTGACGGTAACGGACGCCAACGGCTGCACCGATGTTGTCAGCTTCAATATCTCAGATTCTCAGGCGCCGCAGGCTCAGGTGAGCCATGCCGCCGACGCCGTTTGTATGCCCAACAGCGGCTCCATGACCGTGAGCGCATCGGGGGGCGTAGGGCCGTACCAGTATGCGTGGAGCCACCAGCCGGGTTTGAATTCGGCGACAGCCGGCGGACTCGCAGCAGGCAGCTATGTCATTACGGTTACCGACAGCAATGGTTGTCAGGCAGTTGCTACGGGCAGCATTGGATTTCAGGCGCCGCCCAGCGCAACGGCCGCTGCCACCGACGCACTTTGCGAACCGAATACCGGCGCCATATCGGTGTCCGTCAGTGGAGGTCAGGCGCCCTACAACATCGCCTGGAACATACCTGCGCTAAGCGGGTTCCAGCCTGCGCCGGTGTTTGCCGGGAGCTACTCGGCCACCATCACCGATGCCAACGGATGCGTGTTCAGTCTGCCGGTTGAGGTCAACTTTATACCCGGCCCGACGGTGGTATTGGTACAACAACAAGATGCCTCCTGCGGCCAATCGGACGGTTCGGTGCAGGTGGGCGAGATCGGAGGCGCGTTTCCTTACTTCTACTCCTGGAGCCATGATCCGCAACTCAATTTTTTTATTGCAAACAACTTGCCTTCAGGCAATTACACCGTCAGCATAACCGATGCCAACGGCTGCTCCGGCACACTCTCCACCACCTTAGCCGATGTGTCTGCCGCTGTACTCACGTTCTCTGCCGACAACAGCGACTGCGGACAGAGCAACGGCAGTGCCACGGTGAGCGCTGTGGGTGGCGCGCTCCCGCTGAGCTACGCCTGGAGCCACAATGCCGGCCTCAACAGCCCCGCTGCTGCCAACCTGCCCGCCGGGCTGTATTCCGTCACCGTCACCGATGCCAACGGCTGTATTGCCGAAGTGAGCGGCGAGGTGGAGGACGAAGGCGGCGTGAGTCTGAGCATTGCCGGTTTTGCCAATGCTGTTTGTGAGGCCAATTCGGGTTCCATCACCCTGACGGCAACGGGTGGAACGGGGCCATACCAATACATCTGGAGCCACAACGCAGGACTGAATCAGGCCAATGCCACAGGATTGACGGCGGGTACTTACCGGGTCACCGCGACAGACGCCAACGGTTGCCAGGACGTGGTTTCCCAAACCCTCACCTTCACAGCGGGGCCGCAACTGACCTTGGCCAACGCAACCAATTCGCTGTGCCAGGACGGCAACGGCGCGTTGAGTTTTACCGCTGCGGGCGGAACCGGCGCTCTGAGCTATCAGTGGTCGCATCAGGGCGGTTTGAACGCAGGTTCGGCCACCGGTCTCTCTGCCGGCAGCTACACCCTCACCGTCACCGACGCCAATGGCTGCACCGCCACCCAAACGGCGCAGATCAGCCTCATCGCCGGGCCGCAATTGAGCATAGCCTCCCAAACAGACGCCTATTGTGGCAACGACGCCGGCGCTCTGAGTATCGCCGTGACAGGCGGAACCGGGCCTTTCCAATATCTCTGGAGTCACGATGCACAGTTACCATCGGCTTCCGCCAATAATCTCAGCGCCGGAACTTACTCCCTGACTGCCACTGATGCCAATGGATGTGTGGCCGAAATCAGCGCGACCGTAGCCGATGTGCCGGGATTCACTTTGGAAAATCCGACCGTGCAGGCCACCACTTGCGGCAACGACAATGGCCAGATACAGGTCACGCTTCTCGGCGGGCAGGCTCCTTTCCAATACCAATGGAGCCACAGCGCGACGCTGAACGCCCCCACCGCCACAGGTCTGCCGGTGGGTGTGTATGGAGTAACGGTAAGCGACGCCACGGGCTGCACCCGCGACACCGCGATTGCCGTGCAAAGTGCGGACGGCCCGGTTTTGAGCATTTCTCAGATACAAAATGCCACCTGCGGCCTGGCCAACGGCAGCATGGCCACCACCATCAGCGGCGGGCAAGCGCCTTTTGACTACGCATGGAGCAACGGCAGCACCCAGCCTTCGATCTCCGGTTTGGCGGGCGGAGCATACCAGCTCACTGTCACCGATGCCAACGGATGTCAGGGGGTGGCTTTCGCCGAATTGACGGCAGGCACCGCGCCGGTACTCCAACTGCTGAATACCATTGAAACCGGTTGCACCAATGCCGTAGGCGCGCTGCAATTCGTCGCAACAGGCGGACAGGCGCCCTACTCTTATGCATGGAGCCACAACGCCGGCCTGAACAGTGCCTCGGCCTCCGGGCTGGCGGCGGGCAACTACACCCTCAGCCTCACTGATGCGGCGGGTTGTACGGCCACGGCTGCTGCCGATGTACAGGCGCAGAGCGATCTGGGGCTGAATTTGGTACAAACCCAAAACGCGATATGTACATCGGCCACCGGCTCGGCGCAAGTGAGCAGTACGGGCGGGCAGGGGCCGTACAGTTTTGCATGGAGCCACGATGCCGCTCTGACGACGGGGCTGGCGTCCAACCTCGTTGCCGGCAGCTATTCGGTCACTGCCACAGATGCGGAGGGATGTACGGCCCAGTTGAGCCTGACAGTCGGCACACAAAACGAGCCTCCGCAATTGGCTTTGGTGCAAACCACCGACAGCGATTGCAACGGCTCCACAGGCAGCATAGAAGTGAGCGCTACCGGAGCCCAAGGTCCCTACACTTTCGTCTGGAGCCATGATGCAGGCTTGAACAGCAACATCGCCGGCAACCTCTCGGCGGCAGGATACACAGTGACCGCCACTGACGCCAACGGATGTGCCGCGACGTTGAATGCAGGAGTATCGGAAAGCGGCGCGCCCAGCGTCAGTATTCAAACTACCGACTCCTGGTGCGGGCAGCCCACAGGTACGGCTACAGTTCCGGAGGTCGGCAATTTCAGCTACGCCTGGGAAAGTGCGAGCCAACCGGGCGCCATCATTTCTACCAATAATTCGGCTACAGGTTTGGCGGCAGGCACTTACGCAGTGACTGTGACCAATGCGCAAGGTTGTGAAGCCGTGCGTATAGCTGCCGTGCAGGAAATACCGGACATGGTGGTAAGCCATTCGGCGACAGCCGCGCTTTGTTTCGGCGCTGCAGACGGCTCGGCGACGGTGGTCGTAACGAACGGCGGAACAGGGCCTTTCGAGGTGCAATGGAGCAACCATCAGAGCGGCAATACCGCAGTAGGATTGGCTGCCGGAAACTACCAATATACCGTCACGGATGCCAATGGTTGCACCGAAACGGGCAGCACAACGGTGTCGCAACCCGCAGCTTTGTCGGTCAATCCGGCAGGCGCTATACAGCCCACTTGCCAGACTTCCGTCAACGGCAGCATCTCCGTGCAGGTCGGCGGCGGCACACAACCTTATGATTTTCAATGGGATTCCGGCCAGCAAACGGCCAACATCAGCGGGCTTGCGCCCGGCGATTACCGCCTGACGGTGACGGATGCCAATGGTTGCCAGGCGAGTTTTCAGGCATCGCTCACAGCCGCAGGTTCGCTCAGCGTTTCCGTGAATACGGCTGCTCCCAGCTGCGCCGGCCTCAACAACGGCTCGGCGGCGGTGACCACTCCGGGCGTTTTCACTTACCAGTGGAGCGTGCCGGGTGCAGGCAGCAGCCTGAGCAACCTCGCGCCGGGCAGCTACTCGGTGACGGTGAGCAATGCCGAGGGTTGTGTGGCCGTACAAAGTTTTGTAGTGCCCTCTGCTCCGGCCATTCAGTTGCAGGCGGCTTCCACGCCGGCCTGTCTCAACGATCCGGCGGGTACTGCAATGGCTACGGCTACGGGCGGCGCGGGCGGATTTACCTACCTGTGGAGCAATGCACAAACGGGCGCTTCCATCTCCAACCTGCTACCCGGCGTATTCACCGTGACGGCTACGGATGCCAACGGCTGCACGCAGTCGGAAGTAGTGATTGTGGAAGGCGCGCCCTTCCCCAGCCTGACCGTAGATCAGGTTACGCAGCCCGATTGTTTGGGGCAACCCACCGGTACGGCAGTCGTATCGGCAGCGGGCGGCACGGGCATGATTACCTACTTGTGGAGCGATCCGGCAGGGCAGACTACGGCTGCGGCAGGCGGCCTTCTGCCCGGCGCTTACACCGTGACCGCCACCGATGAAAACGGCTGTTCGGCGGCCACTTCTGTGACGATTGACTTTCCCGCCGATTTCATTCCGACGGCTTCCGGCATTCAGTTGCCATTGTGTTTCGGGCAGAGCAACGGAGCCGCTGCCGTGACGGTGCAGGGCGGTTCGGGCAGTTTTTCCTACCAATGGAACGACCCCGCAGCCCAAACCGGCGCACAAGCCATGAATCTGGCGGCAGGCAATTATTCCGTTTCCGTAACCGACAATGCGAGCGGTTGTGTGGAAATACTAAATCTGACTGTTGCGCAACCTCCTGTTTTACAACTCACTGCAAGCAATACGCAAAACGCGCTGTGCGCCGGTCAAAGCAACGGCAGCGCCACCGTGAGCGCCACGGGAGGCACCGGGGTCTATACCTACCTATGGAACGACCCTGCCGCACAAACCGGCCCGACGGCAAGCAATCTCCCTGCCGGCACTTACACCGCCACCATCACCGATGCCAACGGCTGCACTGCACAAACGCAGGTAGAACTCAATGAGCCACAGATACTTGAGGCGCAGATTGCCGGTTTCAGCGCGCCGCTTTGTTTTGGTCAGAGCAACGGCTCGGCTACGGTAGCGGTCACCGGCGGAACGGGCAGTTATTCCTACCAATGGAACGACCCTGCGTTGCAAAATTCCGCGACAGCGGCCAACCTCGCGCCCGGCAACTACACGGTGACGGTGAGAGACGCCAACAACTGTCCGGCAACGACTTCCGTAACGATTCCCAACACGCCGCAGATCGTCATTACGCCGCTTGACCAGACCCCTCCGCTCTGCGCGGGATCGGGCAACGGCAGCCTCAGCGCGACGGCTGCGGGCGGTACCGGTACTTTGAATTTCCAATGGAGCAACGGGCAGAGCAGCCCTTCCTTGTCTGGTCTGACTGCAGGCAATTACACCCTGAGCGTGACGGACGGCAACGGTTGTGTGCAAACCAGATCGTTCAGTCTGCTTGATCCCGACGCGCTGGTTCTGACCACGGCCAACACCACGCCGGCCACTTGCTACACCGGCGCCGACGGCAGCATTTCCATTGGTTTGCAAGGCGGTACAGGCGCATACGTTTACCTGTGGAGCGATCCCGCCAGCCAAACAACGGCCACAGCTTCCGGGCTGGCTCGCGGCGATTATTCCGTAACGGCCACCGATGCCAACGGGTGTACTATCGTTGAGCAATTCAGCATCACTTCGCTGGGGCTGCAAATTTTCATCACGCCGATAGTTGCCAATACTTCCTGCGAGGGGGCGGCCAATGCCAATATTTCGCTGGGGGTATCGGGCGGCGCGGGCGGTTTCAGCTATGCCTGGAGCGGCGGCCAAAGCGGCAGCCTGCTTTCAAATGTGGGTGCGGGTACTTATGTGGTCACGGCTACCGATGCGGCCGGTTGTACCGAAACTGCTGCCATCACGGTGGAAAACGGCGCGCCTTTCCGCATAGACATCGGCCCGGCAGATACGCTGCTGTGCGAAGGCGAGCGCTTTTTTGTTGATTTCAGCAACACCGACTACACCGTGCAATGGACCAGCCTGAGCGGTTTTTCCAGTCAGGCAAAACTGACGGCACTGAGCCAGGCCGATACTTACTTCCTGCGGGTGACCAATGCGCAGGGTTGTGCCGCCTTCGATACCATACGCGTGGCGGTGGTAGCCGAGCCATTGCAGGCTTTCTTTGTTATTCCTACTGATGTGGTGGTGGGGCAGGAAGTGGTGGCTTTGGAGGGTTCGTGGCCGCTGCCTGGTCAGGTGAACTGGTACTTTCCGACGGACAGCGTAGAACTGCTGCGCCGCGAGGGCGACCAGTACTTTTTCCGGTTCACGCAAGTGGGCAATGTGAGGCTGCGGATGCAGAGCATTTTGGGCGGCTGCGAAGACTGGATACAAAAAGTCATCACCGTACACGCCGACAGCACAACGATACCGGGTCTGAATCCTGACGAGCCTGATATGCTCGGCATAGTGGTAGCGCCCAACCCGAACGACGGGCAGTTTTCGGTGCAGGTCGCGTTGTCGGGGCCGAAGGATATTGTGTTGAGTTTGTACAACATCAACGGGGTGGTGCAGGAGCGCCGCATCCGGCAGGGGCAGAGCAGCTACACGGAAAATTTTGTGGTGAGCGGCCAGCCAGGAACGTACTTCCTCATTGTACAAAGTCCGAAACAGCGGAGGACTTATGCCATCCAGGTGGTGGGGCGGTAATCTGCCTGCGGCGGTAATCTGCCTGCGGCAGTTCATCTGCCTTCGGCAGTAATCTGCTGCGCAGTTGATCTGTTAACGGAGAGGGGAGTGTTTTATCGGCTTTTTTGTACAATCCGATCTGTAAAAAAACAGGCGCGCAATACAGCGCAAATGGGCGTATTTTTGCATCCTGTAACCAACACAGATGCTGCGAACCGCCTTTTTCCTGCTCCTTTTGTGCCTTGCGAGATTGCAAGCCCAAACGCCCGCCATGGAAGCCATATCCATCGAGCAGGGCTTGTCGCAGGGTTTTATCTCCGGCATGGCCCAGGATGAGGACGGCTTTTTGTGGTTCACCACCAGCAACGGACTGAATCGCTATGACGGCTACGAGTTCAAGGTTTTCAGAAATGATCCTTACGATTCATTGTCTATCGGCGACAACGGCCTGTTCAGCGTGGCGGCCTGCGGCGAGTTTCTTTGGCTGATGCCCTCCGCATTGCAATTCAACATTTTTCACCGGGCTACACAACGGGCATTTCCAGTTCCAATAGACCTGTCTCAACTACAGGAATTTTTGAAAGTTGTACCCGAAAAGAAAAATGCAGTGTGGCTGCTGATAAAAATGAACGACGACCAGAAGTTGTTTCAACTCCGATGGCGGCAGGATTTTATGGCTCAGGTGAAAAAAGGCGTGCCCCTGAAAAAGCTGTTTCAGTGGCAGGAAATAGCCTCCGGGGTGCAAGACATGGCACTCTCGGAAGATGAGCAACAGTTATGGATATTAGGCAAAGACAAGCTCACCGTACGCGAGCTTTCTACCGGCGCTACCCGGCCAATACCTCTGCCTCCAGATATGAAAAACCTACAATGGGAAAGAAATCAACTGCTTGGAAATGTGAGCATTGTACCCGATATGGCAGGCGCTGCATGGTTATACGCCCACAACCAATTAGCGCGATATGACGGTCAACAATGGAAGGTTTTTCCTTTTCAATTTGCTGTGAACGGCCTGTTGCATGCCGACCGAAAGGGCCGCCTGATCTGGCTCCGGGCCGATAAGATGGTATATGGATTTCAGATGGAGCGTATGCCGGATGCGCCAACCGTTCAAGATGCCGACTACAGCCTGTTGGTACCGGAGCAGGCCATTTGCGGCCTTACCGACCGCGACGGCAACCTCTGGCTGGGTACCAATACCTGGGGCCTCCGGAAGTTTTCGCCCCGGCGCAGCATTTTCAAAAATTACTTTGCCGGCCATTCTTATTATGCAGCCCCCATTTTCGATCATAGGGGTCATGCGTGGCTGGGCGAACCCGGCCGGGGCACCATGAGCGGCGGCGTAATGAACCTTTCCAACGGAGAATTCACCACTTTTTCCAAACTGGGGCTGTTCGTACAAAGCAACGAAGCCCTGCGCATTGTAAAGGGAGAAAACGACCGAATGTGGATTGCTACGGGGAATGGATGGAATTTGCCAGGTGGTAAAATTGATCCGGTTTTAATTGAATATTCGCTCAAAGACGGTCCGATAAACATCATTCCCTTTCCTGCATCATTCTACAGTCCGGTACGCTTTGAAATGATCTACCAGGCCCCCGGTCAAATCTGGTTGGCCAATCATTACCAATTGATGCGCTTTGACATCGCCACCCGCACTTTTTCTATATTTGAAATGCCGCAGCCTCCGAAAGGACTCAGCGGAATTTTTGCCTTTGTAAAAACGCCCGACGGCGCATGGTGGGCCGGAACCCCGAACGGATTGTGGAAGGCTCAACCAAACGAAAAGGGCAATTTTACTTTCTCCATGCTGCGCACCAACCCCGCAGACCGCAACAGTCTGCCCGGCAATGTCGTCAAGTCTTTATTGCCCGACCCCGAGCATCCCAACCTGCTCTGGATAGGTACCAGCGATAACGGAATGACTTGTTTGGACATCTCCCAAAACCGATTCACGCACTACAATACCGAAAACGGATTGCCCGACAATACGGTCTATGGCATTGTACCTGAGCCTGTTACCGGCAAACAGAAAAGTCGCGCCTTCTGGATCAGCACCAACCGGGGGCTTGCCAGATTCAACCCTCAAAATGCTAATTTTCAATATTTTTTCAAATCGGACGGGCTTCAGGAAAACGAGTTCAATACCTATGCGCACGGAGCCACTCCATCCGGCGAACTCATTTTCGGCGGCATCAACGGTTTTACCATTTTCAACCCCGCAGATATCAGCGTAAGCGGCCGGTTGCCTTTGGTGCGCATTACCAATCTGAGGATAAACGGCAAAACCATCGGCCCCCGAAGCCCCGACGACATTCTTTCACAAGACATTAGTTTAACCCAGCGCATCACACTTCAGTACCGTCAAAACAGCCTACAGCTATCCTTCGCCGCAGACGACTACACCAATCCCGGCCGCAATCAATTCGCATTTTATCTGGAGGGCGCCGAGACCGAATGGGCGCATCGCGGCTTCGAGCACAGCGCCCAATACCTCAATCTTGCCCCCGGCCGGTATGTTTTTCATGTAAAAGCAGCCAACAGCGACGGTATCTGGAACGAAACCCCCGTATCGTTGATCATCGTGATAAGTCCGCCCTGGTATCTCACAGGCTGGGCTTATGGGCTGTATGCGCTCTTGTTGGCGGGTGCGGGATATGCCTTTTACCGGGTTCAGTTGAGGCGAAAACTCGAGCGAGCGGAGGCAGACCGGCTGAAAGAAATGGACGAGTTCAAGTCTCGCTTTTTTACCAATATTTCCCACGAATTCCGAACGCCTCTGACGGTCATTTTGGGCGTTACAGAACAACTGAACACCGAAGTTGCCCCGGCCCTGCAAAGCAAAACCAATCTGGTGCATCGCAGTGGAAAAAACCTGCTGCGATTGGTAAACCAGATATTAGACTTAGCCAAATTGGAGAGTAACACTCTGAAAATAAACTATGTACAAGGTGATGTGCAGACCTACCTGCGCTACATAACCGAGAGCCTGCACTCATTGGCCAACGCCCAAAATGTGATGCTGCGGGTGGAGCGCAAAGAGGCGGAAATCGTGATGGACTACGACCCCGAACGCCTGCTTCAGATCGTTCACAACCTGCTTTCCAATGCCATCAAATTTACGCCTTCCGGCGGACGCGTCACCATTCATACAGCTTTGCGCAACACGGAAGGCACAGAACATCTGGAGCTTCGGGTGAGCGACACAGGGGTGGGCATACCCCCGGAAGACCTGCCGCATCTGTTCGACCGCTTTTTTCAGGCGCGCAATCAGGAGTTTGCAACATCCGGCGGCACGGGCATAGGGCTTTCGCTGACCAAAGAATTGGTGAAAGCGATGGGGGGGCGCATTTCGGTGCAAAGCGAAGTGGGAAAAGGAAGTACGTTCATCGTTGAGCTACCGGTGAGGAAGGATAGTGAGCGGTTGGCGGTTGGCAGTGAGCAGTTGGCGGTAGGCAGTAGGCAGTTGGCGGTTGGCGGTGAGCAGTTGGCGGTAGGCGGTGGGCACGTCTTGCGCGAAGTGAGCGACTCGCCCCTCACTCCTCACTCCTCACCCCTCGCCCCTCACCCCTCACTCCTGATAATAGAAGACAACCCCGACGTAGTGGAGTACCTGCGGGCCTGCCTTGAATCGGAGTACCAATTGGAGTACGCCTACAACGGGCGCGCCGGCATAGAAAAAGCGCTCGAAATAATACCGGACATCGTCATCAGCGATGTGATGATGCCCGAAAAAAATGGTTTTGAAGTGTGCGAAACGTTGAAATACGACGAGCGCACGAGCCATATCCCCATCGTGCTGCTCACTGCAAAAGCTACCGTAGAGGACCGCATTTCCGGGCTACAGCGCGGCGCCGATGCCTACATGGCCAAGCCGTTTCATCGCAATGAGCTGATGGCTGTTTTGGGAAATCTGATTGAATTGCGCCAAAAATTGCAGCAGCGATACGCCTCTGCGCAAGCCGCGTTGCCTCCTGCCCCGGATGCCGGCGTACAAATGGAGGATGCCTTTCTGTTGCGCTTTCGCCATATTGTGGAAGCCAGACTCGACGACTCCAGCCTGACGGGCGAGGATGTATGTCGCCGGCTCGGCATGAGCTATTCGGTGGTGTACCGCAAGTTGTCGGCGCTCACCGGGCGCTCGCTCAATGTATATATCCGTCTTATCCGGCTGCAAAAAGCCGCCGAATTATTGTCTGACCTTAGCCTCAGTGTATCTGAAATTGCGTATCAAACCGGTTTCAACGACCCCAAATTCTTCAGCCGGGTTTTTGCAGAAGAATTTAAAGCTACACCTACGGAGTTTAGAAAAAAAACACTCTAAGTAATGTAAATCAACAAGTTGTAAAACAGCCCCGTCCCGTCGGAACAAATAGTCCACCTGTTGGAACAGATATTCCACCTTGCAGAACAAGTGTTCCGCCTCGTTGAACAGATGGTGGACCGGACGGAGGCGACATGGCCTGCATTTTTGTGACCGAAAGCAATGCGATGTGTTGCGGCCAATTTTTCATCAAATAATTGCAAAGAGCCATGAAAAAGAATTTCATCATCCAACTGCTGTTTTTCTGGTTGGTTTCCAGCTTGCCTGTGTCTGCCCAGTTCAGTGGTGGCGCAGAAGCATTAAATGAGTCTCGCGTCATTCACCGGGCCTGGCATCTCACCAATTTGCGCGGTTCCAACTATATCGTCAAAGTATCGGGCAGCTCCATAGTTGCCACGGATAATGACATCAACGATGCCAGTACATTCATCATAGAACCCGGCATTGACGACGCCAACTGGCTTACGGCAGACTCCAGATGGTTTCATATTCGCAACCTGAGTACAGGGCAATACCTTACCGTTGCCCACAGCGGCGGCTTGCCAAGAGCCGTGAGCCTGACGGAGTACAATGCTCAAAGCCATGCCCAGCAGTTTCGCCTGATTGCCACCGGAGTTGCCTCGCAGTACAAGCTGCGCAGCCGGATTTCTGCCGGGAGCGGCACTGATTTGGTTTTGGAAACCTCCTCCTCCGGTTTGCTGCAAGCAGACAGCCCAAAGCTGGACCCATCTTCAGAGCAAAAATTCACCTTCAATTTGGCCATGCCCGGCAGTGGTCGTCGGTACATCCTTTGCAGCCCCGGCGGACGGTTTATGAGCGACAACGGGATCAAAGCAGAAGGCACGCAGGTGATACAAAACAAAGACGTAGATGAGGCTGCCATTTGGATGCTGGAGCATGTAGAAAATTCGTTTTACCGCATCCGAAATACCCTTACCCAGCAATTCCTCACTGCGCCGTCGGAGTCTTCTGCGGGCGACATTCCCGTAATGACGGCCTCAGCGCAGGGCAACCGTTCCCAATGGGAACTGGATCAGACAGATGCTTTTTTTCGTTTGAAAAGCAGAGCCTTTCCCAATCTGTTTATCTCCGCCACCGACCAGGCATCCGGGCATCCGGTCAGATTGAGAACATCGGCAGATAGTTTCCGAAGATGGTTGGTTTCGGCGGTAGAGGGCGAGCTGGAAACTGTTCCCGGCGACTATGCCCGCATTGAAAGCGGCGTACTGCCCTCCGGTTGCCTTTTTTCTTATGGCTCTGAATTTAAAAAAGCGCTTTGCGAGCGGGTCGGATTGAACCCGGCGCAATCCGAATTGTATTTCAATTTCATCCGCGAAGCGATAGCTGCCAAAGAAGGCGAGAGCAGAGTGGACGAGTTGTTGCAAAAATTTGACCTCAACAACTTTGGACATAGAGTTGATCTGGCCCTGATGGTGAGATACTATATTACAGAAGTGTTGCCGTTTGTGCCTTTTTCGCAGTGGTCGCCCGCAGCACAGGCCGCTATGGGAACATTCCAGTCGAAGATAACTCAAATCCGTTCAGACTATGCCGACCGTCTTTTCAATGCCTGGAATGCTTATGTGCAAGAAAACGGGAGCAACCTTACTATGGCGGACATTTATTTTTTCTGGATTGATGGAGACGGATTTCAGTGGCCAGTTTATTATGACGTCTCAGAAACAGAAGCTTATTTGATAGCCGACTATGTATCAGGCGCGGCCACTTTCGGGGAGCGCAATAACGGCATTGTTGGCGCTACCGCTATTGGAGGTACCGTAGCTACCCTGGCGGTTGTATATGCGAAAGCTCCTTTTTTAATACTTTGGCTTGCTTACCATACGGGCGCTCCGCTGACTGCTACCGGGCTGGCCGGTGGAACAAGCGTTGGGGCGTATGCCGTCATGGCCGGGGGGCCGGTTATTGCCGTCACCGTTTTTGCGGCCTCATTTATTGCCATGCAGGCCACTGAGGTGTCACAATTTCAACAGTTTACAAACACCATCAACGAAGAACTGGCTTGGGCGCAACAGTATGTTGATCTGGCAGCCGGTCTTAGCGGGAATAATTTATTGACGCGCATTAAATTATTGAACGACTTGGACCTGGTGCTGGGCGCGCCTGTTCAGGGCGGTTTTGTGCATAACACCAACGACAATTTCTACCAGCCCGCATTCACATTGAGCTGTGTACCCAGCGTGACGCTCGACATGAACAGCACCGGCGATGCCACGCTTACTGCAAGCCAGGTTGTCAGCGGCATTATTCAATTGTGCGGGAGCGAAATCACCTACAACCTGAGCCAAAACCAATTCGACTGCAATGACATTCCCAGTGTGCAAGTCACTCTGATGGCTCAAAACGACAAGGGCGCCCAGTCTTGCAATGTTACTGTGAATTTGAGAGACAACACGCCGCCCACTGTCACCTGCCCGGCAGCGCAAACCCTGACATTGGGCGCCAATTGCACTGCTGTCTTGCCCGATTATCGCTACCTGGCAACGCACCTGACCGACAACTGCGACATAGATATGGCTACGCAATCTCCTCCCGCGGGAACCGTTATCTCCGGCGCCGGCGATATGACCATTACTTTTACCGTGACGGATGTCAGCGGCAACAGCGCCCAATGCAGCTTTACTCTTACCAAAGTGGACAACACCCCGCCTACGGTCGTTTGCCCACCTACTCAAACGCTCGAATTGGCTTCCGACTGCTCCGCCGCCATACCCGATTACAGAAGTCTCGCTACTACTTACGACGCTTGCGGCATCGCCGGCGTAGTGCAAGTGGCGCCTCCGGGATTCGTCGTCTCCGGGGTCGGTAGCATCACCGCCGCGCTGGTCGTAACGGATGTTAACAACAATGTTTCCCAATGCAACTTCACCATCAACAAAGTGGACAACACGCCGCCCACCATCGCCTGCCCGCCCACACAAACGCTGGTACTGGGAAGCGCCTGCTCGGCAGCCTTGCCCAACTACACCAGCCTCGCTACCGCCAACGACAACTGCGGCGTGCAAAGCGTGATGCAATCGCCCGCTGCGGGCACATTGGTCTCCGGCGCCGGCAACATGAGCGTGACGCTCACCGTGACCGACATCAACGGCAACACCAATACCTGCACCTTCACGGTAACAAAAGTGGACAATACCGCTCCCACCATCGCCTGCCCGCCCACGCAAACGCTGGTGCTGGGAAGTACCTGCTCGGCAACCTTACCAGACTACCGCAGCCTCGCTACCGCCAATGACAACTGCGGCGTGCAAAGCGTCACACAATCCCCGGCAGCGGGAACGACCGTCTCCAACGCAGGAAATATGACCGTGACGCTCACCGTGACCGACATCAACGGCAACAGCAATACCTGCACCTTCACGGTAACAAAAGTGGACAACACCGCTCCCACCGTGCAGTGCTTCAACCAGACCATCACCTTCAACGGCCAAACCAACATCGCCCTCAACACCGACGACCTCGTGGATGCCTCCGACAATTGCGGCGTGGCGAGTATCAGCCTTTCTCCCGATCACATTACCTGCGAACAATTGGGCCAGACGGTACCCGTCACCATTACCGTAACAGATGTGAACAACAATGTATCCACTTGTACCAGCTACATCACCGTCACCGGCCTGCCTTGCGGCTGGAGCCAAAATCCCAACGGAGTAGGCTGCGCAGGCGGCAGCAGCAACACCTATAACCCAAACACCGGCGTGTGGACGGCCACGAGTACCAATTGCTTCTACGGGCCGCCCTACACTTCGGATGCTACCAGCTTTGCGCAACGCACGCTCTGTGGCGACGGAAGCATCACGGCACATGTGACCAGCATCAATGGCAATGGCTGGGCCGGTGTCGTCATGCGCGAAAGCAACGCCCCCGTCGCCAAAAAAGCGCAGTTGATGACCAACCTGAGTCAGTTCCACCGCCGCGAATTCCGCACTACGACCAACGGCGCCGCTCAACCACAACAAATAGGCAGCAACAACCGCCATTGGCTGCGCATTGTGCGCGCAGGCAATCAGTTTACCATGTACGCCTCCGCCAATGGAATCAACTGGTTCCCCGTCGGCGCCCAAAACATTGCCATGAGCAACTGTATCCAAATGGGCTTGGTAGCGAGCAACTTCACCGCCAACAGTACTGTGACGGCTACCTTCTCCAATGTGAGCTTTTCAGGTAGCAACAGCGGGCTGGGAACAGGCAGCATAGGGCAGGGAGCGGAGAGCATAGAGCCGCCACAGAGCTTTGAGGTTTATCCCAATCCGACGGGCGGAGAACTGAACGTGGATTTGACGCAGTACATCGGTCGCAGCGTGCGGATGGAAGTGTACAGCATAGAGGGCAAGTTGTTGCAGTTCAGGGAAATAGACGAGGTGCAGACGGCGGTGGAGCATCTGGATTTGTCGCAATATGCCGGCGGGATGTATTTCATCAAAGTGCAATCGCGCGAGCTGCCGGCTGCAACGAAGCGGGTGGTGATGCAGCGGGAATAACAGATCGGCTATCGTTGGGGGCAACCTGTTGGGGCAACCCTTGTGGTTGCCCTCAACCGCCCCCCCTCCGACGATTCTGGAAATTCCGAAATTCTGTAAATTCTGATAAGTATTGGAGGATTTATATCAAAGCCGCGGAGGGGAATGCCTTCGCGGCTTTTTTTCAAAATACACATCATCATTTGTTGCTAATTTTGCCCCATGTTCATCCCTTACATTTACATAGTGGAAGACGACCCGATCATCGGGGCCGATCTGACCGACCGTTTGCAGGAAATGGGGCATCAAGCGGCAGGGCCGTTTGCCGACGGGGAGTCTGCGTATGAACACTTGTCGGTTCGGGCACCCGATCTCATCATCATGGACATACAATTGGAGGGCGCCTGGGACGGCATCGAAACGGCCCGCAGAATCATGGCCAAGTGTGCGGCGCCCATTATTTTCCTCACCTCCAACTCCGATGATGCTACCTTTAAGGAAGCCAAAGCGACCCTGCCGGCAGCCTTTCTTTCCAAACCCTTCCGGGGCCGCGACCTGAAATACTCCATAGAACTGGCCCTCAGCAACCGAGCGAAAGAGACAGCGTCCGAAGCTCCCTCTGCACAGCCCGAAGAACAGGCTTATATACTGGAAGACAGGCTGTTTGTAAAAATAAAAGACCGCTGGGTGCGGATCCTGCTGCAAGACATTCAGTGGGCCGAGGCCGATGATTACGCCTGCAAAGTAGCAGTAGGCGACAAAGAAATGTTTGTGGGCCAAACGCTGGGCAAATTCGGGGAAGCGCTGGCCGCAAAGCCTGAGTTCATGCGGGTGCATCGCTCCTTCATTGTCAATTTGAAATACGTTGACCAGATCGGAGACATGTATTTGTACATCGGTCGCAAACAAATACCCCTCAGCAAAACTTTAAAAGACGAGTTGTTTAACCGCATTCAAAAGATATGAAATGCGGGCTTTTCTTATCGTCATAATACCCAAACAAATATGAAAACGCCTGTACTCATTGCGCTGCTGATGGGCCTGTGTTCCGTCTCGATCATTGCCCAGTGAGCTACCGCGCCTCCGACATCTGATCTGCCTGCCGCACCAACGCCGACAATTCGCCGAACACCTGAGCTAAGCCCGCGCGGTCGTCGAGATAAGCATTGGCATATACCTTGCGGCTTTGGGAGGCCCGGAAGGGCGGGTGTTCATTGACGGCATCGAAGGGGATGTCGTTGGAGCGGAGGTAGTCGGCTACAAATTCGGGGTCTTGTTGGCCGGTCCAGCAGATGAGATAGCAGCCAATGCGCCGTAGATCGCGCAATAAACCAATGACATCGTGGTAGCTGCGGCCCTTTTGGTGGTAATCATAGACCGTGTCGTCGAAATCGAAGGCCACCACAAGCGAGCCGTAGCGGAGGTATTCGTCGAGCAGGCGCTGATAAGCGTTTTGAGTATTGAGGTAGTGATCCATTGGGTGTATTGTATTTTTGATGTGTGCGCCCGCGCCAGGGACAGTAGTGGAAATGGCCGCCCGACAGCAACTGCCGGCAGCGGCCATTGTAACGGATGGCCCGACGGCCTGCCTGTGCCACCCTGCCGGTTGATGGGGGCGGGGTGGCAGGGTGATGGCCGGGGCGCCCAAAAAAATTACAGCCCCGCGCTGATGAGGAAGGTAGCTGCGAAGGCCACGATGGCGTACAGTTCGGGGAATACGGCGAGGATCATGGTGCGGGCAAACACGTTGTAGCCCGCGCCGATGCCGGCGATGCCGTTGGCGCATACTTTGCCCTGCTGAATGGCGGAAATGAGGCCGACCAAACCGAGTGCGAAACCAGCGGCGAAAATGGCCATGCCTTGCAACATGGTGATGTCGGCGTTGATGACTCCGGAGGAGTTGATGATAAAAAATCCGCCGAAGCCGTACAAGCCCTGGGTGCCGGGCAATGCGCTCAAAATCATGTAACTACCGAATGCGCCTTCATTTTTTTTGAGCGCTCCGATGGTTGCGTTGCCGCCGATAGATACGCCGATGGCGCTCCCGACTCCGGCAAGCCCCAGCATCAAACCCAAACCGACGTAAGCTAAAATAATTGCTGTTCCCATATTGAATTAAGCGTTTTGAATGTGATTGTCTTGTTGTTTTTTTCTGGATGCAAAAGGTGTGTATTCCTTGCCGCCGCCCTCGAAGCCTGCATTTTTGTAAAACTCTACAAAGGTGAGACGCATGGGGTGAACGAAGGAACCGAGCGAAGAAATCAAGAGATTGGCGCCGTGTCCCACGATGAGAAAAATGACGAACAAAATGGGACCTATGACCGGCATGAATCCTTTGATCTGGATGGCAATATCGTTGATGACGAAGCCGAGGATGGCGCTGGAAATGCCGAGCGCGAAAAGCCGGACGTAGCTGAGGAGGTCGCCGAAAAAGCCGGTGATGCCGTATAAATCCCACAAGCCCTTGCCGATGCGGCTCAGGATATGACCTTTGGGCATACTGAACAGGACGATGAGGGCCACGCCTGCCCAGGCCGTCCAGGTGGAAAATGGGGCGGCCATTTTCAGCATCCCGATGTCTAAGAGGCTGAGCAACAGGAGAATCCAGCCTATCGGCGGCATCCCGTAAGCTAAGCTGAACTGCTTTATTCTGTTGATGGATTGCAGGGCCAGCCCGAAAATCGTTTGGATCAGCCCCAGCACCAAAGCCAGATTGAAGGCTTGCTTGCTGTCTATCATGATGCGGCGGGTATCGCCCAGCCAGGCGTATTCTTCGCCCAGCAGATTGATGCCGAACACGGTGCCGGTGAGAACGCCGAAGAGTATGGTGGCGGCGCCCATGAAATGTGTCAGCGTCAGAATCGGCTTGATGTCGTCTTTGGCTTTGAAGCGATAGAGCAAGGTGCCGACCAGGATGACAACGCCATAGCCCGCATCGCCAAGGCAGAAGCCGAAAAAGAGCATGAAGAACGGTGCGAAAAAGGGCGTCAGGTCCAACTCGCCGTAAGAAGGCAGTGCAAAAAGCTTGCTGATCGGCTCGAAGTATTTGGAGAAACGCCCGTTTTTGAGCAATACCGGCGGCTGGTCTTCGGGAATGGGGTTTTCGGCCCAGAATACAATGGGCTGATTTTCAAATACCTTCTGCAATTGGTCTTCTACCGGGCGGGGTACAAAACCCTCCAAAACCATGATGGCGCCGTCGGCGGCATCGGTGATGGTGTGGCGGAGGGCCTGTTCGGTGTCGGTATGTTCCAAGAGTTGATTGCGCACGCCGTCTAAAGCGGGAAGCTGGGCTGCGAAGTCGTCCAATTGTGCCTCCAAAGCGGCGATGTGTGTTTCCAATTCGGCGGCGGCGGCGCGCAGGGCTTCGGGATCGCGGGCGGGCGCAGGCAGGAGTTCGGCGTCTAAGTCGGGGCGCGCGCCGGGCGGGTGCAGCACCACAAAGTGCGCATCGGGCGGCAACTCGTTGATGACAAAGAGGTAGCGATCAGAGGCCCATTCCGGTTGGAATTTCCGCTGCGGGCAAGTGTAAAAACTACATTGCCAGCCAGCCTGAGCAATGTGTTCGAGCGTGGCGCTGGAGAAGTTGCCCCAGGGTGCCATGTTTTGTTGCTCTTTGCGTATGACCTGCAACTTCTGGCGATCTGAATCGAGGGCTTCCTGCAATGACCAGATGCGGCGCGCCGGGTCTTCGTCGGTGGAGAGGGCTTGTGCAGCGGGCATTTCGGCGTCTTCCTTCCGGCGGGCTTCCACGAGGCGAATCGCCGATTCCATGTCTTTGAGCCTGCGCTCGTGCTCGCTGAGTTGCTCCGGCGGCGGCAGGTCTTTTTGGGTCTGAATGTGCAATACGCCCACCGCCCGAAGGTCTTCGAGGAAGTTCTGGTAGTCTTGCGGATGTACCAGAAAGGCGTATTTGCGCATGGGCACGATCATGGCGCGATGGATTTTGGCTTCCTAACTCCCAAGGGGGGGATGCTAAGCGTGCGGATATTTTTAGATTTGATATTTGACATTTTGCGGTTTTGCGGTTTTATCCCAATGCCTCCTGGCGTTTTTTTACAATTTTTTGCGCTGATTTGGAGAGGTTTTCTTCGTCTTCCAAAAAGCGCTTGATCTTTAGAACGGCCTCTTCGTAGCCGGGAATCTGTACTTTTTCGTAAAGATTCACTTTTTGCGTGGTCTTTTTGCGGGCGCGGTCGAGCAGCGACATGGCGCGCAACAATACCTGTTTTTCGATGCCGATGCGAGCCAATTCCTTGAGCGTGGCCACGCCGTCGGGCCACCAGTGCGGCTTGTTGAACAGGCTGAACGGCTCTACCCGGAACGATACGTCCCTGAGTACGGGAATGAGCACGCCGGCGATTTTGCGCTGATCGAGCAACACTTGTTCTACCTGCACGACCGAGGGGTCAAACTCTTCCCAGAGGCGCAGGACGTTGTGGTACCCGGCCATGCGACTGGCCAGCAATTGCTCGCGTTCGTCGGCTTCGTGTTTCAATTTTTTGACCTCCACCCGCAACGCCGACTCTTTGTTTTTGAGCGTGGGCAATGCGCGTTGCCGAATGCGCAACTGCCGGTTCATGTCCTGCAGGGAGGTTTTGTTGTATTGAAATTTTACAGGCACGATGTTGTGGTTTTGTGGTTTTGTGGTTTTATGGTTTGTTGGTTTGTTGGTTTGTTGGTTTTATCCGCCGAACTACGCCACAGGCGAGGGAAGACGGGTTTTATGATTTTGTGGATGAGGGCTTTTGTGGCGAGCTTTTTCTCGCCGCGATCAATTTGCCGATCATTGCGGAGATATGTCTGCAATCGCCGAGCCAACGCTGAATGAGCATTTCATCAAAATAGCCTATCTCGCCTGCTATTTCACAAAGGCTGGATACCTCGGCACAGGAGCCTTTGGCGATGTAAAAATGCCTGATACTCTGTTTGTTCGTATCCAATTCATCGCCCTCCGCAATATTGGAAGCAATAGAAACGGCTGCACTCCTTAGCTGATCTCTGAACCTGAAATCCTTGGAAATGGCGTCGGTTTCCGAATGTCTGTATATATCCACAGCAAGTGCTTTGGCCTTTTTCCACACTTCTAATTTTCTGAAATCTCCCATGTTGCTCTATTTTTTATTTGTGAAGAATTCAAACCTTAAACCCCAAACCAAAAAACCTCAAACCTCCACCGAAAAACCTCAAACCCCAAACCTCAAACCCAAAAACCTACCCCCAATACTTCTCCACAAACTCCTGCTTGATGCCCACTTCCGCTTTGGAGAAGTATTTGGCAAACAACTGCCAGGCAATGTTCAGCATTTCGGTGGTATCAATGTTGACGTCAATGGCGAGGAGGCGGTCGGAGTATTCTTTGGCAAATTGCAGTGTGCGCTCGTCGTAGTCGGTCAGATCAAAGCCGTTTTCCAGCTTGGTGCGGGCGTTCGCGGCGTCGGCATAGAGGCGGATGGCGGCATTCATCACCTGCGGGTGATCGGCGCGGGTCTTCTTACCAATGACCAACTGCTTGAGGCGCGACAGACTTCGGAAGGGGTCCACGATGACCTTGCCGATTTCGGTATCGCGGCGCAAAAAGAGCTGACCCTCAGTAATGTAGCCGGTGTTGTCGGGCACGGCGTGGGTGATGTCTCCGCTGGAAAGCGTAGTCACCGCGATGATGGTGATGGAACCGCCGGCCTCGAACTGCACGGCTTTTTCGTAAATCTTGGCCAAGTCGCTATACAGCGAGCCGGGCATACTGTCTTTGGACGGAATCTGGTCCATGCGGTTCGATACGATGCTGAGCGCGTCGGCGTACAGCGTCATGTCGGTGAGCAGCACCAATACTTTTTCGTTTTTGTCAATGGCGAAATACTCGGCGGCGGTGAGGGCCATGTCGGGTACGAGCAGGCGCTCCACGGGCGGATTTTCGGTGGTATTTACAAAGCTGACGATGCGGTGCAGGGCGCCGGCATTTTCAAAGACCTGTTTGTAAAAAAGGTAGTCGTCGTTGGTCAAACCCATGCCGCCGAGGATGATTTTGTCGGCTTCGGCGCGCAGGGCCACCATGGCCATCACCTGATTGTAGGGTTGGTCGGGGTCGGCAAAGAAGGGTATCTTTTGGCCGGTCACCAAGGTGTTGTTCAGGTCTATGCCCGCAATACCGGTGGTGATGAGTTCGCTGGGTTGCTCGCGGCGCACAGGATTGACCGAAGGACCGCCGATTTCGCGCTCCTCGCCCTGCACATCCGGGCCGCCGTCAATGGGCCGTCCGAAGGCGTCGAAGAAGCGGCCGGCGAGTTCGTCGCTCACGTTGAGCACCGGCGGCTTGCCGAAAAACACGACCTCCGCATTGGTGGGAATGCCCTCGGTGCCGGAGAATACTTGCAGGGTGATCTCGTCGCCCATGATTTTCACTACCTGCGCCAGACGGCCATGCACCAAGGCCAATTCTTCGTTGCCCACGTCTTGTGCGCGCAGGGTGCAGGTGGCTTTGGTGAGCTGTTCTATTTTGGTATAAACCCTTTGAAATGCTTGAGTTTGCATGTGTTCGTTGTTCTTTTTGTTTTTTTGGTTAGCCTCAAGCCTTAAGCTACAAGCCTCAAGCTGTGCACCCCGCGCCATAGCGCGGCTACCGCCTACTGCCTTCCCCCTCCCTCAGCATCTCCTCCAATTCCTTCTCGAAACTGCGAAACTGTTCCGATTCAAATTCCGAGTAGTTCATCTGCTTCATTTGGTTGACAACCCTTTTGAAATACGGATTTACCTGCTCGAAAGAGTCGAATTGGAAATGCGTGTCACAAATCCGCAGCACCCAGTCGGTCATGTACTGCTGCCGGGCCAGCGGCGTGCGGGCGTCTATCGAGTCAAAAGCGTCCTGCTGTAGGATGACGGCATCCACCACTTCCGAGCGCCAGAAGGTGAGGTGGTAGTCCACCGTGACGCCGTCGTCGCCGAGGATATTGATTTGTTCGGCGGCTTCTTTGCCTCGCAAGAGGATGTTTTTCAGGCGGTTCACTTTATCCACCCAATCGGGCGAAATGGCTTTGGCCAGCGTTTCCTGCAATTCGGGGTACTCCAGATATTTCGAGTAGCTGTCTATCGGGTCAATGGCCGGGTAGCGCTTGCTGTCGGCGCGTTGCTGCGAGAGAGCGTAAAAACAACGGGCGGCTTTGCGCGTGCTTTCCGTCACCGGCTCTTTGAGGTTGCCGCCTGCGGGCGATACCGTGCCGATGAAGGTGATGGAACCGCTTTGGTTATTGCTCAGGCGCACCATGCCTGCACGCGAGTAGAAATTGGAAATGATGGCCGAGAGGTCCATCGGGAAGGCATCGGGGCCGGGCAGTTCCTCCATGCGGTTCGACATTTCGCGGAGGGCCTGCGCCCAGCGGGAAGTGGAATCGGCCAGCAGCAATACTTTCAGGCCCATGCTGCGGTAGTATTCGGCTATGGTCATGGCGGTATAAACAGAAGCCTCGCGGGCTGCCACCGGCATGTTGGAGGTGTTGGCAATGATGACGGTGCGCTCCATGAGGCGTCTGCCGGGATGCCAGGGGTCGTCGAGTTCGGGAAATTCTTTGAACAATTCCACCACTTCGTTGGCGCGCTCTCCGCAGGCCGCTACAATCACCACGTCGGCATCGGCTTGTCGGGAAATGGCCTGCTGCAACACTGTTTTGCCGCTGCCGAAGGGGCCGGGAATGAAGCCCGTGCCGCCCTCCACAATGGGGTTGAGGGTGTCAATGGTGCGCACGCCGGTTTCGAGCAGTTGGTAGGGCCTCGGTTTGTCCACATAGGCCCGAACGGCTTGTTTTACAGGCCATTGCTGCGTCATGGTCACTTTCAGTTGGCGACCCGATGCGTCGCTCAGGGTGGCAATTTCGTCTTCTACGCGGTATTCGCCTTCGGGTGCTACCGATTGCACGGTGAAACTGCCTTGCCACATAAACGGCACCATGATGCGGTGCGGCACGGCATTTTCCTGCACTTCGCCGAGCCAGGCGCCGGCCTGTACCGTATCGCCGGGCTGTGCCAATGGCTTGAAATGCCAGAGTTTGGCTTTGTCTAAGGCATCGGTATATTCGCCGCGTTGGAGGAAGATGCCGCTCATCGTGCCGAGGTCGTGCATGAGGCCGTCGTAGTTGCGCGACAGGATGCCGGGACCGAGGGTGGCTTCGAGCAGGTGGCCCATAAACCGCACCGGCGTGCCTACTTTGATGCCGCGGGTGCTCTCAAACACCTGCGCATAGGCGTATCCGCTGCGGATTTTGATGACCTCGGCCATCAGGTCGGTGTCTTTGTGGCGGAGGTAGCACACTTCATTTTGCGCCACCGGCCCCTCCACTTTGATGATGGCGAGGTTGGCAATGATGCCGCTTACTGTTCCCGTTGATTGGTTTTTCATGTTTCAAATTTCGTGTTTCGCGTTCTTGGTTTCGGGTTGGAACGGCTGCTGGCTACTGGCTGCAAGCCGCGGTTCCTCTCGCTCCTCGCCACGACGACAGGCGTGGTTCGCGGGAATTCGCGTCCTTCGCTAAAATTCGCGTTAAAAACGCTCGCGTTCCTCGCGCTTACCGCGCCACGGCGCGGCCACCGAATCACATCGGCAAACTATGCTCCAAATCTCCAATGATCTTCTTAAAAACAACATCTCCGTCGGCCTTGTCCAAAGGCGCCCAACGTTGCAAAATCATCAGTTTGATCAAATAGGCGAGCAACACCTCCACGCTGAAATAATGGAAAGCGTTGAGTTCGTCCAAATACGTCCAGCGTTTGGCATCAATGGCCATTTCGCGCTCCAGCCAGTTGTTGTCCTCCCATTGCAGGAGGCGCTCCATCATCGGAAACTCGCCGCTGAGACCAAAGTCGCGGGCATGGCTGCTGCGAAGCGCTGCGGTGAACTCGTATTCGCCTATCAACTGCCCTTCCACGCTGAGGCGGTTCCGGCGGATGCTCATGGCCGCGAGGATATTGCGCAAGTTGCGCTCAAATCGGAACCAATCATTGAGGAAACCCTGCGTATTAGCTAAGGCATAATCGTAAAACAGTTCCGTGAGTTGGTTCTCCCAGGTCATGCCGGGCCGCAGCGGTTCCTGCGCCTGAAACGCAGCGATGAAAGTCTGCATATAAGCCGGCAGGCGCTCCGGTTCGCGCAGCCCGTCGGCGAAGTCATCGGGCGAGTAGCGGGCATTTTCTTCCCAGGTCGCCTCGGTTTTGAGCAAAAAATGGAGCAGATTGCGGTTGTCGGCCGGTAAAAACAACCATTCCGCTAATTGGTAATCTTCTGGATGCAGGTGCGTCTTCAATTCTTCCCTGAACGCCGCCACAGAAAAGGGCATTTTGGGCTGGTCGAGCACGATGTCGGGCAGTCCGGCGATCAGGTAGTAGTATTGGCGGTTGGTCATGATAAGTTATTTTTCTCCAAACAACTGCCTGTCCACCTGCGGCCTCAGATACATGCGGAAAAAGCGCTCGAAGTCCTCGGCGCTGAAAGAAACCACAAAGCTCCCGTCTGCCGGGCCGATGCGAAAACCATCCTGAAGGCGCTCGTCGTAGCTCAGGTGAAGCCCTTTGGCGAGCAGTTCATTGGCGCGGGCGGCCACAAAAGCGTCCAAACGTTCGCGGTCCTTTTCGGGCAGCAGCAATTGCAGGTCGGGGCCGGTCTGGCTGTCGGGCTTCCAGTTGCTCATGGCCGTCTGGATGATCTGTTGCAAAAAACCGGCATCGGAGAGCGCTTCCCGAACGGGATGGGCCACCAAGCGATCTGTGACAAGCCCCGAAATTTTTTGCTGCAAATCCGACACCGCCTGCCGGGCCGAACGCGCCAGTTCCGACTGCGTATTGTCGCGCAGGCGGGCGGCTTCTTCTTCGACTTGTTCGCGGGTGCGTTGGGCAGCGCGGGCAGCTTCGGTGCTGATGCGCTCGGCTTCGGCGCGGGCCTGGGCCAGTATTTGCTCGGCTTCGGCGCGGGCGCGCTCTACTCCGTCGGTGTATATTCTATCGGTGAGTTCGCGCAGTTTACCTTCCATGATGGGTGTTTTTCATTTGGAAATCATGCAAGAGCAAAGGTAATTAAACGAGATTGCCCAACCCAATGAGTTTTGTCATCTTTTCAAATGACAACAGACATCCAATGCTTGGCAATCTTTGCGATCTTTGCGGGAAGCGAAAACAATATACCATGCAGGAAAAAACCTACGACTACATCGTCATCGGCTCCGGCTTCGGGGGCAGCGTGTCGGCCATGCGCCTGGCAGAGAAAGGGTACAGCGTTTTAGTGCTGGAAAAAGGCAAACGCTATGCCACTGGCGATTTCCCGCGCAGCAACTGGAACCTGCGCAAGTACCTCTGGGCGCCGCTGTTGCGCTGTTTTGGGTTTCAACAACTCACTTTTTTCCGCGAGGTGTTCGTCATCAGCGGCGTGGGTGTGGGCGGCGGCAGTCTGGTTTATGCCAATACGCTGCTGACTCCGCCGGATGCTTTTTTTGAAAACCCGGTCTGGGCTAAGTTTCAGGACTGGAAAACCGTGCTGGCGCCATTTTATCAAAAAGCCAAATTCATGCTGGGCGCCACCCCCGCCCGTCACCAATACGAAGACGACCGCCTGCTGGCTGAAGTAGCGCAGGACATGGGGCGCGGCCATACCTACAAAGGTGTGGACGTGGGCGTGTATTACGGCGATCCGCATCAGCCCGCCGACCCGTACTTCAACGGCGAGGGGCCGCTGCGCAAAGGCTGTATCGAGTGCGCGGGTTGCATGGTGGGTTGCCGCCACGATGCCAAAAACACATTGGATAAAAACTACCTCTGGTTTGCTGAGAAGTACGGCGCGCAGGTGCTGCCCGAAACGCAGGCCACCCGCGTCACTTACGACGATGCCAAAGGCGAATACACCGTGGAGGCCCGCAGCAGTACGGGCTGGTTGGGCGGTGGTCGGCGCAGTTTCCGGGCGCGGGGCATTGTGTTCAGCGCGGGGGTGCTGGGTACCATGCGGCTCTTGTTGGAACAAAAATTCGGAATCGGCACACTGCCCCGTTTGTCCGACAGGCTGGGCGACAACCTTCGCACCAATTCGGAATCCCTCTGCGGCGTGGTGAATGCCGACCGCAAGCTCAACTACGGCGTGGCCATCAGTTCCGGTTTCTACCCCGACGAGCATACGCATGTGGAATTGGTGAAATTTCCCGACAAATCCGGCGCCATGCTGCGGCTCGGCTCTCTGGCAGTGGACGGCCATAATCCCACCATGCGATTGCTGCGCTGGTTAGGCGCGTTTTGGGTGCGTCCGCTGGAGGCATTGCGCATGGTTTTTTCCACCAATCTGCCGCGCAAGTCGGTCATTTTGTTGGTCATGCAAACTTTGGACAATTCCATGCGAATGGTATGGAAACGGGGCTTGTTGGGCGGTAAAATGACTTTAGACAATACCGCCGAAGGGGCCTCGCGGGTGCCTGCCTACATTCCATCCGGGCAAGAGGTGATGCGGCGTTATGCGTCCAAAGTGAACGGCACGGCCATGAATGCAGTGACGGAACTGGCGTTCAACATGTCTTCCACCGCGCACATCATCGGCGGCTGCGCTATGGGGTCAGACACTTCGGAAGGCGTTGTGAATGAACGATTTGAGGTGTTTGGTTATCCCAATATGTACATTTTGGACGGCTCCATCGTACCCGCCAATCTGGGCGTGAACCCCAGCCTGACCATCACGGCGCTGAGCGAGTACGCCATGTCGTTGGTGCCGGAAAGGAAGGGGGATTAAGCATACAAAAAAGGGCACAACAACCTGACGCTGCTGTGCCCCTTTTCGCTGTCTGTTGGTCTGATGTGCGATCAGAAGTTCGGGCAGTAGAGGCCGCGTTTTTCGGGGCCGCAAATCTTGTAGTTCAGAGCAAATTCAAAGCCGCCCTGACCGTTGCTGGCAGCTTTGAGCGGCGACACGTTGATGTCGTAGCTGAAGCCGAGGCTGAAGTTGTTCATATCGAAACGGGTGGAGAGGATGGCTGCATCGTTGAGTACGCCGGTTTCAATTTTATTGGAAACGCGCGTCCACAAGCCCACCTGAAATGCCTGCGTGTCGTATTTGGTTTTGTTGAGGATGAATTTGAGGCTGGTGCCCGCGTTCACCTGAAAGGACGGCCCCTGGCTCATCACGATGACGCCCGGCACAAGGCCCACCTTATCACTCATGCTGAACTCGCCGCCGCCGTGTACCGTGAAGCGGCTGTACAACAGGTCTTGCTCGGTGTTGGTAAAAGAGAGATTGGCGCGGTTGAGGTGGTGGAAAGAAGCGCCGAGATAGAGGTTGTTGTCGGAATCGAAAACGGCGAACCAGAGCAAACCGGCAGCCATGTCGGCGAAGATGAAGTTGTCGCGATTGAAACCGTTTTCCAGCGTCGGCAGGTTGGGATCGTGCGCGCCGCGGCCATCGTGCTGAGTACCCCAACGAAGATTGATAAAGTCAATACTGCGCTGCGCAAAGCCCAGTTCGGCCCCGGCCACTAAGTAAGACGCGCTGGTACGGGTACCCGCCATGCGCTTGCTGTAAGAGCCGGAGATTTTGCCGGTCAGCGTTTGGAAACGCGATTCGCCGGCGCGGTCGCCCCAGAAAGTGCCGCCTACGCCGAAGTAATCGTAGCGACCGGTAGCGATGCGCTGGTCATAAGAGACGGAGTAAGTATTGTAGGCATTGGAACGCAATACCGAAGCCCACTGGTTGCGGTAGTTGGCAGCTAATCGGACATTGCAATTCATAACGCCGGTCAGAGCCGGGTTGAGGTTGAGCGGCGAGAGGTAAAACTGCGAGAAGTGAATGTCCTGCGCAGAGAGGCTCACGATGCTGCCGGCGATGGCCAGGGCGGAGAAAATCAATCGAAGTTTCAACATAGATGATGGATTTGAAAAGATAGCTTCCTTTAGAAAAATCGGTTGGTTACAAAGAGGCCACAATAATAGGCAATGCCTCAAATAGCGGCGAATTTTTAAATGTTAAAAAATGAGATCAGGGTAGAAAATTGTTAGAGAGATACCGTGTGCAGGCCAAAACGCTGCCTGATGGGCAAATATTTTGTGCGGAGCGGATCACTCCAACTCTTCCAGTTCGCCGATTTCTTTGAGATATCGGAACGTTTTTTCGGCTTCTTCCTCATCCACCACACTGATGGCCACGCCCACATGCACCAGTACATAATCGCCGGGTTGGGCTTCAGGCACCATCATCAGATTCACTTCTTTGAGGATACCTCCAAACGAAACTTTGCCTATGCGGAAGGTGTCGTCCAATTGATTGGTGATGGAGGCTATTTTACCCGGAATGGCGAGGCACATGACTGAATGTTGTTGTTGACGAATCAATACCGATGGCAAAAGTAGTTTATTTTCTCACAAAATTTCCCTCTGCCCTATGCTCTCCCGATTTCGTTCCTCATCGGGACTTCGCTTCGCTCTATGCCCTATGCTCCTCCTCCCAGCCTGCGATACGCATACCCCGCAGCCCCTACGATGCCCGCGTTATTGAGCAGTTTGGCCGGCGTCACCGGTGTTTCCACTTTCAAATACTTTTGGTAACTGTCGAAATCTTTGCTGATGCCGCCTCCGAGTATGAACATATCCGGCGAAAGCAGGCGTTCCAAATGGTGCAGGTATTCGTTGAAGCGCTTGCCCCATTTTTCCCAGGAGAGGTCCAATTTTTTGCGGGCAGAGTTCGACACATAATGCTCGGCAATCATATTATGCATGATGAGATGCCCGAACTCCGTGTTGGGTACTTCCCTGCCGTCCACAAACAGCGCGGTGCCTATGCCCGATCCAATGGTGATGAGTAAAACCGTGCCCATTTGACCTTTCCCCTTTCCGAAATCCATTTCAGCGTAGCCGGCAGCATCGGCGTCGTTGAGGGCTGCCACATGGAGCCCCGAAGCCTTGCTGAACAATGCCTCGATGTTTTGGCCCAGCCAGCCTTTGTCAATATTGGAGGCAGAATGAGCCACGCCATGCCGCACAATGGCCGGAAACCCGCAACCCACCGGCCCGGTCCAGTCGAGGTGCTGTACTAATTCCATAAAAGTTTCGGTCATGCGCTCCGGAGTGGAGGGTTTGGGAGTTTCCAATCGTACGCGCTCGCTGCGCAATTCTCCGCTCCGCACATCTACAATGGCTCCTTTTAGTCCCGTGCCGCCAATATCAACTCCCAGTATGTCCATGTTTAATAATGATAATAAGTTTAGAATCAGTGCATAAGGCCGATTTTCATGAAGCGTGCGTTTGTTATCGCATGGCCTGAACGGGCGTAAAGTTGAGACAAATTGCCCAAAAAGACAAGGTTTTGCGTTCCGAATTTCGGGTTTCGGTTTTAAAGTTCCTGGTTTCGGGTTCAGTGCTAAGCGCGATGGAACCCGAAACCTTGAACCCGAAACCTTGACCCCCCCCCTCAACTCATAAACTCCCAGGCCGTACGATACACCCCCTCCTGTTCGCAATACTCCAGCAAATCGGAATAAAAACCATTATTTCCTATGGTCGCGCTGTCGCCGATGATGACGAGCAACTTGCGGGCGCGGGTCATGGCCACGTTCATGCGGCGGTAATCGCTGAGGAAGCCGATTTCACCTTTTGTGTTTGACCTCACCAATGAAATATACACCACATCGCGCTCCTGCCCCTGAAAACCATCTATCGTGCTGACACTCAGCGACAACATGGCCAGCGCGGCATCCTGCTCTGCCTCCCGGCGGATGTGATCGGCCTGCTCCCGGTAAGGCGAAATGATGGCCACAGTAGGCAAGGGACGGTCGTGATGCGCCTCAATCAGTTGATAAAGGTGTTCGCGCAGAATATGATACTCATCCGGATTGAAACGGCTCATCGAATCGGGGTGTACCTGCTCGTCAAATCCGCAGCCGGCGGTATCTATAAACTCCAGCGGAAAATGCTCCCCGATGTCCAAGCGGTGGCCGCTCACAGATTCGTGCGCCTTGAGCCGGTTTTTGTAAAAACGACGATTGGAAAAGCCCATGATGGCGGCGTGCATCCGGTATTGCACTTCCAGCATCGGCGACCAGGGCATGCGCTCTATGCAGCGCTCCATCATGGTCACGGAGAGGCCCTGTCGCGCCGCCGCTTCTGATTTTACGGTGGGCGGCAATTGGCAGGGATCGCCCGTCAGGATCACCCGCGAGGCTTTGAGGATCGGTATCCAGGAGGCGGGTTCGAGCGCCTGCGAGGCTTCATCTATGATGAGCGTGCGAAAATGCCGCTTGTCCAATACCTTTTGCGCAGCGCCCACCAAAGTAGCCGTCACCACCTGTGCGCCGTCCAGAATTTGCTCCACAATGCGGTCTTCCAGCGCATCGGCCCAGGCGGCCAATTGTGAGGCTTCTTCCAGCAGTTGGCGGCGCTCGCTGCGCTCCTCAGAGCCAAACTGCCGCCTGAATCGCCGGGCCTGCCGCCTACATTCTGCGGCCTGTATCCGCACTTTTTTCACGTTTTTGCTCTCCGGGTGCGAGGCCGCCAGCGCTTCGAGGGTGTGCGAGAGAATGCCCTCGTCCACGCGCGAAATATTGCCGAGGCGCACCACAAACAAGCCCTGCGCCGCCAATCGTTCGGTCAGCAAATCCACCGCAGCATTGCTGGGCGCACATACTAATACCGTGTGTTCGGTTTGGCACAGCAGCTTCACGGCCTGCACAATGGTGGTAGTTTTTCCGGTGCCCGGCGGACCGTGAATGACGGCCACATCGCGCGCTGCCAGCGTTTCGCGGATGGCGGCAGTCTGCGAGGCATTGAGTCCCGGAATGTGCTGAATATCAGGCGTCTGCCCAAATTCGGGTTCTTTGCTCCCGGCCAACACGGCGCGCAGTTCGGCCAGGCGGCCTTTTTTTACCTCCATCAGTTGCCGCAGGGCCTTTTCCATTTCCGCGTAGCTGCGCTCGTCAAACAGCAGGTCCACCCCGGTGAGGCCCTCGTCGCTCCAGTCGGGCAAATCCTGACTGTTGAGAATAATTTTCATCTTGTTTTTGTCCACAAAATGCACGACGCCGGCAAACTCCGCCCGCCTCGCGCCCTCCTTCCGGGTGAAAAAATTGACGGTTTTGCCCTCCCGAAAAAAATGCTCCTTGCGGTTTTCAGCCGGCCGCTCCACCACCACAAAAGCGCGGTCGCCGATGGTATAACCCTGCTGCGCGAGCTTCACGGGGTACCAGCAATAGCCCTCCGCTTTGCGCTCCTCCAAGCTCAGCCGCTGAATTTTTTTCCTGTAAAACTCCAATTCTTCCTCCTTTTCCAATCGGAGCAGGGCGAGCAGGTTTTCTATATGTTCGTGCATAATCGCTATTCCTTCGGCAAACTCCTCTCCGATGCATCCGGGTGGATGGTGTGACCAAAGAAAATGGCATTGGCCAACAGTTTATTGGCCCCAAACCAGAAAGCCCGGAACTGCGTATTATCTGCAAAAGCGACGACTTTGCCGCGGCCCACCGCACTCACCACCGCGCCTGCCGAACTGCGCACGCGCTCTGCATAGCGGGTATGCAGGTAGCCGCTCATCAGCGGATTGGAGGAGTAGAGTAGGGGTGTGGCGTAGGGATTTTTGGCCGGTTCAAAATAGAGATTGCCGCTGCGGAACACCGGCATCTTGTCTCGCGTGTAGCCGTAACCGATGGGGTGACCGTTGTCGAGCAGGTTCTCAAAAATAGCCCCCGAAGTTTGCAGCGCGCCCCGGTCTTCCTCCCTTTTTGTATATGGACGGCGTGCCGGAGTAGCGTCGGAAGCCTTCTCCTGCCTGAATTCCACGAACGCCAGGCCATTGCTGCGCAGCCATTGCACTGCCTCCTGGTAGGCCACGATGACGCCGCCCTGTTGCACCCACTCTTTGAGCCGGTCGCCGCCGGAAATGCTGCCGTAATTGCCGCCGGGCATGATGACTGCCGTGTATTTGTTCAGATCAACGCGGCCCAGCGCCGTCATTTCCACCTTGGTCACGCGCATATCGTAGCGCTGATCGAGCAGGTGCCAGATTTCGCCGGCATCGGTGCTGCGCACGCCCTCGCCCACGAGGAGCAACACTTCTGGGGTTTTGAGGAGCTTGAAATCGTCGCTGCCGAGGTCAATGCCCACAGGCGTCAGACCGGTGTCCATATCATAAAACCGCACGCCGCCCATCTGCGAGGCAATGGTGATGAGTCCGTGAATCTGCTCCGGCGTTTTGCTCTGGCCAGCTACCGGCAGCAGGATGGTTCCGGGCGGATAATTCCGGTTGTCCATAGAGAAGCCCGTAGAGGCCACTTTCATACGAAGACCCTGTTGCAGCAGGTAGTTGAGCGCTTTGGGAGCGTAGTATTCGGTCCATTCCATGAGGTAAGCGTACTCGCTGAATTCGGGCGCGGGTGTTTCCACAACGATGCCCGGACCGGCAATTTTGTCGCCTATCATGTCGTCGTCAAAGGCGCGTTTTTCCAGCGCGGCATACGGCAGGTTAAAGGCCAGCGGGTAAGTCCAGCCCGATATGTCGTAAAAAATGCTGTCTTCAAAAGCGGTTCTGGTTTCAAAAATGCCATGAATGAGGCGGTATTGCGGCTGGTCGAGCGGCACAACATAGGCTTGGCCTGCCGTAAACTGATGACCTGCGGCAGTAGCATCTTTTTTCAACGTATATACTTCGATCTGGTGCTTGCGCAAAATCTCAATAAAAGCAGCGGTGCGGGCGCGGTCGGCCGGATCGCCGAAAATGTAGGCTTTGCGGGTGTCGTTGCGGGCATCTTCGAGGGCGGAGGTGTAAAAATCGCGCTGATAGCTGAGCAGGTCTTTTTTCATCTCGCGCACCGCTTTGTGGGTCGAAAGCGAGGTAGCCACCTGATTGCGGATGGTGAAGGCAAAGGTGAGGTCGCCGTTGTCGGTTTGTTGCACATGTCCGCGCGAACTGGCCTGCTCAAAAAGGATGCCCACACAACCGTTGGCGTCGGGATAAGTGGAGCCTTTGCCGTAGTAAAAATCGTCGTAGCCCTCTTTGGTGAAGTACAGCGAGCCTATGCCGTCCAAAGCTTCGGCGTGGTAGTTGCCGATGCGCTCGGTGAGTTCCTGATTGAGCTTGGGTGTCAGGGGGTGTACGCGGGAGGGTACGCCGGGCATGAAGAAGAAGGTGGTGTTGGAACCCATCTCATGGTGATCGGTGAGTACGTTGGGTTTCCATTCGTGGAAGATGCGCACGCGGCCCTGGCTTTCGGGCAATTGCGCCGGCAGCCAGTCGCGGTTGAGGTCAAACCAGTAGTGATTGCTGCGCCCGCGGGGCCAGGGTTCGTTGAACTCGCGGTCGGCAGGGTCGGAACTGAGGTTTTTATTGCGGTGCGTGTTCACCCAGGAGGCGAAACGGTTCATGCCGTCGGGATTGAAACAGGGATCAAAAATGATGATGACGTCTTCGAGCAGGCGGTCGAGGTCTTTGCTTTTGCCGGCCAGCAAGTAGTAGGCTGCCAGCATGGCGGCATTGCTGCCGCTGGGTTCGTTGCCGTGTATGGTGTAGCCCTGGTAGAGTACGGCGGGTACTTTATTGAGGTCCACACCGGCCGATTTGGACGGGTTGCTCAGGGCCACATGCTGGGCTTTGATCTCGTCCAACGACTTGTGATTTTTTTCAGAAGTAATGATGAGGTGGATGAGCGGTCGGTTTTCAAAAGTGCGGCCATGCTCTACCAATTTGGCTCTGGGCGAGGCGGCGGCCAATGTTTTCATATAGCCCAGCAGTTGATCGTGCGAGATGTGCCACTCGCCGATCTGAAAGCCGAGGTAAGCTTCGGGCGTGGGCAGGTTTTTGTCGTACGGGATGTCGGGCAGGAAGTAAGTGAGCGGCTGTTTTTGCGCGAAAGCGGCAAGGGCGGCCCAAAGCAAGAGAAAAGTAAAAGTGTGCTTCATGGTAGCTGGTATGTTTTGCTAAAAAAACGCAGCTTTGAAGAATGAACCCCAAAGCTGCGGAAAGGAACAAATTTTTTTGGAAATGGCTTACGACTTTTTTCTGTCTCTGGTAAAAATGGCCACGATGGGCATACCTATGCCTTCTCCTTCTGCGTGGCAAAGCGCAACAACACTGCGCCCAGCAACACAAAGGCGATGAGGCCCAGCAGATCGCCGCCGCTGCCGAGGCTTTCGCCCAGACCAATGTTGAGGTAGCTGAGCAAGGAGCGCGGCTTGCCCTCTGCGTCCACTCCGTAGGTGCTGCCGATGAGGATGGCGATGACGATGCCCATGATGGCGCCGCCGGCGATGAGGCCCGAACTGAACAGCGCGCCCGGCCCGATGTCGGATTCTTCTTTGTCGGATTTGTTGATCTTGTCGGCTATCCATTTTACAAAACCGCCGGCCAGCAAAGGCGTGGAGGTGGAAAGCGGCAGGTAAGCGCCCACGGCAAATGCCAGCGAATTGACGCCGCACAACTCTACCACGGCGGCAATGCCCATACCCGCGATGACCAATCCCCAGGGCAGGTTTTGGCTCAACAAGCCCTTGATGACGGTGGCCATGAGCGTGGCTTGCGGGGCGGGCAGCGGGTTGGGATGCTCCGCTGTGGCCTCGCCGATGCCGATGGTGCGCTCCAGCAACAACATGGTGAAACCGATGACCACCACCGAAACCAGCACCCCGATGATGAGGCCCAACTGCTGTTTGACGGGCGTAGCGCCCACGATGTAGCCGGTTTTCAGGTCTTGGGATGTGGCGCCCGCGTTGGCCGCAGCGATGCACACGATGGAGCCTACCACCAAAGCAATGGGTTGGTACGCGTCGCCGCTCCAGCCCACGCCGAGGAAAATGAGCGAGGTGGCCATGAGGGTGGCAATGGTCATACCGGAAATGGGATTGGAAGACGAACCGATGAGGCCCACAATGCGCGAAGACACCGTGACGAAGAAAAAGCCGAACACGATGATGAGCATGGCCGAGAGGAAATTGGTGGGCACATTGGGCAGTATGGTCATCAGCACCAGCAACACGGCGCTACCCACCAGCACATACACCAAGGGGATGTCGCGTTCGGTGCGCTCGCGCTGCACGCCTTTGGAGGCTCTGCTTTCTTTGAGGTCTTTGAAAGAATCGCGGAAGGCGCTGACGATGGTGGGAATGGTTTTGATGAGCGTGACCAAGCCGCCGAAGGTGACCGCGCCGGCGCCGATATAGCGGATGTAGCGGTTCCAGATGTCGCCCGGCCCCATATCGGCAATGCGTTGGGTCATTTCAGGCGCCAGGGGGCCGGCCAGGCCGTCGCCGAAAATGGTGATGAGCGGAATGAGCACCAACCACGACAATACGCCGCCGGCTGCCATGATGCCGGCTATGCGCGGCCCGATGATGTAGCCTACGCCGAGCAGTTCGGGCGTGATTTCGGCGCTCACCGAGCCGTTGGGTAGCGAACTGCCGCGCTTGAACAGCAGCGTGGGCACGTCTTTCCACAAGCCGATGATGGACATGAGGAGTTTGTACAAAAACGCCACGCCCAAACCGTAATACACTTTTTGGGCCAATTTGCCGCCCTTTTCACCGGCTACCAGCACGTCGGCGCAGGCCGTGCCTTCGGGGTAGGGGAGTTTGCCGTGCTCTTTCACGATGAGCGAACGGCGCAGCGGCACCATGAACAACACGCCCAATATGCCGCCGATGAGGGCCAGCACAAATATCTGGAAGTATTGGAAATACGCGCGTCCGCCGGTGAGGAACAGCAGCGCGGGCAGCGTGAACACCACGCCGGCAGCAACCGATTCGCCGGCCGAGCCGATGGTCTGCACGATGTTGCTCTCCAAAATGGTGGCCTTGCCTATTTTTTTGAAAATGGAAATGGCCAATACGGCAATGGGTATGGAGGCGCTCACGGTGAGGCCCACTTTGAGGCCGAGATAAACGGTGGCTGCGCCAAACAGCACGCCGAAGAAGGAACCGAGCAAAATGGCCTTGAGCGTAAACTCCGGTATGAAGTCCTTGGCCGAGATGTACGGTTTGAAGTCTTGTTGTTGGTTTTCCATGATTAGGATGTTTTTCGAGTTTCTTTCAGGTTGGAATCATCGGCTGCCGGCCTTAAGCTACAAGCTACAAGCTGTGCATTGAACCACCTATCGCTTTCCCGGGATGAAAAAACTTACACCTTTGAATCACCCGGCTTGCGGCTTACGACTTATGGCTTGAAGCTATATGGTGATTTTAAATGACTGACTCAATGATAAAAACAAAAACGCCGGAGGCAGAAATTTTGAAACCCGACTTTTTTTCCTCGGTACAAAATTGCTCCCTCCGGCGTTGGTTGGCGTTGTGCTCAATGCTTAATGCACGCCGTGCATCCACTTTTTGAGCACAGGAGTAAGCAACAACAACAGAAGGGCGCAACCCAATACCAAGTACACACCCCAGTTCATATACACATTGATGAAGGCAGTCAGTTCGCTCGCTTTGGAAGCGCCTTCCTGTGGCGTAGCGATCAATTGGCCGAGATAGCCGCCGATCTTATGCGCGAAAGCGATGGAGAGGAACCAGGACCCCATTACAAAGCCTACTGTTTTGGCCGGGGAGAGTTTGGTCACTACCGAAAGCCCCACCGGAGAGAGGCTCAATTCGCCTGTGGTATGGAACAAATACATGAACAGCAGGAAGTAGAGCGGAATCATGCCGCCGTTGTCCACATCGCCCAGTACGGATTTGGCGCCGATCACAATGATGAAATAACCTAAGGCCATTTGCAGCAGGGCAAAAACGAATTTCATCGGCGTGCGCGGCTCCTGCTTTCGCTTGCCCAATTGCGTCCATATCCAGGTGAAGACAGGGGCTAAAAGGATGATAAACAGCGGGTTGACAGACTGGAACTGCGAGGTTTCAATGCCCATTTTATTCACATACCGGTCGGTGAGGATGTTGAGCGATCCGCCCGCCTGTTCAAACAAGGTCCAGAAGATCATGTGGAAGAAGAACAGCACAATGAACACCAGCAAACGTTGGCCCTCTTTCTTGTCCTCAGAGGAAAGCGCTGAGAAAATAAGATAGCCGATAACGCCCAAACCTGCGATAATGAGAATCCAGTTGGTCACTTTTTCAGCGCCGATCAAGAGTGCAAAAACGGGAATGAACGCCAGCGACGCAGCCACAATAACCCAAAAGCGATTCAAACCCATGAATACCGCCTTGGCCGCCGCCACGGGATCAGGAGCATTGCCTTTGTCTTTGGGGATGTTGTTCCAAAATACAACCAAGCCAAGCAACATACCTACGCCTGCCGCCAAAAAGCCCAGCGAGTAGTGTACCTCGCGAGCCAGATAACCGCAAGTGATCGGGGCCAGAAACGCGCCCACGTTGATGCCCATATAAAAGATGGTGAAAGCACCGTCTTTGCGGTTGTCGTTGCGGTCGTAGAAAGTGCCGAGGAAGCTGGAAATATTGGGCTTAAAAAAGCCGTTGCCCACCGCCAGCAGGCCCAAACCGCCATAAAACAAGAGCGACTGGCTGCCCATGGAGGCGTTGGCCGCCAGCGTAAACTGCCCCAGCGCCATGAAAATACCACCCAACATAACTGCCTTGCGGAAGCCGATCATCCGGTCGGCCAGCATCCCGCCCACAATGGGGGCGGCGTACAGCAAAGCGTTGAAGGCGCCATACACACCATACGATTTCGTGTCGGCGTCGGTCTGGCCAAATTGTTTGAAAATTTCGGATGCCATGTACAAAATGAGGAAGGCGCGCATACCATAAAAGGAAAAGCGCTCCCACATCTCGGCAAAGAAGAGGGTGAACAATTCTTTGGGGTGCATTTTTCTTTGGGAAAGTACCACAAAAGGCACCCACACCAAAACAAATACCCAACCCACGATCAGAGTAATTAATCCTGCACTCATGCTTTTGACTGTGTTTTCGTAAGAGAATGATGGTTACTAATTCGCCGTTAAAATTAGGTTTTTTTTGAAAACACAACCTTGAAAAATAATTTTTCAGAAAAAAGTCCAGGATTTATTGGGGGCGCCCCACGCCGCAGGAGGCCACCCGGGCACAGTCAACGCAGGGTGCCACAGGTGGCGTGGCGGGCCATCCGCTATTATGGCGGCCACCGCGCAGAGCTGTTAGCTTTTCCGGCTGTTGCCATGCTAAAGCTAACAGCTCTATGCCCCGCATGCCGCCATACCGCTGCTGTCCCTGGCGCGCTCGCCTGCCTCACGCCGTCGCCCAACTCATCTGATCTTCCGAAGGCGAAGCCGCCGGCAAAAAATCGCGCACCGCCGTTTCCAGCAAACGCCGGCTCACCAACGACATATCCGGCTCCGGCAGTGCCAGCACCCCGGCTATGCCCTCGGCCAATCGAATCTCTTCCTGATCCTGCCACAACGACGCGCCCCTTTCGCCGAGGTATTCCGCCAAATACTCCTGCTCAGGCTGGCCCGGCGTGGGAATGTACAGCGCTCTTTTGCCCAGCACCGCCAGATCCATCACCGTGCTGTACCCCGAACGGCACACCACCATGCGCGATTCGGCCATGGCCCGGCTCAGTTCGGGCGCATCCAAAAAGGGTACGATTTCCACATTGTCAAGGCCTTGTATGGTATGGTCGGTTTCGGGTTTGCCCTGCACCAACAGCATATTGTACGGCAGCCCGGCGGCTTGTTTCAGGATGGCTTTTTCTACATAAGTGCGCTGAGGTTCAGGGCCCGACAACAGCACCAGCACATCGTATTTTATTGCTGACTGCACAGGTCGCAGCCTCGTCAGTGGGCCAGTGTAAACGGTGTGCGGGTGTGCCGACGGGCGCGAAAGCGTGCCGGAAAGACTTTGCGAGCCGTCCCAGTCGGGAATCCAGCAGCGGCCATAGCGGCGCATGAAGGAATGATTGATGCGATTGGTGAAGCGGGCTATGTTTTCATCGGGCGCTTTGAGGTGTACCTGATGGGTGATGAAAACAGTAGGCACCCGGCGGGAATAGCAGCCCAGACGGTTGTCGGTGATGATGCCGTCAAAACCATACCTGCGCACCCAGCGGTCCACCATACGATGCTCGGCAAAGATGGCCCACAGCAGGCGGGGCAGTTGCAACAGCATGTTCAGAATGATGCTGCGGAAAGGATATTTCACATCGTAGCGGGGCAGCGTGAGGGTGGGCAATTCGGGAAACTCCCGCTGTAATACCTTGAGCGGGCGGCCATTGGAGGCGATATAGACCTCGGCGCCCTGTCGCAAAAGTTCACGAATAATGGGCACACAGCGGGTAGCATGGCCAATGCCCCAGTCTAAAGGCGCTACAAGAATGCGAAGTTTGTTGCTCATTGTTTACATTTGCGTCGGTGAAATAAATGGAACAAAAGTACAACGACATGAAGTCTCGAATCATTTACTGGCTGTTAAGTTTGTGTTTAATATGTGTGATTTCTGCGTGTCGCTCCGGCGACTGCGGCTGCCCCATGCACTAAAAAAACGCCTCTTCCCATGCGATTCCGCCCGCTTTCCATCCTGAGTTCCATCCTGCCTGCCGGCGGGCCGGGCGAGGCATCGGTGTGGGAACTCTTGCGGCAGCGGCGCGCCATGCGCTGGTCTTTGCGCATGTTGTGGGTGCTGTTGTTTTTTGCTGTTTTTGCCGATTTTATTGCCAATGAAAAGCCGCTTTACTGCCGCATCGAGGGTCAAACTTACTTTCCCGTATTGCGCCATTACTTAGTAGTAGCGGGTTGGGCGCGCTGGGACGGCGCATTGGCCGGCGGCGACTGGAAGAACCTCAGCTACGAGCGCGTCGTGTTTCCCCCAATACCTTATTCCCCCCAAGCCTTAGACAAAAAGAACTTCAACTACGTCAGTCCTTTCGGCAGGCAACGCGTCGAATCGTGGCGCTACCGGCACTGGATGGGCACCGATCAGATCGGGCGCGATGTGGCGGCGGGCATGATCTGGGGCGCGCGTACGGCCATGCTGGTGGGTTTGGTTTCGATGGGGGTGGCGCTGCTCATCGGCATTTTGCTGGGGGCGGTGGCCGGTTTTTTCGGCGACCGTGGCCTCAAAGTTTCCATCGCGGGCGTGGTGTTGAATTTGATCGGAGGGGCGGCAGGGCTGTTTTATGCTACCGTGCCCGGCCCCGACGGCGCTTTTCGCGGATGGGGGCAGGCTGTGCTTATTTTTGCAACTATACTATTGATCGCCAATGCTTTGTCTTGGCTATTGTCCAAAAATCCCTTCCTGAAACGCCGCGTTTATCTGCCTGCCGACATGCTGGTGCTGCGCCTCATAGAAGTGATGAATTCCATACCGGCGCTGTTGCTGTTGCTGTCGGTAGCGGCGGTGTTGCACAAACCCTCCCTGTTGGCCACCATGCTCATCATCGGGCTGATACGCTGGACGGGCATTGCGCGGTTCATCCGGGCGGAGTTGTTGCGCATCCGCAGTCTGGGTTATATAGAATCGGCGCGGGTGCTGGGCCTGAGCGAGTGGCGGATTTTGTGGCGTCATGCGGCGCCCAATGCCCTTGGGCCGGTGCTGATTGCGTTGGCTTTCGGCATAGCGGGCGCTATTTTGCTGGAGGCGTTTTTGTCGTTTCTCGGCATCGGCTTGTCGCCGGAGGAAGTAACCTGGGGCACCATGCTGAATGTGGCGCGCAGCAATTTCCGGGCCTGGTGGCTGGCATTGGGGCCGGGGCTGGCCATTTTTATCACCGTCACCATTTTCAATTTATTGGGCGAGGGCCTCAGCGAAGCCATGAACCCCCAACGCCGGTCGCGCCAGGGATAGAAACGGAATGGCGCCGGTGGCGTGGGGCGCCATAAAAAATTGGACCTAAAACGGCGATGTCGGCCCTTCCAAAAGTCGCTGAAGAAAATCAGAAAGGAAATGCGGAAGCGCCCATGAAAGCGCAATGAGCGTAAAGGCCGTCCCATAAACCGCGCCCCAGAAGTGCGCATTGTGGCCGATGTTGTCCATGCCGCGTTTTTCCATGTAGGAGGAGTAAAACAAGTATGCCACGCCGAGTACAATAGCGGGTAGCGGCGGGAATACAAACCACTGCCAGGGATCGAGTAAAATGTAGCCGAACACCAACGCGGACGTAGCCCCGGAGGCCCCCAATGCGCTGTACGAAGGATTGTGGAGATGTTTGAAATAAGTAGGCACGGAGGCGATGACGATGGCACTGAAGTACAGGAAAATATAAAGCACCCGGCCCGCCATATCTCCAAAAACACTGGTAAAAACCTGCTCGATGATGCTGCCAAATTGCCACAGCACAAACATATTGATGAGCAGGTGCTGCCAGTCGGCATGAATGAGGCCGTGCGAGAGGAAGCGGTACCACTGGCCCGGCACTTCGCGCATGGTGACGGGGTGGAAAATGAGTTGGCGCTGTATCTGGGGATTGCTGAACGCCTGAATGGAAATCAGCGCGGTGAGGATAATGATGATGACGGTAAGGCTCATGCGGTTGTTGAATTTTTTATAAGTTTCTACGTGTAGTGAAGGG
>DDUV01000012.1:13099-22145 GCA_002344975.1 Saprospiraceae bacterium UBA2329 | reverse complement strand
ATTACATGACAAAAATCATACCTGCGCATGTGCTTTATCATGGTTTGGCGGGCCAAAGACGTCGTACCTTGAGCAGCGCGAGGGAGCAGCCTTCGCACTTTTTGTCCTACCAAATAATACTACCATGCTGGAAGTAAGAGGCCACGCTAGAGGCGGCCAGGGTATGGTGACCGCTTTTGAAATATTAGCCAAGGTATTCAGCAGCCTGGACCAGTACAACGTGCAAGCTTTTCCCGCTTTTGGAGTAGAGCGCACAGGCGCCCCCATCCAGGCGTTCCTCCGGGTTGCCCGTGAGGTGATACTCAACAGAAGTAACGTGTATCATCCTCATTTGATCGTCGTGTTCGACGAGAGCCTGCTTAGTCAGGTACCCGTAACGGAAGGTATCAAACCCGGGGGCGTCCTTTTAATTAACACCGAAAACCCGCCTGATCTGGCTTTGCCGAAAGACGTCAAGCTCTTTACGGTGCCCGCCACCCGCATTTCCATAGACAATGGCTTGGGCAGCAAGGCTTTGCCTATCGTCAATGCGGCTATGATCGGCGCAGTGATGCGTTTGGCCGGCGGCAATCTGGAGCAGACATTGGCTGCCATCCGCGACAATGTGCCGGGCAAACCCGATGCCAATGCACAGGCGGCAGCCACCGCCTTCGAAGCTGTTTCCGGCCCGGCCATGCCCGACCCCTTCGTGCTGGATCGCCTGCGTTTGGAAAAAGCCGAAGATACTGAATGGCATATTCCTCAACAGAAAACGCCCTATCCAGACTTGGACTCGCCGGCATGGGGCGAACCCATGTCGAAGAACAAAACCGGCAACTGGCGACTCAATACGCCCGTGTATCTCGACAAGCGCCCGCCCTGCAACAGCAACTGCCCGGCCGGCACTGATGTGCGGGAGTTTGTCAAACTCGCGGGCCAAGGCAAATACGAGCAGGCCCTGCAAGTTATTTACCGGCACAACCCCTTTCCTTCCGTTTGTGGCAGGGTATGCCCGCATTTCTGCGAACAAAACTGCAACCGAAACGAATTGGACAGCGGCGTGAACATCGGCGCTATCGAGCGCTTTCTCGGCAGATCATATTCGACAACACTACCCCGGCGCGCTCCCATCCGATACGCCGAACGCGTCGCTGTCATTGGTTCGGGGCCGGCAGGTCTCACCGCCGCGCTGCGCCTGCGCGAAAAAGGCTACCCCGTCACAGTGTTCGAGGCCATGCCACAAGCGGGCGGCATGATGCGGGCGGGTATTCCCAAATTCAGGCTCCCCGATGAAGCGCTCGACCACGAAATAGAACGCATCCAAAAGGCCGGGGTAGAAATCGTGCTGAACCAACGGGTGGCGGTGGAAACACTGCGAGGCCGGTTTGAAGCGGTCATCGTAGCTGCCGGCGCGCACATAGGTTCGGCCATGCACATAGAGGGCGAGCATCTGGCATTGGAAGGGCTTACTTTCTTGCGGGATGTCAAACTCCGAAATGAACATCACGGCATCGGGCCGGGACAGGAAGTGGCGGTCATAGGCGGCGGCAATACGGCCATAGATGTGGCGAGAACCTTGCTGCGATTGGGCGCTCAGCCGATTATTTATTACCGTCGAACAGCGCAGGAAATGCCCGCCATTGCTCAGGAAGTGGAAGAAGCCATAGCCGAGGGCGTGGGATTTGAATTCCTCACTGCGCCCACCTCGTTAGAGGCCGCGGGAGATAAAATCTTAGTCAATCTGGCCCGTATGCAGTTGGGCGACCCCGATCAGAGCGGTCGCCGCCGACCGGTGCCGGTGCCGGGATTGGAGGACGTGACAGCCGTGGACAAGGTCATCGCCGCCATCGGGCAATACACGGATCGCTATGCCTTTGGCGAAAGCCAGGCCAAAACAGTGCAGGGGCGCATGAGTGGTTTTGACGATATGGCGGTGTTTGGCGCGGGGGATATGGCTTGGGGCGGCACCGTGGCGGAGGCCATCGGCAGCGGCAACGACGTAGCCCTCGAAGTGCATGCTTTTTTACAAAAAACACAATACCTGCCCGAACCGCGAGGAAAAGCAGGCGTGTTGCCCGGCATGATGCACTACCAATACTACCTGCCCTCGGTGCGACATGAGGGCGTGGTGCGACACAAACGCGATTTTACCGGCGATTTCGGCGAGGTGAATCTGGGTATTGAAGCAGCCGACATCGGCACAGAGGCCGGACGGTGCCTGCATTGCGGAGATTGTTTTGAGTGTGGCAATTGTCTGAACTACTGTCCTGATGCCGCTATCTCTGTGGATGAAGAGGGCCGCCTGCGCATTGACTACGACTACTGCAAAGGCTGTGGTATCTGTGTGCAGGAATGCCCGTGCAGCGCGGTGGATTTTCGGGTGGTAACCTCTTAGCTTTGAGCTACGAGCTTCGAGCCGCGAGTTTTCAGGTGACATCTAACCGCCGAGCCTTAGCGAGACGGGAAGGTGTCGCATGAAAACAGGTGGAGAACAATCGCCGATTTTATTGATAATCAAACCCGTAGCTCGCGGCTCACGGCTCGCAGCAGACGGATTTTATTACAAAAATGAGTTCTGATTATGACAGCCATACATCCTGAAAAGAAAACCAAAACGACCCGATACCCGCACCATCGGCAGAAGGTAATGAAAGGCAATTATGCTGCCGCCGAAGCTGCCAAACTGTGCCGAGTGGACTTTGTGCCGGCCTATCCCATCACGCCACAAACCTCCATTGTGGAGCGCATTGCCGAAATGTGCGCATCGGGCGAGATGGATGCCACCTATATTAATATGGAGAGCGAGCACTCGGTATTTGCGGCAGCCAAAGGCGCAGCGACGGCCGGGGCGCGGGTGTTCACGGCTACGGCCGGGCAGGGCTTGTTTTATGCCCACGAGGTGCTGCACGCCATTGCCCACCTGCGGCTGCCGATAGTGGCCTGCAACGTGGGGCGGCCTTCATTTCCGTGGAATATCTGGTCGGATCAGTCCGATTCGCTTTCGCAGCGCGATACCGGCTGGGTACAGTTTTACGGCGAGAGTTCGCAGGAGGTTTTGGATACGGTGATTCAGGCATACAGGTTGGCCGAGCAGCTCAATTTGCCGGTGCTGGTGGTACTCGATGCCTTCTATCAAAGCCATACCAGTGAAAACGTGTGGGTACCCGATCAGGATTTGACCGACGCTTTCCTACCTGCCAAACAGCCCGGCATCACCGCCGTTGACATGGAACACCCGAAGGCCATCGGAGGACTGGTGCCGCCGGAACACTACGGTAAGTTCAATCACAATTTCTGGCAGGACGCCTGCCGGGTAGAAACTGCAGCCGAGGAAATCGCCGCTGAATTTGCCCAAACATTCGGCCGGGAGTACCACAATGTGGAGGCCGTCAACATCGGGCCGCAAACGAAACTGGTCTTGGTCACGGTGTCCAGCATCACCACTACGGCGCGGGGCGTCATCCGGAGTCATTCTGAAGTAGGTCTGCTGAAGCTGCGGCTGTTCAAACCTTTCCCACGGCAGGCAGTACTGGAAGCCTTGCGACCACTGTCGGACGGTGCGCGCCTTGCGGTGATAGAGCGCAATTTTATGGGAGACCGGGAGGGCGCTTTGTATCAGGAAATGCAGCGGGCACTGTACGGCCGGCCCCTGAGTTTGCTGGATTTTTACGCCGGTGTGGGCGGCAAGGACGTGCCTCCGACTACGGTGGAACGCATCATTCAAATGGCGTTGAGGGAAGATGCAGAGGTGGTGAATTGGGTAGAGTAGGGCTGGTTGGTGCGGCTACAAGCTACAGGCTCTTGGCAGGTTGCAACAGCTTTGAGCCGCAAGCTACAAGCCATAAACTGGGGGTTGCAATGCCTTCGACGATCAGTTAACGATCAATGTATTTTATTGAAGGCGCTCCATATATTTCGAAAGCATGCTTTGTTCTTCTTCAATTTCTTTCAGCAAGGCTTGAATGAGTTCAGGAGAAGCATATTGGCGAAGTTGGGCTACCAAGACTTGTGTTTCTAATTCAAATGCTGATCCTAATGCAATTTCAGAAAATCGGTATTTGTCTTTTTCACTGCGTCTGCTACTGCCTTCCGCGATATTGGAGGCTATACTTACTGCTGATCTTTGACACTGAGAAGTCAAGCCGAATTTTTCATAATCAGGAAATTTATCTGTCATCTGGTAGGTAAGTTCTACGATTTTCATGGCCTTTTGCCAAACTAATAGTTTTTTGAAATTCCTCATTGACTTCTATTTTGAACAAAAAAAATTCAGGACCGATACGAATTTGACAAAAGTACCTGTAAATGCCAAAACAACAACACACATATCTCACTTGCGGCTTACGGCTTGCAGCTTGCAGCTTACGGCTTGAGGCTTGCAGCTTGCAGCTTACGGCTTGCAGCTTACGGCTTGCAGCTTACGGCTTGCAGCTTTCTAAAACACACGGATAACAACAAAAAACAACCACCATGGAACCGAGCATGAAATTTTTGATTCAGGAAGAACAGGTTTACTCCGGCGCACTCAGTTGCAGAGGCTGCGGCTGGTCGCTGTTGGTACGTCACCTCACCGACATACTGGGGCCGGAAACCGTGTATGTCATGCCCGCTTCCTGCCTGTCCATCATATCCGGGCCATACCCGCTCAATGACCTGAAAGCCAACGTAGTACATACCCTTTTTGCCGCATCTCCGGCCACCGCTACCGGTGTGCGCGCCGCATTAGACCGGCAGGGCAAACAACACGTCACGGTAGCTGTACTCGCCGGCGACGGGGGCACCTTCGACATCGGCTTGCAGGCACTGTCGGGGGCCGCCGCACGCGACGAAAACATACTTTATGTGGTGAACAACAACGGCGCCTACATGAACACCGGCGTGCAAACCAGCACCGCCACACCATACGGTGCAGTCACTACCACGAATCCCGGCGCAGGGTACAAGCGCTCCTGGCCCAAAGACCTCATGGGCATTGTGGCAGCGCACAATCTGGCCTACGCAGCTACCTGCTCGCTCGCTTTTTTGGAAGACTTCAGGAATAAAGTGCAGAAAGCCAAGTCGGTACACGGCTTCCGGCTGCTCATGGTGGACGGCCCCTGCCCGCCGGGCCACAAAACCGAACCCGCCCAGAGCATCCATGTAGCGCGCATGGCGGTAGAAACGCGGCTCTTCCCGCTGTTCGAGGTGGAACGGCAGCACTACGCCATCAGCTACAAACCCGAACGCTTCCGGCCGGCGGTGGAATGTCTGCGCTTGCAGGGGCGTTTCAGACCGCTGTTTCAGCCCGGCAATGAACAGGCATTGGACGACGTGCAGGCGCATGTGGAGGAATATTGGGCAAGGTTGGAAAAATTGGAGGAATCGTAAAATCGGGTACGTCGTCAGCACGCCGCGGTGGATAAAGCTTGTCTTCATCTCAAACTACCCATTATGAGAGCTTTTTTTCTGGTCGTCGTTGCGCTACATGCGCTGATTCATATACTGGGCTTTGTCAAAGCATTCGGTATCAGAGAAATAGAAGAACTGACGCTACCTATTTCCAAGCCGCTCGGCGCCATCTGGCTCTTGGCTGCGGCATTGCTGCTCGTTTACGGCGTGCTTTACCAGTTACATTCCAAACCAGCCTGGATCGTAGGGCTTGTTGGAGTTGAAATCTCACAAATACTGGTTCTATACTTTTGGAAAGACGCACAATTGGGTACGCTGCCCAATTTGCTGATTCTGGTAGTGTTGATATTTTCTTATGCAAACTCGATGTTTGATGGATTGGTACGTGAGGAAACATTAGAGGTTCTCGTTCCTGCGGAAGCCCCGGCTCAGACGGTTTTGTCGCTTGAAGAAACTGCCTATTTGCCTACTCCGGTTCAACGTTGGCTGGTTCAATGCGGCGCTGTAGGCAAGCCCAAAGCGACGAATGGAAGGGTGATTCAAAAGGCGTTGATGAAAATGAAGCCGGAGCAAAAAGACTGGTATCCCGCCACAGCCATACAACACACCAACGTCAGCAAACCGGCATTTATCTGGTCGGTTGATCTGAAAATGAACCCTCTGATGTGGTTCAGAGGCCGGGATAAGTTGCAGAACGGCGAGGGCGAAATGTTGATCAAAATGAACGCTCTGCTGACTATTGTCAACGAGTGCGGCGAAAAATTGGACGAAGGCTCCATACAAAGACTCCTCGGCGAGATGGTGTGGTTTCCTTCGCTGGCTCTCAGCCCGTATGTCAAATGGGAACCGATAGACGATCTCAGCGCCAAGGCAACCATTGCATACCAAGGCACAGAAGGGAGCGGTAGTTTTCATTTTGATGAAAAAGGCAATTTCACCCGATTCGTCGCTCTGCGATATCAGGGCAATGCGCCCGATTCAGAAAGAAAAGAATGGATTCTGACCGTAGATGATTATGCCGTCTTCGAGGGTATTAAAGTACCCTCCAAAATGAAAGCCACTTGGAAATTAGACAGCGGAGACTGGACTTGGCTGCATTTGGAAATACTCGATATCCAGTATAGCATTCTAAAAATATAAATAAAAAGGCAGCCCGTTGTTACAGGCTGCCTCTGGAAATGAACAAATTGTTATATAAGACAGGATAAAAAATCTAAAATCAAGCCAGATCGAAACGGTCCAAGTTCATCACTTTCGTCCAGGCTGCTACAAAGTCGTGTACGAACTTCTCCTGAGCATCTTCGCAGGCATACACCTCTGCCACTGCGCGCAGTTCGGTGTTGGAGCCAAAGATGAGATCGGCGCGGGTACCCGTCCACTTTACCTTGCCGGTGGCGCGGTCGCGGCCCTCAAATGCCGTCTGGGCATCGGAAGTAGCGTTCCAGGTTGTGCTGAAATCCAAGAGGTTGACAAAGAAATCGTTGCTCAGCGCTTCCGGGCGATGGGTAAAAACACCGTGCTGCGAACCGTCGTAATTGGCATTCATGGCGCGCAATCCGCCCACTAATGCCGTCATTTCAGGAGCCGTCAGCGTGAGGAGTTGGGCCTTGTCAATCAGCCAGTTTTCCGCTACGCCGGCCACGGATGCTTTGGCGTAATTGCGGAAGCCGTCGGCCAGCGGTTCGAGTACTGCGAAGGATTCCACGTCGGTTTGTTCCTGCGTTGCATCGGTACGACCCGGCGCAAAGGGTACTTTCACATCGTGGCCTGCATTTTTAGCTGCCTGCTCTACGGCTGCGCAACCGCCAAGTACGATCAAATCGGCCACAGATACCTGCTTGCCGCCGGCGTTTGCCGTATTGAAAGCAGCTTGTATGCCCTCCAGCGTATCTAATACTTTGGACAATTGCGCCGGGTTGTTGGCCTCCCAGTACTTTTGCGGAGCCAGCCGGATGCGTGCGCCGTTGGCGCCTCCGCGCTTGTCGGAGCCGCGGAAAGTAGAAGCCGAAGCCCATGCGGTAGCAGCCAATTGGCCTACCGTCAGCCCCGAAGCAAGAATTTTGGACTTGAGATCGGCGATGTCGCTATCATCAATGAGCGGGTGGTTGACCGCCGGAACCGGGTCTTGCCAGATCAGCTCTTCGGCGGGTACTTCCGGGCCGAGGTAGCGCGAGCGCGGCCCCATGTCGCGGTGCGTCAGTTTGAACCAGGCGCGCGCGAAGGCGTCGGCAAACTCATCAGGGTTTTCATGGAAGCGGCGCGAAATCTTCTCATAAGCAGGATCGAAACGCAGCGCCAGGTCGGTGGTCAGCATCACCGGCGTATGGCGCTTGTTGGGATCATGGGCATCGGGTACGGTGCCTGCGCCCATGCCGTGCTTCGGAATCCATTGGTGCGCTCCGGCCGGGCTTTTGGTCAGTTCCCATTCATAGCCAAAGAGATTCCAGAAAAAGTTGTTGCTCCATTTGGTGGGCGTAGTCGTCCAGGCGCCTTCGAGGCCGCTGGTGATGGTGTCGCCGGCGTTGCCTGTGCCGAATGTATTTTTCCAACCGGTACTCTGCTCCTCGATAGAGCCTGCTGCGGGTTCGCGGCCCACATACTTGCCGGGATCGGCGGCGCCGTGGGTTTTGCCGAAGGTGTGACCGCCTGCAATGAGCGCTACGGTTTCCTCGTCGTTCATGGCCATGCGGGCAAAGGTCTCGCGGATGTCGCGGGCGGCCGCTATGGGATCGGGATTGCCGTTGGGGCCTTCCGGGTTGACGTAGATAAGCCCCATTTGTACGGCGGCCAGCGGGTTTTCCAGGTCGCGGTCGCCGGTGTAACGCTTGTCGCCCAGCCATTCGGCCTCCGAACCCCAGTAGATGTCTTCTTCGGGCTGCCATACGTCTTCACGACCGCCTGCGAAACCGAATGTCGGGAAACCCATAGATTCCAGGGCGCAGTTGCCGGCAAGGATCATGAGGTCGGCCCAGGAGATTTTGCGGCCATATTTTTTCTTCACCGGCCAGAGCAGGAGGCGGGCTTTGTCCAAGTTGGCATTGTCGGGCCAGCTATTGAGCGGAGCAAAGCGCTGAGTACCGGAGCCTGCCCCGCCGCGTCCGTCGTGAATGCGGTAGGTGCCGGCGCTGTGCCAGGCCATGCGAATGAAAAAGGGGCCGTAATGGCCGTAGTCTGCGGGCCACCAGTCTTGGGAGGTGGTCATCAAATTGAAGATGTCTTGTTTGACGGCTGCGAGGTCCAAAGTTTTGAACTCCTCTGCATAGTTGAAAGTCTCCTCCATTGGGTTGACGAGAGAGGAGTTTTGGCGTAGAATGTTCAATTTCAATTGATTGGGCCACCAGTCTCTGTTGGTGGTGCCGCCGCCTGCACTGTGGAAGGGGCATTTACCCGTGGGTTGCTGACTCATGATTTTGATTTTATTTTGATTATAGATATGGTTCGAGCGCCGGATGCAGCATGGCTGTTTCTGTGAAAGCGCATGCAAATTTACCACGCCGGAAAGTATCGTCAAAATGAATAGTTTCAATAAACTGATTGAGGTTGTCAATATATTACGACGCAAGACCCGGTTTGCCCGAAAGGCAAGTCGGTAGTTTTAAAAAAATGTACCTTTGTGGGGCGATTAAAGTGTCTTTCTTCGGGCACGAACGTCTCATAGGGGCGATAAAAAATAAAGTGG
>DDUV01000012.1:0-12802 GCA_002344975.1 Saprospiraceae bacterium UBA2329 | reverse complement strand
CTAAAGAAAATGAACATTTATTTTTGCCTCCCTACTTAGGTGCTTTTTTAGATAAACAGACAAATTGGGTTCCCCTTGAGCAACGCATGTAACAAAACCATGCAAGACATGGAGGTGGTGAACACCTACTTAGAAACACAGGCTTCCGTGTGCTTCAGTGTATTGTACAACCGGTATTCGGGCAAGATTTTCGGCAAATGTCTGGCTTTGCTCAAAGATGAGGCATTGGCTGAAGATGCTACGCAGGAGGTGTTTACGAAAATTTTCCTCAACCTCTCCAAGTTTGGGGAAAAGGCCAAATTTTCTACCTGGGTGTACTCTATTACTTACAACTTCTGTATTGACTACCTGCGTCGTAAAAAGAAAATGCAAAATCTTTTTGCCGACGACAAAGAGGTGGAAAAACTGGGCGATCAGGTAGCCGACGAGGTACCCGATGAGGAATTGATGGAAATGGAAGTGGCGCAACTGCGCTCTGTGCTGGATTACATTCCGGTGGACGACAAAGCGGTGCTGCTCATGAAGTATCAGGACGACATGTCTATCAAAGACATTTCGGAACTGCTCAACAAAACCGAAAGCGCTGTGAAGATGAAGCTCAAACGCGCGAAGGAAAAAGCCTTCCGCATCAAACATGAAATGTTCACCGAAGCGACCTTATGAAAATCAACAATTTCAAAAAAATCCTGGAGGAAGACGAACAGAAATTCCTCGGCGCCAGACAGGACAGTTGCCGCAAAAGCATCTGGGGCGCGCTGGGCGTGTATAAATTTGTGGGCCAATTGATGGATGTGTATGTACCTAAAGCCGTGGATGTACTCATCTCCGCTACCAATGCAAACTCATCTAAGGCAGCGCCCAGCGACGGCCCCGAACAAAACGCCGGACCGGGCGGGCCTTCTTCTCCCGGCAATGGCCGCATCTGACAATAACGAAAACAAATATTTATCAACTACAAGCAAGCAAACTCATGGAACAACAACCCGATAACATTGGAGGCGGAGGCAAAGCGCCGGATACTCCCGAGGCGGCTTCGTCATTGTTGACTAAATTACAGTCGGAGGCGGAAGGTCTCGTTTCCATCCTTCCCAATATCGTGGGCGCCATTTTGGTGTTTCTCATCGGCTGGTTGGTAGCCAAAACCATTGCCCGCGTCATCAAAAAGGTGCTGAGTAAAATAGGTATTGACAAATTGGCGGAAAGGCTCAACGAGATCGAGATTGTTTACAAATCCAACATCAAGATTGTACCCAGTATCCTGCTATCTAAGATCGTTTACTACATGTTGATGCTCATCGTCATCATGGCGGCTACCGACGTGCTGAAAATGAAGGCGGTTTCCGATTTGGTCAACAACATCATCAACTATATTCCCAGTCTGCTCACGGCCATGATGGTGCTCGCCATCGGTATTTTGGTGGCCGACACGGTGAAAAATGCCGTTCAGACCGCATGCACTTCTCTGGCCATTCCTGCGGGCAAAGTCATCTCCAGCGTGGTATTTTACTTCCTGTTTATCAATGTGTTGATGATGGCTTTGTCGCAGGCGCAGTTGGAAACGGGCTTCATCGAAAGCAATATTTCCATCATTCTGGCCGGCGTTGTGGGAGCATTCGCCATTGGCTACGGCTTTGCTTCGCGCAACATCGTGGCCAGCCTGCTCACTTCTTTTTACAATAAAGAACGCGTCAAAATCGGCGACATCATCCGCATTGCCGGTACGGAAGGCCGCGTCATGGCCATAGACAGCACATCGCTGACCCTGCAAACTCATACCGGCGGAGAGGTGGTAGTGCCCCTGCACAAGCTCAGTTCGGAGATGTTTGAAATTGTGGGCCGCCGACAGGATCAAGGTTAACCAAAACATCACAATAACATGAAGTATTTACTCACTGCAACCTGGTTGCTCCTCTTCTCCATTGGCGTCTTTGCGCAAGATGCCGCCCCGGCTCCTGCCGAACCGGAACCCGCCTGGAAACGCACCGCAGGCCTCGGTCTCGACTTCGCTCAGTTGTTCCAACTCAACCCGCGTCAGGGCGCCGGTCAAAATCGCCTCGGTATCGGCGGCGCTGTCAATATAGCCGCAGCTTATAAAAAGAACCGCATATCCTGGGACAACAAAGCGCTCTGGCAATTCGGCGTACAGCGTCTCGGCGCCGGCGTCATTGCGCAAGGCAACGTGGACAAAAAAATTCCGTTCCAAAAAGCCATAGACGAATTGCGCATCAACTCTAAAGTCGGTTATGCCGTCAGCAAAGACTCCAAACTGTCTTATGCCGCCGACGTCTCCTTCCTGAGCCAACTGACGCCTACCTACGCAGGCAACGCTGCCTTTCCCGGCAACTTCCTCACCGACATCGTGGGCAACGGCGCCAACTCCAAACTGTTCTCACCGGCTACGCTCACGCTCTCGGCGGGTTTCGACTACAAACCATCGCCAAAGCTTTCGATTTACTACTCTCCGATAGGCGGCAAGTTCATTTTTGTTGGAGACGATGCCATCGCCCAACTTGGCGTACACGGCAACCCCGTTACCCGCGATGCAGCCGGCAACGTCATTGATTTTGAGAATACTTTTGCTGGTTTGGGTTCTTTGGTGCGTGTCAATTACGCCAACAAATTCCTCAAAGACCGCCTCGCTTATGGTTCCGGCCTCGTTCTGTTTTCCAATTATTTAGACGGCCCGCAAAACATAGACGTGGACTGGACCAACCAATTAGACTTCTCCATCATCAAGGGCTTGCAGGCGACTATGCTGCTCAACGTCTTTTACGATCACGACGTGCTGGTGCAAATCACCGACAACACCGCACCCAACGGCGTCAACGGCTTGGGCCGCCGGGTGAGCCTCACACAACAGTTTTTGCTGAAGTATTCTTTGGTGTTTTGATAAAAACGGGGCTATTGAAGGGGTGACTGGCAGTCACCTCTTCAATACAAAATACACTGAGGTAGCCAACAAAAAAGCTCGAACGGGAGAGATTCTCGTTCAAGCTTTTTTTTATTGCAATATGCTGAGTGAAGGGCTGACTCCGGCTGATTCAACTCAGTAGTCGCCCCTTCAATGACGATCTGTTACAATCATTACTTCTTCCCTCCCTTGGGCGCTTGCTTGCCCTTTTCTCTTTCTGCCTGAATGCGTTGCTGCTCCTTCATGGCCTGGTCGAGGCGTTCCTGCCAGCCGCTCTTTTTCTTGGGCTTTTTGCGGTGCTCCTCCATCATAGCTAAGATTTTGTCTTTGTCAATGATGTAATTGCGGGTAATGATGGTTTGCGCAATGGTGATGAGGTTGCTGAAAAGCAGGTACAGCGTCAGGCCGGAAGCATAGCTGTTGAAGAAACCGAGGAAGAACAAGGGCATCACATACTGCATGTATTTCATGGCCGGATTGGCGGTGAAATCCATGTCGCGCGTGCTGTAATAAGTATAAACTAATGTGGAAATGGCCCACAGGAAGGTGAATGCACTGAGGTGCGAGCCAAATCCCATCGGCAATTCCATCGGCAACCTGAGCGCCACGTCATAACTTGACAAATCGGTGGCCCACAAGAAGCCGGCCTGCCTGAACTCAATGGCGGCGGGGAAGAAGCGATACAAGGCAATCCAGATGGGCATTTGCAACAAGCTCGGCAGGCAGCCCCCCAATGGATTGACGCCGTACTCGCGGTAGATCTTCATGGTTTCTACCTGCTGCTGCTGTGCGTCGTCTTTGTAGCGCTCTTTGAGGTGCGCCAACTGAGGCTTCAGGGCGGCCATTTTCGACTGAGAGTACAACATGCGGTAGGTGAGCGGATACACGGCCATCTTGACGATGAGCGTAAGTATCAGAATCACAATGCCTTTGGTGCCGATGAGGCCGAGCAAAAAGTTAAATACCGGACGCACCACCCAGCGGTTGATGCTGCCCAAAATGCTCCGTCCGAAAGGAATCACATCTTCCAGGTTGTACCCAATGGCCCGCAGGCGATTGAACTCGTTAGGCCCCAGATACATGGTCATTCCGAAAGCCTCAGCGCCGTCGCCTTTGATGGGAATGCGGATTTCGGAGCGTACTTTTTTCAGGTTTTCGTCGGTTTCGTCCAACATTTTGGTTTCCATCACGGCGCCTTTGAAACTGTTGTCGGCCACGAGCGCGGTGTTGAAAAACTGGTTGGCGTGCGATACCCACTTGAGCGGCACGCTGTTTTTGTCTTTGGAGTCGTCGCCGGTGCAAGAGCAGTATTCGGGGGAGTCATCGGCAGGCCGGAAATAGACGGTAGAGTAATTGCGCTCGAAGCGGTGGTTCTTCTCCAACTTGTCTAAATAATTGACCCAGTTGAGTTTAATTTCCGATGTGCCGCCCGGCGCGATGGCCGAAAAGCCCTCGAAACGAATGTCATAATCGAGCGTGTAGTTGTCGGGACTGAGGGTGTAGCTTTGTTCAAAGAAGCGGCCTTCGCCTGCATCTGCTCTGAAAACCAAGCGATTGGGAGCTTCCTCAACGGTAAAAAATAAATCATTGGAACTGACCACGCCTTTGGCCGAACCGGCTGCCGGCAGCAGGTATTCAAATTTATTTTTCGTGTCTTCCAACAAGCGCAAGGGAGTTTTTACCTCCTTTTTTTTGTCGTCTTCGTCCACTTTGAAATGCTGCTTCATCTCGGCGTACTGAATGCGACCGCCTTTGCTGGAAAAAACAATTTTGATCACATCGTTTTCCAATGTATATTCTTTGGCCTTGCCCGATGCCGCAGGTCCGAACACGCCCAACTGAGAAGCCTGTTGCGCTGCTTTTACAGAATCGGGAACCGCTACAGGCGGCTGAGCCTGAGCTGTTGCTTCGGTCTTGGGCTTGTCTTTGAGGGCCGCCCGTTGCTGCACCTGAGTGATGGAGTCTTGCAGGCGCTTTTCTTCCTGCGCAGCTTTTGCTTTGGGCTTCATGTATTGCTGCCAGGCCATCAGCAGGGCAAAAATCAGGAGCAAACCTATAATTGTATTCCTATCCATTAATAATGAGTTTTCAGATTGTTTTGGCTGAAAAAAGCGGCGCAAAGGTACGTTTTTATCAGGCTTGCCCAATACCCATCTACGATAATTCAGCTTTTCTCGACAAAAGCCCCCGCAGGCACTTAAATCAAAGCCTTTAGCCACAAGCTGTTAGCCTTTAGCATGTTTGTTCGTTCGTATTGAGCGGGTTCCTCAAGGGAAAATCTTTGGGGGGTGTTTCATCAGGATTGCAACTGTTGGCCTTCAGCCGAAGGCATACCAACCCCAAGCTCGCGGCTCGCAGTTCGCAGCCTACAGCTTTTTTCCTATCTTCGCCCCATCAAATCGAACAACAAGTGCTATCCATTTTCAGAACCAACCAACTCCTGTACAGCATCTTATTGCTGATGTATGCCGCCCTGCTGCACCTGTCGGTGTTTGTGCTCCGGGAAGCCTGGACGCCGGTAGCGCCGGGTGTTTTCAGTGCCTGGGTTTATCAACTGCTCGGTGGCGCTTCGGGCATGAGCGCCGAAATAACTGCTATTTTGCTGCTCACGGCTCAGGCCGCCGGCATCAACGCGATTGTGTTGGAGCATCGGCTCGGCGAAGAGCAAAACCTCTTTCCAGGGCTTTTTTACATCCTCATCAGCAGCATGTTGCCGGGTATGATGCACCTCTCGCCGGCGCTGATGGGCAATACCTTCCTCATTATCGCCATGAGCGAATTGTTTCGGACATATAAAAATCCGCAGGCATCGGGAGGCATTTTCAATGTGGGATTCTGGACGGCGGTGGCATCGTTGTTTGTTCCGGCCTATTTGGTTTTCCTGATATTGGGCTTCGTAGGACTGAACAGTCTGCGCGGGTTGGACCTCAAAGAACGCCTCATGCTGCTGTCTGGAGCAGTAGTTCCTTACGGGCTGGCCGGTGTTGTTATGTTTTGGAACGGACAGTTGCTCAACGGCATACACACCCAGTTTCAGGAGGCGTTTGCAGTGGCATCTTTCGTCACGATTACAGGATTTTCCTTCTGGGCTGCTGCGAGCGGCTTTTCACTGTTGGTGTTGTTGGCCTTGACGCAGTTTGGCGGCTTGGTGTATCGCAAAACGATTCAGGTACAAAAAAAGGTCAGCCTGTTGTACTGGATGTTGCTCATCGGCGGGCTTTCCACCTTGGTCATCAAGGGAATACAGATAGAAAACTGGCTTTCTGTTGCCATTCCATTAGGCATCGTTTTGGGATTTGTATTTTCTAATTTGCCCCGCCGTTGGTCGGAATCCCTGCACCTCATGCTGTTGGCAACAGTGCTCATTTTGCATTACAAACAGTTTTTACTGCCCTGATTTCAGTAGTCCAATCCTGAAAAACATGACGCAACCAACCATAGATACCTTCCCTTTAAGGGCTTTCGATAAGGTGAGATATGCCGATACAGATCGGCAGGGGCATGTTAACAACGCCGTTTTTCCTACTTTTTTGGAAACGGGGCGGGTAGAATTTCTGTACAATAAGGCGCTGCCCATCCTTTCTGATGGGGCCAGTTTTGTTATCGCCTCTCTGAACCTGAACTTTCTGGATGAAATCATCTGGCCCGGCCATGTAGAAATAGGTACCGGGATTCTCAAAGTAGGCAACAGTTCCATCAGAATTTTTCAACAACTTTTTCAGGATGGTAAATGTGTGGCGGATGCAGAAACCGTCATCGTTCAGGTGGACAATGCAAGCAGTCGGGGAATGCCTTTATCCTCAGAAGCCAAAGCTTTGTTAGGACAATGGATGCTCCCGAATTCCGGCGAATAGATCACCTCTCACACAGTTTCCCGATCCACCCCTTGCCTGCGCTCTGTCAGCCAGGTGCGCAACATCAGCATCAGGACTATAATCAGCCCGCCCACTATGGCCAACGAGCCGGGGCGCTCGCCGTACCCCAGAAATACCCACACCGGATTGAGAATCGGCTCCAGCATGGCCAACAGGGCGCTCTCTACCGCCAGAATGCGCTTGAGGCCGTAGTTGAACAGCATATACCCCGTGCCGATTTGGATGAATCCCAAAAAAAGCAACATGCCCCACTGCGGCAGATCGGGCGCCGGCGATTCTTTCCAGGCAGGAAAGGCCAGGGCCATGACCAAAATATTGCCCCAGAAAATGGCCGTTTCGTACCGTTCCGGGCTGTTGAAACGCTGGCCCAGCATGATGCCCGCCAACAAGACGCCCGACAGCAGCGCAATCCAGTTGCCCCGCATATCCCCCACGGCCAAGTCGCCGGAAAAGAAGAGCATCATGCCGCCGAGGCAAACCAAAATGGTGATGATGTCTATGCGCCGCAAACGGGTTTTGAACAGCATCGGTTCCAGCAGCAGCACATAAATGGGTGCTGTGTATTGCAAAAAAATGGCATTGGCCGCCGTAGTGAGCTTGGTGGCCGTGACGAAACAAAACAACAACCCTGCATAAATGACGCTGATGCCGATGCTGAGCGCATTGACTTTGAAAATGGATTTGTGAAACAGTACCCCAAACATCAACGCCGCACAGGCCGACCGATAAAACAGGATCGTCTGCGCGTTGAAGGGAAGCAATTTAATAAACAGTCCTCCGGTACTCCAGAGGACTGCTGCGGCTACTACGGCGATCAGGCCGCTTTGCCGACGGGTTAAATCCAAGTTCATAAGTCTATGCTTAGTGAAGGGGTGACGAACAGAAGTTAAGGCAACCTGAGTCACCCCTTCACAATCACCCCATCATCTTACAATCACTTTTCGGCTTTGTACGCCGTTATTTTGTTGTATTTCAATGTAATACACACCTGCCGCTAAGTTGCTCGTTTGGAACATCAGGCGGCTGGCCTGCACTTGCGGCGCCAAAGGTACGGTTTGTCCGACATGATTCAACAGGCGAACGCGCAGGGAGGAAGGATCGGCGGCGGTTTCAACAAAGAAGAAGTCGTCGGCAGGATTGGGGAACACCCTGATGTCATTGCCTTCGCCGTCTATGCGCACGGCTACTACCTGAGAAACGGTGGTTTCGCCGTTGAAATCCGTTTGGCGCAGGCGGTAGTACGACAAGCCTGAAAGCGGGCGTGTATCCACCTCCGAGTAGTCTTTGCGTTCGGTGCTGTTGCCGGCGCCGGGCGTGCGCATGATCTCTTCAAATTTCAGTCCGTCCCGGCTGCGCTCTATGCTGAAGAAGTCGTTGTTTTGTTCGGTAGCGGTGGCCCAGTGCAGGTTCACCACTTTGCCGTTGGGCCGCGCATCGAAATAGAGGAGTTCGATGGGGAGGGGGTTGGCGGTCGTCGTTGAAGCCAGTGTAAAAGGGCTAAAGCTGGCAACTCCGCTCACCGTGATGGTACCTGCGGGGAGCATACCCATGATCGTCACCGGCATATTGGTCCATGTAACGCCGTCCCAGTGTGCTATGGTGAGCGCCCCCAAATCATCAATGCCACAACTGCGGATGTCGTCCCAGGTCATGGTAATGTTTACCGGATCACCGGCGCCAGGGCGGCTGATATCCCAGTATTCACAGGCGCTGACATGGTCCAAGGAGGCATCTGCCATCGTAGAGGCGAAGGCTGTGTTGAAATATTGTACCTCAAAAGTTCCAAATGCACCCGTCGGTTCAATATCCACCGGGGCGTATTTGCCGTTGTTTCCGGTAGCGAAGCGGAAGTTGCCGGTTCCTTCGCGCCGGATGGGGCCATCCACATGGCTGGCGTCGCTGCCATGCGCCGGCAATGTAGCCGTTGATGAATAAATCACCGGGTTCGTGCTGCTGCTGAGGATAACGCCATTAGTAAAGGTAGAGCTATTGACTATAATGAGCGGTATGTCCAATTGCAGTGTGCCGGAGGTATTCATCGCCAAACGGCGGAATTCGGGTTCCAGGCCGGTATCGCCTTGCAGTACTTGCGCGCTGTTGCCGTCTATGATGGCATTGCCGGCAGCCGCGCCGCCGAAGATGATTTTTTTGGTAGTGCCGAGGGTGGAGATATTACCGCGGAAGAGGCAGTCGGCGCTGTTGCAGGGAATCAGGTTACCTGTAGGGCCGGTTTGCCGGAAGGTCGCTGTACCGTTCAGGGTATCGGGAAACGAATTGGCCATAGATAAAGTGCCATTGCCGCTATTGGTGAAATTTACCGTGCCAAATTTATTTCCGCCGTACCAAGAGTTCATAGCGTTGCCGGTTTTCAAAAAAGTAGTGGAAGTGCCTGCGACAGGGCTGAACGAGCTTTGCCGAATTTCACTCATGTTAGGTGAGCTGAAAATATTCACACGATCAAAAGTACTGAACAACACGCGAGTGTTGCCTCCACTGGCGAGATACGAAAAATTGCCACGAATCCTTGAATTTCTTACAAACAGTCCTGTTCCATTAAAGACATCATTGGGCGTTCCGGCCATCTGATCTACACGGGAAAGTTCGAGCGGCCCGTTGCTGTAGCCGGTTGTTTTGATATTTCCGGCAATCGTAGCCAGATTTCCGGCAGCATTGTTTCCAACGATGATGCCAACAGAAGATGTGTTGTTCAGGGTGATATCTGCATCAAAATTAGTAGCGCCCACTGCTGCTATCCAAAGCAGGCCGCCGCCGGTGTTGTCAAAAACTGCCTGATTGTAGAAGGCGTCCGCAGTTGTTACATTGAGGCGAAGCGTGTTATTGCTCTCATTGATAATGTGGCAACCATCATAAGTGTTATCTCCGTACCATGCGTTATCCATCAGGGCAGTTGCACCTTTTGTAATGGTGGTATTTGCAAATACAGACTCTCTTACATTATCAATTTCCGGCGACTCAAGAGTGTTGGCCGGGCCTAATATCTGAGATTGCAGGATGGTAAGGGTATTCACACTTTTAGCAGCCAAATTGCCCGCAAAAGAACTCCTTTCAATATCAAGCGTGTGAGGATAGCCCATTGCACTGCCGATGGTGTTTGTAACCGCATTGTTTAATTGAATGACTCCTCCCAAAGAGAGCGTGCCGTTGGTAACGCCCGATGCGTCTAATTTTCCTGAAGTGAGGGTGGAAGTACTCGTCATACCCGGGCCAAAAACAATGCCGCCCATAATGTCGGTTTGCACCAAATTGACATCACCGGCAAAGGTACTCATGCCATCAAAGCCAATAGTTAAGGTCGAGCTGCTGTTGTTGATGAATAATGCGTTGCCGGTAAAGGTATCGCCGGTAGTGACGCCCATTTGAACGGCTCCCGCTCCGGCCAATATTCGGATATGATTACCGGGAGAAAAGTTGATGGTATTCCCATTTTGAAAATTGGTAACGCCGCTGCTGTTTTTATCAAAAACAATGTTTGTTAAGGTACTTCCATCAATATTGAGCGTGCTTGTACCTGTGTGAACAATTCTACCGCCGGTTATAGTCGTACTCGTAATGTTGCCACTATTTATTGTCAGCGTAAAACCACCGAGTTGGATGGAAGACCCGAAAGTAGTAATGAGGCTACCGACGGTGATGTCTGTGAGAGAAAGTTGAGGATTGTTCGGCGCCGGAATAACGATGGCAATATCTGTTGGAGAATTTGGGAATATGCCCGGTCCAAAAGTCAGCCAATTGCTGCCGACGTTCCAATTGCTGCTCGTTCCGCCCTGCCAGATGAAAATTTGCTGCGCGGAAACGCTCATCGGCAATGCACACAGCATTACCCAAAGAATTGGTAAAAGCTTTCTCATAGTTGTCAATTTTTGTTCGTGAAAGAAAAGAACGGAGTGTGAATAGTATGTTGTTAAATCATGTTTTCAGTACAAAAAGCTACCTTTCGGCAAAGCGCCGGTTGCAGCATTAAAACCTTAGTAAAGGGTGAGGCAGGAGCAGTGCCTGCGGTAGAATGTCGTATAAAAACGTCGCTTGCAGAGGCCCTTTGTCGGGCAGTTTTTTTTCATCGGTCATGGGAATATGATTAACGCACACAAAATTAAGCGCATTGGCCGGGATTTGCAACAAGTGCAGCTTTTTTTATTTTTTCTTGGCAGGTTGAGTAATCTTTATTTACTTTGCATTGTAAAGTACTTTTAAATTCAAAATCACCGCATTATGACTGCCAAAAACAATCTGACTGCCGAGCCGCTCGCTCCGGCTGCTTACATCAAGCCCATGCTGTTGGGCGCCGGCATTGCGCTGCTGCTCATCATCGCGTTTTTGTCGGGTGTGGATCACCCCGATCCGGCCTGGCCGAAATACTGGATGGCGAGGCCGCTTATCATCGTACCATTGGCCGGAGCTGCCGGAGGAGCATTTTTTGCCCTCTTGCGCCCCCTGCGCAGGCGAGGCGGCTGGGTCATGGCCTTCGCTTATGTATTGAGTTTGGTGATCTTTGTTGTCGCTTTGTGGATGGGGACGGTGCTGGGCCTAGACGGTACTTTGTGGAACTGATTATTGAGTCGGGGGTAGTGAAGGGCTGACTGGCAGCCAGCCCTTCACTACGAGTTGACAAGATAAAAGTCCACCTCAAACCCTGACCAAAGTCATTGCCCGGCAGGCAGTAATTTTCTGATATTGAGGCCACTTTCCTAACCAAAAGCACTACTGCCGTGAAAAAGAAAAGAATCCTCATCATCGGCGCCGCCGGGCGCGATTTCCACAATTTCAACACTTTGTACCGCAACGATAACCGCGTCGAAGTAGTAGCCTTTACCGCCGCTCAAATTCCCGATATTGACGGACGGAATTACCCGCCTGAACTGGCTGGACCGCTCTACCCGGCAGGCATCCCCATCTATTCTCAAGATGATTTGCCCAACCTCATCCGCAGCCTCCGCGTGGACGAGTGCGTGTTCTCGTACAGCGACGTGAGCAACCAATATCTGATGGAACTGAGCGCGCTGGTACAGGCCGCCGGCGCTTCTTTCGTTCTGCCCGGCCCGGCTGCTACCATGCTCCGCAGCACTAAACCGCTCATCAGTGTTTGTGCCGTGCGCACCGGTTCGGGCAAGAGCCAAACCGCCCGGCTCATCGTGGAACTGCTCATGCAGCGCGGACTTCGGGTAGTGGCCATCCGGCACCCCATGCCCTACGGCGATCTGGTTCGGCAGGCAGTGCAGCGCTTCGCACGCATTGAAGACTTACAAAAACACCACTGCACCATTGAAGAAATGGAGGAGTACGAACCGCACATCGTTCGCGGCAATGTCATCTACGCCGGTGTGGACTACGAGGCCATCCTTAGAGCCGCCGAAAACGACCCCGACGGCTGCGATGTCATCGTGTGGGACGGCGGCAACAACGACTTCTCCTTCTACCACTCCGATCTTTACATCACCGTCGCCGATCCGCACCGCCCGGGCCATGAGTCGTCTTATTATCCCAGCGGCGTGAATGTGCGCTTGGCCGATGTGCTCATTATCAATAAGATAGACAGCGCCTCGCCGGAGGGCATCGAACGGGTACGCGCAGCCATTGAACGCCTCAACCCGGCCGCTACCGTGATAGACGCCGCATCGCCCATCAAGGTGGAAGACCCGGCCGTCATCAGAGGCAAACGCGTACTGGCCATTGAAGACGGGCCTACCCTCACGCACGGCGGAATGACATTCGGGGCGGGCACATTGGCTGCCAAAAAGTTCGGCGCTGCCGAATTGGTGGACCCGCGTCCGTACCTCAGCGGCAAAATCATTCATACCTTCCTCGAATATCCGGGCATCGGTACGCTGCTGCCGGCCATGGGCTACGGCGACGAACAACTCCGCGATCTGGAAACTACCATCGAACAGACGGACTGTGAGGCTGTTGTCATCGGTACGCCCATTGATTTGCGGCGCGTGATTCGTATTGACAAGCCCAGCACCCGCGTGTTTTATGACTTGCAGGAAATAGGCGTGCC
>DDUV01000101.1:9440-9597 GCA_002344975.1 Saprospiraceae bacterium UBA2329 | reverse complement strand
ACTCATCGCAGACTTGTGTTCGGCAGCCGGCACGCAGCCGCCTCAATTTTGGTACGAAGCTATAACAGTCGGCGCAATTTTCAGTTTTTTTTGAAAGTAAAAATAATGATTGCTTTGCGCGCAGGGGATATGAAGGTGGAATCTCGCGCGAGCGAAA
>DDUV01000101.1:9096-9216 GCA_002344975.1 Saprospiraceae bacterium UBA2329 | reverse complement strand
AGGTGGAATCTCGCGCGAGCGAAAATCAGCGCAATGCCTGCGTTTCATGTAGCTTTACCCAATCCAAAATAGCGCTTTTGATTTTATTTTCTCCATTGTCGAGTTCATCCACGGAAAGTA
>DDUV01000101.1:0-8850 GCA_002344975.1 Saprospiraceae bacterium UBA2329 | reverse complement strand
GAAAGTACGCCACGAATAGATTGCTTATTCCTTGCCACCCACCGGCTACGCAACATGACCGCCTCATCTTCATCTATTTTTTCCAGTAAGTACAAGGCTTCCTCTACCTCGCTTTTGTCCAGGTGGAGCTTTATTTCCTTGCAAATTTCAGATCTGGTGCTATATAATTCACTGCGAATGAATACGTTGCCGAGCAGGGCCGCCACGGAGACTTCGTTCTTTTTGAACTTGTTGCATCGCACGGTCGGAATATCGAGTTCCTTAAACTCCTCCAAATCTTTGAGCGCATAAAAGTGCGGCTCCTCCAGCGTTTTGCAACCCTCACAGATGCAGGGCACCATTTTCACCCTGTCAATACCGGGCGGATTGTTCTGCGGCTCATCCAATTCGCGCAGGAGGAAGGACAGCAGGATTTTGCGCTTTTCCAGGTCCTTGCCGCGCACCCGGATGTCAATGGTTTTTTTGTTTTCAATTTCGATCAGGTAAGCGAGCGCCTCCATGTTTTCCCATTCCAACCACACCTCGTTTTCCCAGACGTGATTGCGGTTTGCTCCGGCGATGTCGCGGTGCATGCCCACAATGAAGCGCGAAAACAAAGCGGGCGGCAAAAAGCCGTAGCGCACTTGCAGGCGCAAGTCATCGGGCGAAGCGCCCCAGTCCGCGTCGCTGTCCTGTTTTTTGGGCAGCAGAGAGGGGGCGATGCGGTCGTATCCATGCTCATCCTTGTACTTCAGGTCGTAGTAGAGCTTGAAGCGCCGCATGAGTTCGTTCAATTCGTCGAAATACTCCTCGAAATGGTAGCCCTGATGGATATCTTGCCGATTAGGCTGCCAGATTCTTTCCATGTCCTGCTCGTTGAAACGCCCGAAGCGCGCCTTGACCTCTTGGTCGTCCAGAATGCGATAGACGCCTTCTACGGCCCAGTCGTTGTTGACGATGACATGCTTTTTCAATTTCCGCTCATGGGGGTAATACAGGCAGGCGCCGATGGTGCTGAGGTACTCCAAGCAGGGTTCCGGCTCGGCATCTATTTCGGGGCGGCGGCAGATGGCTTCCAATTCCGTTTTGGGAATGATGTTGCGCCCTCTCATGCCTTCCAGAATGCCGCGCACCTCCTGCCAGTTGGCCGGCACGGTGGAGTGGATGTGCTCCAATTCCTGTACCGTCGTGGCCAACTTCTCCCGGATGATGCCCAACTCTCGTTGCAGTCGTTCTTTGTCTTGTGCGGAGGCATTTTGCTTTTCCGGATACCAGCGGAGCAGGTTGCAGTCGTATTTCTCTTTGACAAGCGCCTCCATTTTTTGCACCCGTTCGCCCCTGAAATCGCTTTTTTCGGTATCGTGCAGGTTGTTGATGATGATGACCGGGCTGCCGCCGCCGTACAGGTTGGCTGTTTCGCACCAGAAGTTCCAGTCGTTGGTATCGTCACCGTTTTTGGTCACTAAGATGTAGAGCGCCTTGTGGCTGTAGAAAAACTGGTGCAGGGGTTTGTAGTGGTTTTGCCCGCCGAAGTCGAAGAGATTGAGACGAATTTTTTCACCGCCGGCCGTGGACAGCCACAGCGGTTCCACTTCTACTTCCAAGCCTTTGGTGCGCTCTTCCGAGGGTACCACGGGCGCTTCCGGCCCATGCAGCAAGCGGCGGCGCAGGGTGGTTTTGCCGCAGCGGCCGTCGCCGATGAGCAGGGCTTTGGCTTCCAGACTTTTGACAAAACCTTTGCGGGCGCCTGCTTTCAGGAAGGCCAGCACCTGCGCCTTGCCGCCGGCCCACGTTTCCGGGCCGATTTCCTCCAAGGGGTTGCCTTCCAATTCCAGGTCTTCCAGACAGGGCAAACCGCCGGCGGGGAGTTCAAACTGCTTGAGTTGGCAGTCTCCCAGGTCCAGGATGCGCAACTGCCGCAAGGCCGGAGCGGGCGGAAACACAAAGGCTGTAAGCCCCCCGTTGTCGCTCAGGTTGAGGATGCGCAGGTGCTCCAGCGCGCCGGGGATGCGGCAGATGCTTTGCCATTGGGCATCGGTCAGGCCGGTTTTGACCAAGTTGAGACCGATGAGGCGCTGCTGCTCGTCCAGGGCATACTTGGGGGTATTTTCCTTATGAGGGCGTACGCCTGGCAGCTCGTCGGAGGGGTACTCGTCGGCGGGGGCCAGGGGTAGCCGGATGAACGCCTCGATTTGTAGTACTGCCTCCGGCTTGGGGTAACGGGAAGTGACCGAGGGCGATAGCGGTTCGGGTTGATCCTGAGAGACTATTGCCTCAAAGTGTGCCAACGGAGCCTCTTCGCCTTGCCTGCTCTCCTGCTGTGGCTCGGAGGGTTTATCCCCGAAAATTTTTTTCAAAAAATCTTTCATATCGCTGCGGTGTTGAGGGTTTCAAAATACTCCGATGGCGCAAGATTCCATCTTGTGCCGCTATTCGGCGGGTTCTACCCGCCACCGTTTGTTTGATTGTAAGCGAAAAATCCGCAACAGGCCACAACACTCTGGCGCGAGTGGACTAAAAAAAAGCGTTTTGCGAGCGGGTAGAACCCGCATAATACTCGCACGAGATGGAATCTCGCGCGAGCCGATACTGAAAAGTTTGAATTGCATGGCTTTTTCGTTTTATTCCAAAATGAACATGTTTCTCTGCTTCGTGCCTGCCGGTCGGGCTATCGCACCGACCTTGCCGTCACTTCGCCGAAAAACATGTTTTCCGGCTTCCCCGCCCCGGCGGGCAGGCTTTTTCCCTTTTCCCTTCCCTCTCCCTTCCCTTGCTGCATCATGCCTTTGTCGCACCTGACTGGAGGAGAAGGCGAAACCCATAGCCCTTGCTGAGGTACGCCGGGGCGCCGTAGTTGCGAATGGCCACGGCGCAGCGCAGCGGCGCGCTCCAGAAACTGCCGCCGCGCAACACGCGCATCGAGCCTTCCTTGCAAAAAGGATTGTCTATAGGCCCCGCACTTTTCGCGCAAGTTTTGTAAAAATCCTCATCATACGCATCCGCACACCATTCCCATACATTGCCGCTCATGTCGTACAGGCCCAATTGGTTGGGGTATTTTTGTCCCACCTCGTGGGTTTTCCCGCCGCTGTTGCCCTCAAACCAAGCCAATTCCTTCAGCTTATCGCTGCCGGCATAGCGGTAGCCGTCGCGGTGATGCCTGCCGCCGCGGGCGGCGTACTCCCACTGGGCTTCGGTGGGCAGGCGAAAATCCTGACCGGTGAGGGCGTTCAAGGCAGGAAGAAATTGTTGGGTGATGTCGTTCCAGGAGATGTTTTCCGCAGGCAACTGCTCGCTGCCTTTGAAGTCGAATGGCTCCGGCTCCATCTGCCTGCGCTTGCCTTCGGGGCTGAGCGCTACGGCGCGCCACAGCGCCTGGGTCACGGGGTATTGGCCGATGTAGAAGCTGTCCAAGCGCACGGGGTGCGTGGGCAATGCTGATTCCTGCTTAAGATCGCCATGTATATCGCCGCGCAGGAAGGTGCCGCCCTCTACGAACACCATAGGGAAGGTAGTGCCATCGAGCAGGGTGATGGGCAGTATGGGGGCCGGCCGGGAAAGGGTGGAAGCGGACATGGATTTTTTTGGGGGTAAAGATAAGGGGAAATCTGCTACGCAGTTTATCGGCTTCGCCGTGATCTGCCTGCGTTTTCAGGTGACATCTAACTGCCGAGCCTTAGCGAGGCAGGAAGGTGTCGCATGAAACCGGAGGGAGATTTTTCCTTTTTGCCGCGAGATGACACCTTCCCGCGCTTAGGGCGCGGTTAGATGTCACCTCGCTGGTTTTCAGGTGACATCTAACTGCCGAGCCTTAGCGAGGCAGGAAGGTGTCGCATGAAACCGGAGGGAAGATTTTTTCTTTTTTCGCTTAGTGAAGGGGTGACTCCATCCGGTGCAGCCCGTAGTCACCCCTTCACTATGCTTGCTGAAAAAACAAATCCCTTTCCGGCAGCAGCCGAAACGACTTGCGGTGATGCGCCGTGACGCCCAAGCGCGCGATGGCCTCCCGGTGCGCCGCCGTGGGGTAGCCTTTGTTGCCGCCCCAATCGTAGCCGGGATGTGCGGCAGCGAGGTTTTCCATGTATTCGTCGCGGTAGGTTTTGGCTAAGATGGAGGCCGCCGCAATGTGCATAAACCGCGCATCGCCCTTCACCATGCAGAAGTGGGGGATGTCTTCGTAGCGGGTGAAGCGGTTGCCGTCTATGAGCAGGCGGGCCGGGCGAAGGGCGAGCTGCCCGATGGCGCGGTGCATGGCCAAGAAGGAGGCTTTGAGGATGTTGATGCGGTCTATTTCTTCGGGCGATACCTGCGCTACGGCCCAGGCCAGGGCTTCTTTTTCTATGACTGCCCGGAGCGTATGGCGCTGTTTTTCAGACACCTGTTTGGAATCATTGAGCAAGGGATGCCGGAAACCGGGCGGCAAAATGACCGCTGCCGCAAACACCGGTCCGGCCAGACAGCCCCGCCCGGCTTCATCGCAACCCGCCTCCGGCTGCCCGTCCATGATGTAGGCCGATTGCAACGGCTCGCGTATCTTACTCACTGTTTTACAATCACTTGTAGTTGTGTGCCTTTCGGCGTAAACAGGCGCATGGTGTAAGTCCCGGCGGGCATTCCGCGCAGGGAGAAGGTGCTTTGAGCGGAAGTTACTTCAAAAGCAAAAACCTTGCGACCGGCAGCATCCACACACTCTCCGCGAACGGGCGCGCCCTCAAAACCGGGCCAGTCCAAAGTCAATACATCGGCGGCAGGATTCGGGAACCAGCGAACGCGAAAGGTTTCCACCTCGTCCACCGAAACGGCCGGATTGTTGGTCACGGTATTGTTTTTGGAAACGATCCACAGTTGGGGATCAAATTCTGCGGAAGCGGCGGCAAACGGCAGTTCCAACTCGAAATACTGCCCCGAAAACTGATGCGGAAACACCACGATGCTGTCTTCGCCGGTAGCCGATACGAAGCGCACAGGCACGGGCATTTCAAAAAAGTCCACCGAGGGATGCGAGGTCGTCTGGTCTATTTTCACGGCCAAACGGCTGCCGCTTTGTCCCCATTCTATTTGGTAGCTTGGGTAGCCCTGCCCATAAAACCAGTCGGCGAAAAACTCGTCCAAGTCCAAGCCGCTTTGGTTTTCCAAATGCGCCTGCAACTGATGCGTGCGGGCATAACCGAAGGCGATGGCAGGGTCGTTGAGGTAGTTGCGAATGGCCTGAAAAAAGTCCTCGTCGCCCAAAGTCCAACGCAGCATGTGCAGCAGCATGGCGCCTTTGGAATAGCTGAGGCGACTGCTGAAAATGCGGTTGACGTTCGTCGTATCGTCCACCCAAACGGAGCCGCCGGCCGAGCCTGTGACGTGGTTGATTTTTCCGACAAGGTAGTTTCTCCAACTGCCCGCAGCCGGAATGTGCTCGTAGGTCATGCCTTCCAGATAGGTGGCAAAGCCTTCGTTGAGCCAAATGTCTTCCCAGGAGGCGCAGGTCACTTTATCGCCAAACCACTGATGCGCCAGCTCGTGGGCCTGCAAGAGGTGCGAAAAGCCGCCCATAAAACTCATGGTTTGGTGTTCCATGCCGCCTCCCCAGCCAAACTGGGCGTGGCCGTACTTTTCATCAGCAAAAGGATAAGTGCCGAACAGCTCGTTGAACACCTGCATGATCTCCACGATGCGCCAGGTTTCGTTGCGTATCCAGGCTGAGTCCTGTGGGAATACATAGTTGAGGACCTCGATCGGCTCGCCGTCGGGCACGGGCACAAAGTCGGAATAGACGGCGTAGCGCGTCACCGAAATGGCCACCAAATACGCGGCAATGGGGTAGCGGTGTCGCCAATGATAAATTTTATCGGCGCCGTCCTGCAACTCGCTCACCAACAGGCCGTTGCTTGCTGCGCGATAGGCTGCGGGGGTGCGCACGATCACGTCTATGGAGTCAATTTTATCGTTGAGGTCTTGTTTGCAGGGCCACCAGTCGCGGGCGCCGTAGGGTTCCGAGAGAGTCCAGAGGGCAGGGTTTCCGCCGGGATTGGCCTGTGCAAAGGAGCCGAAACCGGTAGCGGGCGGTTGGCCGGCGTAGGTGATGGAAACGGAATCGAGGCTGCCCAGACTCATGGGATTGGGCAATTGAACAGCCAGCAATTTTTCGGCGGCCAGCACCTGAAAGTTGAGCGCGGTACCGCGTTGCCGGACTTCGGTAACGCTCAAAGCAGGATCAAAGTCGAAATGCAGGGTTTGAAAACCCTCCTCGCGGGCAGTAAAATAAGTGGTGACGACGCCGCTGATGTAGCGCACCGTGGGGTTGATGACCCACTCGAAACGGTGGTATTTTACGTCGTAGTTTTGGGTTTGCGGCGAACTGCGAAACTCTAAAAGCCGCGTGTGGGCGGCCTGTGCGGCTTCGTCGGTGGATTTGCAAATATGCTCTGTTTGAGCATTGACGGCGACGGCTGCCAGCAGCATGCCGAATAGAAGTTTGATAGCGTTGGTCATTATTTTCGACTTCAAATTTGTGCGCGCAAAGATACCGGAAAATCCAAGCTGCGTTGGGTGAGAAATATCACTGCCCTATACCTTCCACCCCCGAAATCCATACCACACCAAATAGAAATACGCCACCAAGGGCACCACGAGCGAGAATTTCAGTCCGGTAACATAGTCGGCGACCAAGCCTTGGAGCGGCGGCAACAAAGCCCCGCCCACAATCATCATCACCAACAGAGAGCTGCCCTGACTGGTGTCTTTGCCCAATTTTTCAATGGAAAGCGTGAAGATATTGGACCACATGACCGAGTTGAACAAGCCGATGCCGATGATGGTCCACATGGCCGTGTCGCCGTGGCTGCCCATGGTGAGCAACAACAGGCCGATGATGACCAGCGAAAAAATACCCACCATGCGACCGGGTTTGGAACGCCCCAGAAAAAATGCGCCGTAGCTGAGCGCTACCATGATTAAAAACAAGGTAATCTCGCTGAACTGCAATTTCTGCACGCCCGTGAACCAGTCGCGCGAAGAAGCCGCAAAAATGACCAAAGTGCCCGCCACCGCTGCCACCGCCATGAGCAGGGCTTTGTTGGTGTTGCTTTTCATATTGCCCAACGAAATAGCCCCCATGAAGCGCCCGATCATGAGGCCGCCCCAGTAAAAGGAGAGAAATTTGTTGGCCGTTTCGTGGTCGTAGCCCATCACTTCTTTGAGGCCGAGGTAGTTGACCAACACGCTGCCGACTGCCACCTCAGCACCTACATAACAGAAAATGGCCAACATGCCGAAAGCGAAACCGGGGTATTTGACCAACACGTTTTCCCGCACCATTTGCTCTCCGGCGTTCACTTTGGGCAGGCGTATAAAGCTGAAAATCAGGGCCAAAACAAAAAACGCACCGGCCAATGCCACATAAGGCATTTTTACCGATTCGGCGCCCTGAAGCGTGCTGCCGAAAATGACCGCACCGCCGATGACGGGCGCAATGACGTAGCCCAAAGAGTTGAGTCCCTGGGCCAGATTGAGCCTGCCGGAGGCCGTTTCGGACGGGCCGAGAATGGCCACATAGGGATTGGCCGCTATTTGTATGATGGTGATGCCGGAGGCCAGTACAAAGAGCGCCAACAGGAACAGCGCGTAGCTATGCACGCCGGCGGCCGGAAAAAACAGGGCGCAGCCTATACCGCTGAGCACGAGGCCTGCCACGAGTCCTTTCTGATAGCCTGCCCGCGCGATGGGGTCGCCCGATGCGAAAGAATAAATATAGTACAGCAGAGACACCACAAAATAGGCCCCGAAAAATGCAAATTGGACCAGCATGGCCTGCCAGTATTGCAAATCGAAGGCTTTTTTGAGGTGCGGAATGAGGATGTCGTTGAGGCAGGTGATGAAGCCCCACATAAAAAACAAAGCCGTGATGACGGCAAATGCGCTGCGTTGGTTGGATGATACGGTCATTGGTTGGTGCTGATTTTGATGGGCGAAGTTAACCATGTTCATGGGTTGGTGACTACCTTCGCGAAAAAAAGAGTATGACGCGCCAGGAACTCATCGGGCAAATCCGCAGCAAGCAATCTTTCCTCTGCATCGGCCTTGATCCAGACATAGACAAACTGCCGCCCCACCTGTTGGAGTTGGACGACCCGGTTTTTGAATTTAATAAAGCCATCATTGAGGCAACGCACGATCTCTGTGTGGCCTACAAACCCAATCTCGCTTTTTTTGAAGCCCTGGGTCCAAACGGCTGGCATACGCTGGCCCGAACCATGGACTGTGTGCCGCCGGGCATTTTCACCATTGCGGATGCCAAGCGCGGCGACATCGGCAATACCTCGCGGCTGTATGCGAAGGCTTTTTTTGAAAAATACAGCTTTGATGCGGTAACGGTGGCGCCGTACATGGGCCGCGATTCGGTGGCGCCGTTTCTGGAATTTCCAGGAAAGTGGGCCATTGTGCTGGCGCTCACATCGAATGCCGGCAGCGCCGATTTTCAGTTCACGCCTCAGGAAAACGGAGCGCCGCTGTACGATAAGGTGATCCGAACTACGCAGCAATGGGGCAGCCCCGGCAATCTGATGTTTGTGGTGGGGGCGACGCACCCGGAGCAATTTGCAGAGATCAGACAAGCAGCGCCGGAGCATTTTTTGTTGGTGCCGGGCGTAGGCGCGCAGGGCGGCGACCTGGCGGAGGTGTGCCGCTATGGCATGACCGAGGAGGTGGGGCTGTTGGTGAATGCCTCGCGGGCCATTTTGTATGCCGGTTCGGGCCGGGATTTTGCCGAGCGGGCGCGGGCGGCGGCGCTGGAGTTGCAGCGGGAGATGGCGGGGCTGATGGCGGGCTGATCTGCGAGTGCGCCAGGGGCAGTAGCGGTACCGCCGGCTGCTCCGTAGCGCC
>DDUV01000007.1 GCA_002344975.1 Saprospiraceae bacterium UBA2329 | reverse complement strand
TAGCGACATTTTGAATTACACCCGAATAAAAAGCTTGGACGAAGTTTTTTCCTCAGTTACGCTCCCCTTGATCAACATGAATACCCTACAACATGTTTTTCGAGGAAATCCAATAGGACACCCTAATCCAATGGGTGGATTCCATCATATTTCTTCTTTACTTCATCGTACAGATATAGAAATAATTGATCGAGTCCAGATTGGGCAATATGGATGCTATGGAGCAATTTTAAGGTTCCCCAATGGGGCAACCCCTCCAAAAACCTTCTTCCCTGATCATTGGGATGAAATCAAAACGATTCAGGAAATTGAGTTCGCATTTGCAAACAGAACTCAACCTCAGGGATTTCCTTCTGGTCATTATTTGGGTTTCTCACGCGAAGGTGTTCCGATCAGAATTGTATTCAGTAATAACAAAATTAATTCAGCTTTTCCAGAACTCTCATATCCATGATTTTAACATGACTCATTCAGAAATAGATTACGGTTATTACATCTTAGTAAGAGACGATGGTATTCATTGGCCAATAATTCGCGTGCATAGCTTTGGGACTTGTAGGCTAATTGAATTACTAGGAACCGACGAAATGCTTAATATTAAAGTTGTAAATGATGTAATAAAAAAGTTGCATGATCATAAAAAAAATTCTAAAAACACAGTAAGCTATATTTATAGTAAAACATATATAATTGAATTAAATAACGAAAATGCGACGCTTAGTATTGAGTCCGCAGAGGATGAGCATATTGTTATAGAAATTGATTTTTTAATCAGGATTTTAACTGGATGGTCATTTTTCATTAAGAGATATGAATGTAAAGAAATCCCAGGTATTGTATATCATTAAATTAGAAAACCTTAACCGCTGGCGCAGCGTCTTCCACAAAAAATCCATAAAAAACACAATCGCTGGTAGTGTGGGACGCAATAAGGCGTCCCCGTTACCACTATCCGTTTGTCTCCAGACAACTTATTGAAAAAATATTTTTTACATCAAATTCGTCCACCAACTGGAACGTACTGCACGGCGCAGACCCTACCGTGCCTGCCGGCAGGCAGGTATACAATGAATACCCCGACCTGCCGGACTCCCTCCGCCAGCAAATCAACGAAGCCCTCCTGTGCTACCTCTCCCAGCCGCCCTCCGTGTGCAATGCCCAACTGAGCCAGACCATCGCCAACCTCATCGCCGCCATCAATGCCCTCTTTGAGGCAGATTATGCCATCCGTTTCCGCGGCTTCCCCCAGCAGCACTATGGTTTCGACAGCCTCATGTACCAGCCCATGGTGGACGACTACAATTTTCTTACCGTGGCCCATCAGCCCTACCGGGTAGCCTGGAAATCGGTGGAAGCGGGCCGCAGCGACAGCGTGCTGCTGCTCACTCCTTTTGCCCAACTGCCCGACAGCCTGCACTTTGAGACGAACAGTCGCACACCTGTGCCGCACCACGAACACGCCTGCGGCGCCGGCTGCACCGACAACGGGGCGGCCATCCTGCCGGTGACGGGGGGCGAGCATAACAAAACCTACCAGATTTATCCGGTGCAAACCCGTCGCGATTCCCTCGGCAACCCCGAACGGAAATACGCCGGGAAACTGAATGTGGTGTCGTATAATAAGAAGGCGACGCAGGTGGTCATCGTGCCCATCAACAGCGCGGGCAACCTCGCCGCCGCAGACGCCGAAGCCATACAGTCCCAACTCAACGACATCTACCGCCCCGCCGTAGCCTCTTTCACGGTAGAACTCCTGCCCTCGCTGCCGCTCGGCTGGTTTGAAAGCGAGGCGCAAAACACTTTGGACTCCACCAACTCGGCCTTCTACGCCGACTACAACGCCCAGATGCAGCGCATCAATCAGGAAATCAATCGCCTGCCGGGCTACGACCCCGAAAAGTACTACCTCATCGTGGTGCAAAACGCGCAGGGCGGCATCAAGGGCTTCATGCCGCGCGCCCGCAACAAGGGTTTCATTGTGGCGGCCGGGCACGGCTCGCTGTCCGATCTGGGGCGCACCATGGCGCACGAACTGGGGCACGGGGCTTTCCGGCTGCGGCACCCCTGGGAGCAGTTTTCCGGCCTCGCCCCCGGCCAAACGGACAACCTGATGGACTATGCCTCCGGCACGCGCCTGCATCATTATCAGTGGCATATTGTGCATAATCCGCCGCCGCTGGCGGGGCTGTTGGAGGGGGATGAGGAGGGGGAGTTGGCAAGAAGGATTCCAGAGTGGCGCTTACACATATTTAGCCCACAAATTTCCAGAGCTATGAGATCAGCTTTACAAAGCGGCAATATCATCGAACAACGAAGGCTTACATATTGGGCACTAAATAATCAATTCCCTGATAGTTGGGCATTTGGCATTGGCGGAGAAGACTTTGGAACAGCCTCAAATAGAGCAGCTCTATTGAAAAAATATCATGACAACCATGTAAATTTCAGAGGATTACATTTAGTTTTGTACGATTTTTTTGATTCTAATGACTGTATTACAGATAAACCATCGTCAGCTGTTGTTATCAAGCCATCAGAAGAATGGTTCTTTGAGGCGGGGGCATCCGGGCCTGTCAAAGACGAAGCGTATCCTGTTGATATAAATCTGTGGAATGGCAATGGAGTCATCTCGGATGGTAGTTATTATTACAATGAATACGATTTTATGGGATATTATGCAGAGGGAATGAGATTTTTAACGGGCAAAGGAGTTATTGCTGGCAGAATGAGAGGATATGGCTATATTGAGTATTTTGTCAGGTATTCCCAGGGGCTAAATTTTATACCCTCATTTGCATTTGGTATTATCTATGGTAATTTCAGGCAGGAATACTCACGGTATCCTAATGATTTCCCATCAGGTGCAACTCCAGGTACATTTACCGGGATCGGAACTGTTGCAAATATAAATGGAATAGGTAGATGGAATAGTTTTGATCCCGAAATAAATAGAATAGTCTGGATTGGTGAAACTCTTGAGTATGTTGGATCTCCTTTCAACTTAATAAATGGAATTGTTGACTTTAGACAGCTCGTGCCTTCAAGAATTCTCAACGCATCAGAATTTATAAATCTATCTGGATTTTCTTCTGATACTCAAATACTTCCAAACTTTGCGCATCAGGGAGGAATCACTCGTTTATTTTATACCTGCACAAATATGGATTAGAGCGATGAGAAGAAAATTGAATTTGAATAAAACCAAGCAGTCTACGAATACGAAAAAAGTATTTGTCCCATACCTGTTTTACGCATTTTTGGCTATATTTTTTACTATTTATATGATTCAGCTAAGATATTTGAACGTAGAAGCCACTGACAAAATAAATCGTCATCATTGCTTGAAAGATTTCAACGATGAATATTCTGGTGTCGTTTTAAAAATTGGTCTGGTAAATCGTTCGAAATTAGATTTAGTAGAGATGACGAATGGATTGATTAAATATCCATTCGGTTTACATTATGCCCTTCATCGGGTTTCGCCTGGAGATTCCATTATCAAGCGAAGTGGGAGTTTCGATTACACTGTATTTCCCGCGAAGAACCCTTTAGATAGTTTTATATTGCATAAGCATGAAAAAATACATTGTAACGAAGTTAACTGACAAAATATATAAAAAAACGTCCTCAACATCACATCCGCCGTCATCGGCCTTCCCAGCCTCGGCCATGATCTTGTCAACGGCCTGTCGAGAATGAACGTGGCCGGAAAAGTCAGCAAATCCGATGCTGCCGGAGGCTTGAACGCTCAGTCCAAAAACCAGCGACTGGGACAGTTGATGGATCACGTTGAACAACGGGCCAGAGACACCGACGGCAACTATGCGGCGGGCTACCAGAACGAGAGGGTGCGCGAGTATGCCGCCGATGTCATTGCCAAAAACTCCGACGACTACCCCGATGCAGAACGCGTAGCCAGAGTCCTCGACATTCTCGGCGGCGGGCAATGGGACTTCTTCCTCCTTCTCCGGCAGCGGCTCACAGCACTGGGGCAGTCTAACCCCGGACACCTGCCCGATGTCATCCGAAATGCCGGCTTCACTCCCGCACAATTGAACGACCTGAAAAACTACCTCATAGGTAATGACAGCCGCCTGCTGGCATTTCACAACAACCTGTTCAGAAATTCGCCCAATGCGCAGACCAACAACATGGTCACTGCCTATAAATACCTGTTGGACAAGCAATTGCCCACTGAACAACTGCTCGACGTACAGCGTCTGGGGCGCTGGTGCGACGATATGGATAACCGGCCCGCCATGCGTGCTTTCCTCGAAGCCGCTCCCAACAATGAGGGTTTCACCAAGTGGGCCGCCCTCAATCATGTCAGTACGCCCTCCGAAAAAGCGCTCGTGGAATGGATCGAAGGACTCTGGAGCAGCAGCCACCCCGGCGTAGATGTGACCCTGCCCGCTGCCGGAAAAACCAACATCCGCTACTTGGACAACCGCGTAGCCGAAATAAATGCTGCCGGCGCTATGGATATTGGCCCCAATGTGCATAACTTTGGCAGCGCCAACGTGGACGGCAGCGAAATACGCGTTATTTCGCCCGACGGCTCCAGCGCATTGGTACACCGGCAAGGCACCGGCTCGAAAATACTGCGCTGCGCCTGCTTCCCCGCCGGTACGCCCGTACACACGCCCAAAGGCACGGTACCCATAGAACGCTTGCAACCTGACGACGAGATCATGGCATACGATACGCAAAAGAAGGACACTGTTGTTTCGCAGGTGCGCCAGGTAGCCCGAAAGACCTGGTACAACCTGATGCGCATCGTCACGCCCGGCGATACCCTGTGGGCTACCGGCAACCACCCCTTCTACATTCCCGCCCTGCAACAATACCTGCCTGCCGACAGCCTCCGCCGGGGCATGCAACTGTTGGCCCTCACTGGTGCGCTGCTCACGGTGCAGAGCGTGGCTGCTGTGGACACTACCGTGTCGGTGTATAACTTCGAAGTGGCCGACCACCACAATTATTATGTGGGGGAAGAGGGCGTGCTGGTGCATAATACGAATGGGACGTGCCCGCTGTGGGTAGCCATTTTGCGTAAAAACAAACCCGACGGAGGCGTCATTGACGCTACGGAGGGTATTTTGGACATTCTCCAAACTCAGGCACTACGGGCAGATATTGTACAGGCTTTCGTTGACGGCAATGTTGATTTCATCCGCTTTTTTACCAACGGATTGGACATCAATAATCCGGCAGATTTGGTGGTGGCGCAAGGGAGGGTGAGGGCGTGGGGGGCGCTGAGAGAAGCACCTTCATTACGGACTAATATAGACTACTTGAAATCTGTTTCTGGAGACTTGGCATCTCTGGGATACACTGTTGATGATGTTATTGCTCATGGGGTACATGCAACCACTGCTATATCAGATGGGGTATTAAAGAATAATTCTACGATTTATGGCTTGTTTAGAAATCTGATAGACCAAGATCAGTTAACTTGGGTAGAAGCATCATCCTTATTTCGGTACACATATTATGACCCAATAGCAAATGTCAGCGGTTCTGGATTGGTAAATCCTGTATTACCTTCTTTTCCTGAGCGCATAGCTGCTGGTAGGATCATAGACAGGGCATTACAGCGACTTGGGCAGGCCGGCTATTATTTGCCGACAGGGACAATCACCACAAGGGGAGGGTGTTATACTCCTGAAAGAATGATGGCAGATTTCCAAGTTCCATATATTAACAATGAACCAACAACACTACCTGTTGTGCTTTCTTCCTCAACCGATGCGTCTGGTCAAGTTGCCAAAAAGTTTATTGATCGGACATATGATGGGGATAACATTAGGACGATAATTTCTATCACAACGAAAGAAGGAGTCTACGTTGATGATTTTGCGCATTGGGGGTCTAACTTTAATAGCACTACGAATCGTGGGATTGCAGCGGAACCTGACTTGCCGCATCCTCAGTTTGAAGTATTGCAAAGACCGGGCAAGCAATATCGAATAGTAAGAATTCAGGATGATTATGATAGCGTTTGGTATCCAGGCGAGCTACTTCGTCGCATTGAGTTAGAAGAATTGTAATACGATGTCAAAGATTGATGACTATATGAAAAAGTATTCTACTGTAGAGCACCTTCTGGAGGAGGCTCCACAGTGTGAGAAAGATGATTTCCTTCGATTAAGGCGGAAGGTAGAGGTTAGTTATGATGAGAACCCATTGGGTGACCAGCATGCTCTCGATGCTTTTTTACGAGTGGTCTCATTGCAGGAGGAGAGCTACACTTTTGATGATCAGCATCCATATTTTTCAGTTTTTTCATCGATTCCTTTTGAAGGACAGACGAATCTGTTCTTCTCTGGACAGTATTTGCTTGATACCTTTCCCAATAAGTACAAGTTCAACTCAATCAGTCAGTATTTTCAATTTCATTCGGCAATACTATTTTTGGACAGGAGCCTTGGACAGAATATCTTGGATGAAAAAGTGGATGATTTTTTATCAATAGGTCAAGCTATTAATAATTTTAATAAACAGGTATGGAGTAGGTATCGAATCTTCATAATGCATGAGGGGTTAAAAAGTCTTTACGAAAGTAATGAGCACTTTCGCGTGCAGCTAAACAACACCTCGAATCAATCGATGGTTTATCATTCATCCATATCTTATTGGGGTATGGGCAAAACCTCTTCAGATCAGAATTATTGGGGGAAGTTACTTACTCGAATGAAGCTGGCATCAATGAGCCACCCGCAGGCATCGAGTCTTAGGTAACATAGTTACAGCCCAAAGATAAAATCACCCTATACACCCTGCCCCGCTGGCGCAGAGTCTTCTCTCATTCAAAAAAAATAAAAAAAATCAATCGCTGGTGGCGTGGGGCGCAATGAGGCGTCCCCGCACCCCTATTTCGTTGCTTCTGACAACATACTGAAAAACAAATCTTTATGCCCCACCCTTCACCCAAGCCCCTGCTCCCCAAGTATCCGCGCCACCTCCTCCTCGCTGATGGCGGCAATCAGCGCAATAACCGGAATGGCGATGCCCTGCTTGTAGGCATTGACGACAAGGTACAGACGCTCTTCTTCGCGGCCTTTTTCAATCCCTTTTTCAATCCCTTCCTCGACCCCCTCCATCCTGGCGGTTTCCAGTACGTCGTGGGAAATACGGCGGGCTTTGATGTGGGCATCGTACAATGCCTTGGCTTCTGCGTTCATGTTGTAATAATTTAGCACTTTTTCCGCCTTCTCCAGACCGGGAGCCGTGAAATGATCAGGCAGGCGGTTGTTTTTCAAGTAATAAATCCATTCATCCAGCGTGTCTTTCGCCACGTCGTCGAAACTGTTGACTTTGATGATGTAGTACTCCGGGAAGAGTTCGTAAGGAGCGGTTACATCAAAAACCTCCCTTTGACGGGCATTCACTCGCAGGACATCGTGGGTATGAATGCCCCGAAATTCGGTGGTGCCGTGATAAACGTAGTCGCTGCCCTGCCCCAGATCAAAATAGACGATGTTGATGGAATAGACCTTGCGCACCTTCTCGTACTCGAAGCCCTCGTACATGTGGTCGGTGATGGTCTTGCTCACGCCGAAGAGCATCCGGTGAAAATAGCTGCTCTCGCTGTTGTAC
>DDUV01000045.1:24287-68967 GCA_002344975.1 Saprospiraceae bacterium UBA2329 | reverse complement strand
GTGCTCATTTTCTTTAGGCCAAAGGATTAGATAAGACACTTAAAATGAAACGTTTACTTATCTAATCCTTTGGCGAAAATGATCACTTTATTTTTTTATCGCCCCTTTGAAAAACCGGGAAGTGGCTATCTTCGCCTTATGAAACCAATAATTGCTTTGCTGCTATGTGGCAGCTTTCTGTATCAACTTCCGGCGCAAAATGCCGCCGCCGCGCCCAATCAATCCGTTGACCATATCGTGCAAGCTCTGTACGAGGTCATTTCCGGGCCTGCCGGACCTCGCGATTGGGACAAGTTTCGCAGCCTTTTTCACGCCGATGCCTATATGGGGGTGTTGAGGGCCGACAGCTCAGGACGCGTATCGCTGCGAAAAATTACGCCTGCCGAGTACATTCAGCGCAACGGCGAGGTGTTTATGAAAAATGATTTTTTTGAAAAAGAACTGCATCGCCAAACGCTCGACTACGGCAACATGACGCAGGTGTACTCATCTTACGAATTGGAAATGCGCACCGACAAAGGCTTGGTGACGCGCCGGGGAGTGAACTCCATCCAGTTGCTTCGCCAAAACGACCGCTGGCAGATCATGAGCCTCACCTGGCAGGAAGAAACGCCCGAATTGCCTGTACTTTCCGGCAGCGTCACCAAAATTGTGCTGGTACGACATGCCGAAAAAGTGCTCGACGGCTCCGAGGATCCATCCCTCACCGAAGCCGGCCAACAACGCGCCGAACGCCTGAAGTTCTTTTTGACGGATATGAAAATTGACAAATTTTACTCCACCAAATACAAGCGCAATGTATTGACATTAATGCCTTTAGCAAAATCAAGAGGGCTGAATATTGATATTTACGAGGCTTGGGACAAAGATTTTCCCGCCTGGGTTTTGAAAGAAAACGCCGGTAAAAACATCGTCATCAGCGCCCATTCCAATACGGCGCCCATCTTAGTGAATACCTGGCTGGGAAAAGAGCAGTTCGCTCAGCTCCCCGATGAGGAATACGGCAAAATCTGGGTGCTCACGTTCCAAAACAACCAACTGACCGATTGCTCGGTGTTTAATTATTGAAACCATGACCAAGCACTTCTTTCTCCTCATCCTCTTGGGCTTATCGTTTAACACTTTTGCCCAAACACCCAAACCGGCCACACCGCCGACCGACCTCAACCAATTCTTCCATCCTGCTAAATGGCGCAATATCGGGCCGTTCCGGGGCGGGCGTTCGGTAGCGGTTTCCGGCGTGGTGGGCGATCCTGCCACCTATTACATGGGCACCACCGGCGGCGGTCTCTGGAAAACCGATGATATGGGCATCATCTGGAGCAATATCTCCGACGGGTTTTTCCAAACGGGTTCGGTAGGCGCAGTAGCCGTATCTGAAAGCGACCCCAACGTAGTGTATGTGGGCATGGGCGAACATGCAGTGCGCGGCGTGATGACCCATCATGGCGACGGTATTTACAAGTCAACCGATGCCGGCAAAACCTGGAAAAAATTGGGTTTGGACCAAAGTCAGCACATTGCACGCATCATCATCCATCCGTCCAACCCCGACATTGCCTGGGCGGCAGTGCAGGGCGCTTTGTACAGTTCGTCGAAGCAGCGCGGTATTTACAAAACCACCGACGGCGGCGCCACTTGGAAAAGCGTCCTTTTTGTGGATGAGAAAACCGGTTGCGGCGAAATTTCTATTGACCACAACAACCCGCGCATCCTCTATGCCGCGATGTGGGAATATGGCCGCCTGCCCTGGAAAGTCATCAGCGGCGGGCCGGGCAGCGGTTTGTACAAATCGGCGGACGGCGGCGAAAGCTGGCAGAAAATGGAAACAGGATTGCCCAAAGAAATGGGTAAGATGTCGGTGGCAGTATGCCGCTCAAATTCTGAAAAAGTATATGCCCTCATCGAGAGCGATTCTGAAAAAGAGGCCGGCGGCTTGTTCGTTTCCGGCAACGGCGGTAAAAACTGGTCGCGGGTGAGCGACGACCACCGTCTCGTGCAGCGCGCCTGGTATTACATCGAAATGTTTCCCGACCCCAAGAATGAGAACACCGTGTATGTGCTCAGCGCGCCCATGTTGCGCTCCGAAGACGGCGGCAAAACCTGGGAAGTGATGTCCGGCCCGCATGGAGACTACCACGATATGTGGATCAATCCGCGCAATTCCAAAAACTTCGTCATTGCCGATGACGGCGGCGCGGGCATTACCTTCAATTACGGCAAAAGCTGGAGTTCGCAGGCCAACATGCCCACCGCGCAGTTGTACCGCATCAACGTGGACAACCAGTTTCCGTACCGCATTTACGCCGGTCAGCAAGACAATACCTCGGTCGTCATTGCGCACCGGGAATTGGGCGGCTATGGCATCTCCACGGCCTCTTGGGAAGCCTCTGCCGGCGGAGAAAGCGCTTTCCTCGCCTTCGATCCCGACAACCCGCGCTATGTCCTCGGCGGCAGCTACCTCGGCACCATCGAAGTGCTCGATACCAAGGCCAAAGCCGGTACCAACATCATGGCGGCGCCCATTCAATACCTCGCCCGCGACGCCAAAGACATGAAATACCGCTACAACTGGAACGCGCCCATCATCTGGTCCCGGCACGAACCCAACACCTACTACCACGCGGCTCAGGTGCTGCTGAAAACGCAAGACATGGGCAAAACTTGGAAGGAAGTGTCGCCCGATCTGACCCGCAATGAAAAGGAAAAGCAGGGCAAAGGCGGCGGCCCTTACACCAACGAAGCCGTGGGCGCTGAAAACTACGGCACCATCAGTTATGTGGTGGAGTCGCCGCACGAAAAAGGCGTGATCTGGACGGGCAGCGACGACGGCTTGGTACAACTCACCACCGACGGCGGCCAAAACTGGAAAAACGTAACGCCGGCGGGCCTTCAGGAATGTCTCATCAATGCCATTGAGGTGTCGCCGCACGATAAAGCAACGGCTTACATTGCCACCACGCGCTACAAATTCAATGACCATGCGCCAGGTATTTACAAAACCACCGACTACGGCAAAACCTGGACCAAAATCACCAACGGCTTGCCTGCCAATGCCTTCACGCGGGTGGTGCGCGAGGACGAAGTGCGCCGGGACCTGCTCATCGCCGGCACCGAGATCGGCATGTTTCTTTCCTGGGATGGGGGTAAAAACTGGCAGCCGTTCCAACTCAATCTGCCCATCACGCCCATCACCGACCTCAAAATTCACAAAGGAGACCTCATAGCCGCCACTTCCGGTCGCTCGTTCTGGATTTTCGATGATATGAACCTCCTGCGTTCATTTAAAAAAGACCAGAGCGGATTTTTTGCCATCGCCCCCGAACCGGCTTACTTGGCCAATGGCGGCAGCCCGCTCAACAGCAGCGACGAGAATTTCAAAGGCATGGGCAGCACCGAGGGAGTCAATCCGGCCAACGGCGTGGTGCTGTATTACCACCTGCCGGAGGAGATCAAAGACGGCGAGTTGAAAATGGAAATCCGAGATTCGGAAGGCAATTTAGTGAGAACATTCAGTTCAAAACCGGACGCCTCGTTTCAGGAGTGGGACGGCGGGCCTTCGGCAGAACCGGTGTTGAGCGCCAAAAAAGGTCTGAACCGCTTTGTCTGGAACATGCGCTATCCTACGATGGCGGGCATCCCGAATGTTTATTACGAAGCGAGTTTTTCGGGGCACAAAGCCTCTCCGGGCAAATACGTTGTGAAACTGATGCAGGGTGATAAAACGGTGGAAACAACGGCTGAAATCCTGTCCAATCCGCTGTATTCCGTCAGTGCCGACGATTACCAAAACTACCATCGCTTCATGCAGGCGGCGGAGGCAGAATTGCACCAAATGCACCTGATGGTCAATGAATTGTATGCCAAAAAAACGCAATTGGAAGAACTGTTGGCCGCTCTGCCGGTCGGGGATGCTTTCAAAATGCTGAAAACGGATGGTGAAGCGTTGGCCAAAAAAATCACTGCCTGGGATGAAGAAATGGTGCAACGCAAATCGAAAGCTTACGACGACGTGGAGAATTTTCCTAACAAATTCACCGCCGAATACATCTTCCTCATCAACATGACGGAAAGCGATCTGCCCCGCGTGAACCAGCCTTCATTGGATCGCAAAGCGGAGTTGGATGCTCAGTGGGCCGGGCTGAAAATGCGTGGCCGCGAGTTGTTGGACAAAGACTTGCCGGCGTTGAATGAAAAACTGTGGAAGGCGGGCATCGGCGGGGTTTGGAAAAAGTGATTTGAGTGCTAAGTTAGCCCTTTACCGGCCTAAAATGTTCTACTCCGGCAGCTTGAACCGCACGGGCAGGTTGAATCGTTGAAGGGGCGACTACGGACGATGGCCGGTCGCCCCTTCACTAAACCGATGGAGATGCGCCTACCTCGCCACCAATTTCCCCGTAGCCTGGCCGCGCGCTCCGTACAATCGGAAGAAATACAATCCGCTGCTCAGGTCGCCGCGCTCTATGCGATGCTCGCCGCCGCTGATGTCTGTGTAGCGCCGCACCAAACGACCATGCGCATCCATCAGTTCGAGGCGATAAGCGCCGCCTTCGGGATTGGCAAAACGCAACAGGGTGGACTGATCGAACGGATTGGGCTGCACAGAAACCGCCATATTGTTGGCAACAGGCCCGTTGACGCTGCTCACCGTGTATTCCACGCAGCCGTCTTCGATGCGATTTGCCACGCGATGCGGCGCGCGATCCACGATGTCTATGATGCGGTCAATACAAACCAAGCCCGGTTCGATGCCGGAGTAGCGAATGCGGCACAATGGCTGCACCACATTACTCTTGTCCACCGCCGAATCCTGATAAGAAATACCGATGACCATGCCCTCGCTGATGTTGTTGCGCGGGATGATGGGGTAAACCGCCGGATTGACTAAGTTTTCTACCTGCTGAATCGTGATGCCGCTCATTTTGAACTGATAAGCCGTCACATAGCTGGAGGGGTTACGGATGCCGATGTCAATGTATTGCTCGTCAAAATTGGCCGCAATGATGCTGAGCGCCACCGTATCCAATGTGTTGTCGGCGCCGCTGGGGAAGGTGCAGTGATCGTGCAGACCCTGCCCGACGTGCGGGTGATTGCGCCCGTAGTTGAGACAACTGGAGAGCAGTGCCGCATCATAAACCGATATGTCTTCATCGGCATTGAGGTCGTTGCAGGTGGTTGGGCTGATGTCGTTGTTCAAAATGAGCGAGACGTAGGTTTGCGGGTCGTTCATGTCCTGCAAGCCGCTTTCGTCCACATCGCCCCGAACGGCGGTGCCGCCGCAAGCGCCAGTACAGTCGGGCTGAGCCGAACCGTAGGGCGTACCTGCGCAATCCACAAAAGGCGGGCAGTTGTTGTCAACTGTCATGGTGAGCTGCCCGGAAGCGCGGCTGATGACGATGCAGACCTGCGCCCAGTTGTTGAGCGTGTCAGATTCTACCTGCCCGAGTGCATCGGGAGCATTGTCCCAGTTGACGCGAGTTACAAAAGTGTATCGCCCGTCGGGGATGTCGGTCACGTCTATCCATTGGCAGGAAAGGCCGGCGCTGTAAGTGTCGTGGCAGCCGGCAGAGATGCCCATGTTGCCGCAACCATATTTTGCAGTTCCGGTAGTACAGCCCAGATCGAGTACACAAAAGCCGTTTTTGAAGCCGGCGGGCGTCACGGCGCCGTTTTGATCAAACAACAGATACTCGGCATAACCGGCGTAGTGAAAGTGGTTGTGGCAGTTGTCCCAGGTAAACTGGTTGTTCGTTTGCGAGGGCACGCCGATGAAGTAGTCTTTGGGACCGATATTATCAATGCGCGTGGTGAAGCGAATGATGTCTCGTTGGCCAAAACCTTTGAGGCAGCCTTCCTGGATAAGACAGGGGTCGGTGGAATTGATGGTCGTCAGGTTTAAGGTAGAGCGCATAATATCTCCACGCATCACGAGGTCTGGTCCGGGTGGGCAGTCGGGATGCCCCTGCGGCAGGCAAGAGCCGTCGTCCACGGTGGCGAGGGGATTGAATGTACAAGATGTTGGATCGGTACATCCCACCACAGGGCCGAGGTAAGACAGCATCCAGATGATGGTGTCGGTACAGCCGTCCATATCATCACCAATGCGAATGTAGTAGGTGGTACCGGCAGCAAAATGCCCTCGAATGGCCGCCTGATTGCCGCAGCCTTTTTCATCATCGTCATAGAAAATAGTACCCGGATTGTCTTCGCCAATAGTGATGCCGCTGCAAGCGTCATATACCCATATTTTGGTGTCGCAGGTATTGGAGTCGCAGGTTGAAATGAGGTACATGCCGGTAGAGTCGGGTGTAAAAGAAAACCAAGTATCGTCGAAAGGCGCCTGATAAACGCCCCCAGCTTCGGCAGGAATGGCCGTAGAGCAAATCAATCCTGCCGGACAGTTGAAGTGTATAGGCACTTCATAGCGGAAAACTCTGCCCGATGCAATCGTATCGCCATTGGCCTGCACCACATAATAGCCCGGCGAAAAAATCCCGTCGCCGTAGCTGTCGCGGATGCGAATTTTGATGCACTCGTCCTGGGGTACGCAAACCTGTGTCTGATATACGGTATGATTGGCGTAGGTATTGAACCCGACACTGTGGTAAACCGTGCCGTTGGCGCCGGTCACATCCCAACCGGTTTCGTAGCCATACGCATCCGTACGGATGGTCACTACAATGGAGACGGGTGTTGCCGCAGGGCAGGGGGGTTGCGCATTCAGCGCGGTCAGGCAGCTCAATGCCGCCAGCATAAGGTAAATTTTGTGCATGATAGATAGTTTAAAATTCCGTGTTTCGGATTCCATGTTTCGGGTTGCTCACTCTTCACACACTCACCCCTCACCCCTGAAAACCGTTAATATCCCAATCTACGCTTTCTCACCTTCCGGTAACGCTTGTAATATTCCCAGTCGAAGCCGCCTTGAGGCACTTCCGACTTGGTTGTGTCATCATACTTTATAGTTGGCATCTCGGCAGGAGTTTTAGCGCTTTCTTTACCCAAAAAGAAATCGGCAGCAGCCATTGCGCCCCGTCGGAAGAGGTCAATTTTTTCGTTGTCCGTCAGATTGAAATTGAGCCAGTTGACACCGCGCACGTCAATTTCTCCGATGGTTTTTTTGAAGTCGGCGTGTTTGATCAAAAACTCCTTATCGTAGTGATAGCGCAAAGTGCTGACCATGGCGCCGGCATATCCAAAAAAATTTTTGAAACCCTGCGCAGGCTGGGGTGGGTCGGCATCTTCGAGCATGATACCAAAGGTAGGCATACGCGGCGCGTCCACGCTCGGATTGTAAAATACGTTGATCGGGAAATTGGAAATGATGCCGCCGTCCACAAACTTGGCTTTGGGCGAAATGCGGGAGGCGCTCTCCGGGCCAACCAACTGATTCCAGCGGCCCTCAAATTTTTCAGGCTCTATTTCCGGCGATGCAAAGGGCCTGAAGAAAACCGGCACCGACATTGAAGCCCGCACAAAGCCTGCCGGATTCACGTCTTCTTCTTTGGCCCAGTACAAGTTCCACATTCTCGGAAACTCCACTTTGATCTGGTTGGTGATGTCGGATGTGACCAATACCAGAAATTTTTCCATACTCGGGCTGTTGAGATCGCTAAGATCCTCCGGGTTATCGCTGCGCCGGAGCCGGAAGCCGCCCGGAGGCGTTTTTTCAATGTGGCGGCGCAGGTCGCCCAAGTGATGGATGCCGTTGTCTTTCAAAATTCCGGTTACCCAGTTTTCAAAATCGCGGCCCGGATTGAGACCAAACTCAGCCTGCGAAAAATCTTTCTGTCTGCGGCTGACCCAAAACCATATATATGCAATCAAGGCGATACAAATCATTAGTACCGTCGCAGTCACAATAAGCGGTGCATCTAAAACCATGCGACCGGCCAGAAATAAGGTGGCAAAAAGCGAGGTGATAAACAATGCAGCAACGACGACAAGCAAGACCATGATGCGCTTGAAAAAACCGGTGGAGGTGATGAGGTTCCTTATTAAAGTGCGCACTAATTTGCCGCCGTCCACAAAATCGAAGAGGTTTTTATTGGTTAATAACTCCAATATTTTCAGCGATTTCATCTCGTGTTTCTCGCCTAAAGCCGCCAGCATCATGGTGTTGATGGCGCCCGCGCTGGTGCCGGCCATTTTCATAAACCGGATGCCCATTTGTTCCAGCACATAGGTATAACCCAGCAAGGCAACCCCCAACACGCCGCCGCCCTCCTGCACCAGGTTGACATACTGATGCCCCTCCGCATCTACCACGTCGGAAATGCAGAGGTCTTCTTTCGGATTCGGGTAAGCTTTGAGCAATCTGTCTAATGCCGGCTGTGCCGCTTTGATGAAATCATCTTTGGAGGCCATGATGTGAAGGTGTTTTGGTTGCGTATTCAAATCAAATAGAAAATAGCCATGAATTACGAGCGATGAACTGCCGAAGGCAACTTACGGCAAAGCCGATAAACTGCGAAGCAGCTTACGGCAAAGCCGATAAACTGCCGAAGGCAACTTACTGCCCTCCCTGTGCCCTCGAACGCGGCGCCTCTTCCTCCTTCGGTTTGCGCGGCAGCTTCTCTGTGCGCTGCGAGGTATGCCAAACCATAGATGCAATGACGGTAGCGGCCTGCTTGAGGTCATCGGCGATGAGGTGGTCGAAGTTGTCCATGTTGGAATGGTGCGTACGGGTAGAATATGCAATCGGCTCCTGAATGAACTGGAAACCGGGAATGCCCACGCGGTCGAACGACTGGTGGTCGGTGCCGCCGGTATTGGACAGTGTTATCGTATTGGCATCCAAGTCTTTAAACGGTTCAAGCCATGCGCGGAAAATCTGCTGTACTGCCGGATTGCCCTGCAGGTAGATGCCGCGCACTTTGCCCGTGCCGTTGTCCAAATTATAATAACCGGCTACTTTTTCCTGTGCCGGTTTGTAGCTGATGACGCTGCCCATAGAATCGAGTTCGGCGTAGTGATCGCGCACATAAGCCCGCGAGCCGAGCAAGCCTTGTTCTTCGCCGGTCCAAAGAGCCAGACGGAGTGTGCGGCGCGGTTGTACGCCGCTTTCTTTGATGGTTTCAAACAAAATGCGGGCGGCCTCTATCATCACGGCAGAACCGGCGGCGTTGTCGGTGGCGCCGGTAGCCAAGTGCCAGGAATCAATATGCGCTCCGAAAATAACTACCTCGTCTTTGAGGTCGGTGCCAGGAATTTCGGCAATGATGTTGCGCGACATCCCATTGGGATTGGTGTATTCGGCGCTCAGTTCCATCGCCAATTTGACGGGCATTCCCCGGCGCAGGAGCCTGAAAATGCGGTTGTAATGTTCGGCGCTCATGGTGAGTTGGGGCAGTACTTCCGCGTCTTTGTCGCGGGCGTTACCTTTACGTGCGCGGGCGCCGGTGGCAAACACAGTGCCGAGGTCGCCTTTGAAATTGCGGTCTATCACAGCGGCGGGTTTTTCTTCGTACAGGAAGTCCCACAGTTGCGTAGTAAAGCGTTGGCCGCTGCCCCAGTTGCGAAAACCAAAGGGCGTAGGCATGGGCGCATTGGCCATTTTCAACAGGTCCTCGGAATTGTAACGGCGGGCCTCGGCGTCAAAAGGAGCTTCGATGGCGCGGAGGGTGTCCAACAGCACAAACTTGCCTTTGAGTTTGCCTTTGTAGGCGGCCAGGTCCTCTTCTGAACCTGCCTCTAAATACACCACCTCGCCGGTGATGCGCCCTTTTACCGACGGCGACCAGGCTTTGGGGTAGGCGATGATGGGGTAATATGTGGGCGCTTCGCAACTCAGGTGGAAGCCCTTCAGTTCCCAGCCTCTGCCGAACGGCCCCCAGTCTTCGGTGTGGACGTTGCTCAGTCCCCATTTTTTGAGTTCGTCCACAGTCCAGCGCGTGGCGTCGTCCAATTTGGGCGAACCCGTGAGGCGCGGGCCGTGTACGTCGGTGAGCATGGCGGCAATATCCATCACCTGGCTTTGCTCCAAGCCATGTTTGCGGATGATTTTATTGACGTTTTCGTCGGCCTTGTCTTGGGCGAAAGCCGTGAAGCTGAGGCCGGTAATGGCCAGAAGGAAGAGAATTCGTAAAGTTTTCATGGACAGTTGAGTGATGTTTGAATGTTGTAATCGCAATTCGAGGCGCAATTTTACACCAATAAAATTACTTTTCAGGATTTAAAAATCAAAGAAATGGCAATAACGCATTTCAATATTGCAAAAAATGGAATTGTCCTGAAAAATACTCCGCGACGCTCCCACAATCCGCAAAATGTCGCATTTTTGCGAACCGAAATTGGAACACCTTGTTCCAAAACCCGTCATTGACTGAAAAACAACTGTTTATTATGGCCGAAGTGATTTTTATGCCGCGAATGAGCGACACCATGACCGAAGGAAACATCGTGGGATGGCTCAAAAAAGAAGGCGACAAAGTAGAGCCGGGCGATACCCTGGCTGAAGTGGAAACCGACAAAGCGACCATGGAATTGGACAGCCCCGCCGAGGGCGTCATTCTTCATATTGCTGTCAAAGAAGGCGCTGTGCCCATCAATGCCGTCATTGCTGTTATTGGTAAACAAGGCGAAGACTGGCAGACCGCCATTGCCGCTGCCGGCGGTGCTTCCAATGGCTCGGTTGCCGCTGCTCCTGCACCTGAAGCTCCTGCCGCCCAGGCTCCGGCAACTCCCGCAGCACCTGCACCTGCTCCCTCCGCAGAAGAAAGCCGCACGAAAGCTTCTCCTTTGGCTAAAAGTATGGCCAAAGAAACCGGCGTTGACCTGGCCCAAGTGCCCGGTTCCGGCGATCAGGGCCGCATCGTGAAGCGCGATGTGGAGGCTTTCATCGAATCTCAAAAAAGCGCTCCGGCCCCTGCACCCGCTGCTGCTCCGGCCGCGCCCGCCACACAGGCGCCCGCCGTGAATCCGTTCTATTTCGGCGGCGGCGAAGGCAATTTCGAGGAGCGCCCGGTGAGCATGATGCGCAAAACCATTGCCCGCCGTTTGGGCGAAAGCAAGTTCACGGCGCCGCACTTCTACCTGACCATGGAAATCAACATGGACAAAACGGTGCAAATGCGTGAACGCCTCAACGAGGTGGCGCCGGTCAAAATTTCTTTCAACGATTTTGTCATCAAAGCCTGCACGGCGGCCCTGCGGCAGCATCCGGCCATCAATTCTTCCTGGTTGGGCGACAAAATCCGCACCAACCACGATATCCACATCGGGGTGGCAGTAGCTGTTGACGAAGGCCTGCTGGTGCCCGTCATCCGCCATGCCGACATGAAAACCATGTCGCAAATCAATACCGAAGTGAAGGCAATGGCCCTCAAAGCCAAAGACCGCAAACTCCAACCGGAGGAAATGACGGGCAATACCTTCACTATTTCCAACCTCGGCATGTTCGACATCGAAGAATTTACCGCCATCATCAATCCGCCCGATTCCTGCATCCTCGCCGTGGGTTCCATCATACAGAAACCTATTGTGAAAAACGGCGAAATTGTGGTGGGCAACATGATGCGCGTCACCCTCTCCTGCGATCACCGCGTAGTGGACGGCGCTACCGGAGCCAAATTCCTGCAAACGCTCAAGGGCGTGCTGGAAGATCCCATCCGACTGTTGGTGTAGTAGGTCTTTCTTTAGCTGCGAGCTTCGAGCCACGAGTTTGCTCCCGTAGAGCGCTCGTAGCTCGAAGCTCATAGCTCGCGGCTATTCTAAAAAATACCACCTTACAAAATGAAAAAGACCCTTGTGCTGGGCGCATCGCCCGATCCTTCCCGCTATTCCTACGCCGCCGTACATCAGCTCCGCGACAAGGGGCATGAGGTCGTGGCAGTCGGCAAGCGTCCCGGCGCCGTGGCTGATGTGACCATCGTGCAAGAATTTCCTCAACTTGAAGATATTCATACCGTTACGCTGTATTTGGCCCCGGCCCATCAAGCGCCTATGTACGACTACATCCTGCAATTGAAACCTCAACGCATCATCTTCAATCCGGGCACCGAAAACAGGGAACTGGCACAATTGGCCAAAGAACAGGGCATCGAAACGGTGCAGGCCTGCACGCTGGTGATGTTGTCGGTGGGGTTGTATTGAGGGAAAATTTGCCGCGTAAATTTATCAGCCATGTCCACGCTCATACCTGCCTCCATCCTCCACGAACTCGAACAGCCTTTCGATTTGTCGAAACAACAGCTTTCTTTTTACCAACAAAACGGGTACATCAAGCTCAGGCAAGTCTTGAGCGAAAGCGCGGTTCAGTTTTTCAACGAGGCCATCAGCCGCGTTGTCTCCAATATGCGCAAAACCGATGTTCCGTTGAACGAGCGCAATACCTACGGAAAAGCGTTTTTGCAGTTGTTCAATCTCTGGACGGAGGATTCAACCGTCAAAACGCTTGTCTTTTCCAAGCGGCTTGCCCGGCTTGCCGCCCAACTGATGGGCGCTTCGGGCGCAAGATTGTACCACGATCAAGCCTTGTTCAAAGAGCCGGGCGGAGGCATCACTCCCTGGCATGCAGACCAGCACTACTGGCCATTGAATACCGACAAAACCATCACCGCCTGGATGCCGCTTCAGGCTACTCCTTTGGAGATGGGGCCGCTTGAGTTCAGCCCCGGCAGCCAGCGCATTCTGGCCGGCAGAGAATTAAGCATTGGTGACGAGAGTGAAAAACTAATTGGCGAAAAGCTGAAAATCAATGACTTCCCACACGTTGTGGAAGGCTTCGAGTGCGGAGAAATCAGCTTTCACTCCGGCTGGGTGTTTCATCGGGCGGGCGCCAATCAGAGCCGCGAAATGCGCAAAGTGATGACTGTCATTTATATGGACAAAGAGACGACTTTAATGGAACCGAAAAATTCGGGCCAACTCAATGACTGGAAGACCTGGTGTCCCGGTGCGGAAGTCGGGCAGATTATCAACACGCCGCTCAATCCGGTTTTGTATTGAATAAATTTAAAGTTACTGTTTGCGTCTTTTTCCTCGCATGGGGATAAATGTGTTATTCATAAAGACAATAGATACAGGCGGGAGTGTTCTTATTCTAATGGAGCTTTTGTATTTGTTTCCTGGTTGCAGCTCGAAGTCGTTATAAAGCAATCGAGCACTTGATGTTCCACCGCCTTCCCTGTTGATTATAGGAATTAGATTACTACTCACCTCTTGGGAAATCAGCAAGTGTAATGTATCATTGTTGATCTGATAGTACTCTTTATACATGTATTTCCCTTCTAAATCAGTTCTGAATTTTAGAACAGGAACATCAATGGAAGCCTCAGTGGTATTTCTATAATAAATGGTGATTTTATCTTTCCTCTGTCGTACTTCCGTTGGCTGTCCAATTGCTGAAAAAAAAACTGCCAATGAAGATGAAAGCAAAGAGAGTGAAGGGTGTCATTAAATTCTTTATGCAGAAACCTGTCATCATCACAGAGTTAAAAAAACTATAGCCCTAAGCAGCGAATTATCCACTTCAATCGTAATAGTACCAGTTTGATGATATAGGCGTTTAGGTACAGGCAGTTCCGGTCTTACACTCACGAAACTCAGAAGCGTTACAGTACAATATTGCGGAACTGCCTGTTTTCTTTTCCTCAGCTTTACGCTACTCCCGGATACAACGGAAATTGTTGCATAAACTGATTGATCTCGGCGCGCACAGCCCCGATGTGTTCTTCGTTGTCGGAATGAGTGATGATGCTGTCAATCCAGCCGGCGACGCGGGCGCAATCGGCCGCTTTCAGTCCGCGCGAGGTGACGGCCGCCGTGCCGATGCGAATGCCGGAAGTAATCATTGGTTTTTCCGTATCGAAAGGCACCATGTTTTTGTTCACCGTGATGTCGGCTTTGCCCAGCGCTTCTTCGGCTGCTTTCCCGGTGGCGCCTTTGGAGCGCAAATCAATGAGCATCAGGTGGTTGTCGGTGCCTCCGGAGATAACTTTATAACCTTTTTCTACAAAAGCCGAAGCCATCGCCTGCGCATTTTCAATCACCTGAGCAGCATACGTTTTGAATCCCGGCTGCAAGGCTTCGTAAAAAGCGGTGGCCTTGGCGGCAATGACATGCTCGAGCGGGCCGCCCTGCATACCGGGGAACACCCCACTGTCGAGGATGGCCGACATTTTGATGAGCGTGCCTTTGGCCGTGGTGCGTCCCCAGGGATTGTCGAAATTTTTGCCCATCATAATGATGCCGCCTCTGGGACCGCGCAGGGTTTTGTGCGTGGTAGAAGTGGCGATGTGGCAGTACTCGAGCGGATTGTTGAGAAGTTTGGCAGCAATGAGGCCGGCAGGGTGTGCAATGTCTCCCATGAGCAGAGCGCCCACGCGGTCGGCAATGGCGCGGAAGCGGGCGTAATCCCAGTCGCGGGAATAGGCCGATGCGCCGCAGATGATGAGTTTGGGCTTGGTTTCCAGCGCAATAGCTTCCACTTTGTCCATGTCAATCAGGCCGGTAGCTTCCTCTACGCCGTAGAAGTGCGCCTGAAATGTTTTGCCCGAATAGTTGACCGGCGAACCGTGCGTGAGGTGGCCGCCATGCGAGAGGTTGAAGCCGAGAATGGGATCGCCGGGTTGCAGCAGCGAGAGGTAAACGGCGGCATTGGCCTGCGAGCCGGAGTGTGGCTGCACGTTGGCGTATTCGGCGCCGAAGAGTTCCTTGAGGCGGTCTATGGCCAATTGTTCTACTTTGTCCACCACCTCGCAGCCGCCGTAGTAGCGGCGACCGGGGTAGCCCTCGGCGTATTTGTTGGTGAGACAACTCCCCATGGCGTCCAAAACGGCCTGAGAGGTAAAGTTTTCCGAAGCGATGAGTTCGATGCCTTTGCGTTGGCGGGTCAATTCCTCGTGAATGAGATCAAAGAGCGCTGTGTCTTTCGTCATGTTGGTTGGTCTGAATTTGAATCTTAAATTTTCGGCCAAAGGTACAATAAATGAAAAAAGATTGACCTTAATTTGTACCATTGCCCGACCAAGACAAACGTGAATATGAGAAAAACAAATCTGCACATCGCTCTGATACTTCTTTTCGGACTTGCTTCCCAACTGAGCCTCAACGCATTGAGTGATAAGATTCGTTGCACCTGGCGCGATAATCCCGCCACCTCTATGGTCATTGCCTGGGATCAGGTGCAGGGCGCCAATCCGGTAGTCTATTTCGACGTCGTGGATCAGGGGCGCAATTTCAACGCTTACAAGCTTTCGAGAAAACCCGACAGAGTGATCTTTGCTAAGGGCATGAACAATCATTTCGTTCGGCTTAGCGGTTTGCAGCCCAATACTGCTTACTATTTTATTATTAAGGATTCTGAAGGCTCTACGGCGCGCTATTCTTTCCGCACCGCTCCCGACCAGCCTACGCAAAGGCTTTCCATCATTGCCGGCGGCGACTCGCGCAACCACCGCGAAGCCCGCAAAAGCGCCAATGCAATGGTGGCCAAATTGCGTCCGCACTTCGTTCTTTTCAATGGAGATATGACTGTCAACGATTCATCTACCGAATGGGAAGACTGGCTCAAAGACTGGCAACTGACCATCGCCGCCGACGGGCACATCACGCCTGTTCTGGTAGCAAGGGGCAATCACGAATCGGAAAATAAAACCCTGATTGACATGTTCGATCTGGCGCATCCCGGCAATTTTTATGCTTTCAATTTCGGCGGCAATCTGGTTCGCATTTATACCCTCAACACCTTGATTCCGGCAGGCGGCGAGCAGAAAAACTGGTTGGAAAACGACCTGAAAACAACCGGGAATTCCGTAGTCTGGAAAATGGCCCAATACCACCACGCCATCCGCCCGCATACAGCCGCCAAAACTGAAAAAGATGATATTTACTTGGCTTGGGCCGAGTTGTTTCACGAGCACGGGCTGAAATTGGCCATTGAGTCCGACTCGCATGTGGCCAAATGGACTTATCCCTTGCGCCCTGATACCGGTCCCGGAAGCGATATGGGCTTCATTCGGGACGATGCAACCGGTACCGTATTTGTCGGCGAAGGCTGTTGGGGCGCTCCGCTGCGGGAAAACGACGATGATAAATCCTGGACGCGGGCCAGCGGCAGTTTCAATCACTTCAACTGGATTTTTATAGATCAGGAAAAAATCGAGGTACGCTCGGTGATGACCGACAATGCAGCGCAGGCGGGAACCGTATCGTTGAACAACATCTTTGAACCGCCTCTTGGCCTCTCGCTTTGGAGTCCGCCCGGCGGTGATGTCATCCGCATTTATAAGAAAAAGCCTCCGGTAGCGGAGTCGGCTCCGACGAAAGAACGCCCTCAGCATACGACTGCTCCCGCGCCCGCTGAATCCGACGATCTGGGCGGCAACTGGGATGCCCTGCCTCGCTTGGTACCCAATCCGGCCTCGGGAAAAGTAAAAATTGACTACGAAATCGCTCAGCAGGCCGACGTGACGCTCTTGCTCGTCAATGCTCAAAAACAGGAAATGGCGCGATTGGAATATCCCGCCCAGCCGCCCGGCCCACAGTCTAAATCGCTTGATTTTGCAAGGCTGCCCGTGGGGCGATACCTCTTGGTGGTGCGGGCCGGCAAGAAGGCGATCAAACGGTATGTGGTGGTAAAAGGGTAGGGGATAGCCGCCCGTCGCTTTGCTAATAATTCATACCTTTGCCCCCATGAGCGACTTGATTCTTTCCCACCTCTCTGCCGATCCGGCCATGGCCCGCGTCATTCGGGAAACCATAGACAAGCCCGATTTCCGGCAGGGCAACAGCGACGTGTATTATGATTTGCTGGTGTCCATCATCTCGCAGCAGTTGTCGGGCAAGGTAGCGCAGGTCATCTCCGGACGGTTTATGGCTTTGTTCAGCAATCAATATCCTGAGCCGGAAGATGTTTTGGCAATGGAGTTCGAGCAGTTGCGGGCGGTGGGCCTGTCCAATTCCAAAACGCACTACATCCGCAATGTGGCCGAGTTTTTCTCTTCGCCGGAGCATCGCGGTAAAAACTGGTCGGAAATGAGCGATGAGGACATCATTCGTTTTCTCACCCAAATCAAAGGCGTAGGCCGCTGGACGGCAGAAATGGTACTCATGTTTACCCTCAATCGTACAGACGTGTTGCCCTTAGATGACCTCGGCATACAACAATCTATGGCTCAATTGTTTGGATGGCAGGAAAGCGGCAAAGCATTGCATAAAAAAATGGTAGAAGCTGCCGAACGGTGGCGTCCCTACCGAACCTACGCCTGCAAATTTCTTTGGCGTTGGCCCAGAAACACTACGAAATGAAACGAATTATCGGAAGATATACCGGCCCTGATCGAGGCCCCTTGTTGATTTGTTTTGGCGGCATTCACGGCAACGAACTTGCCGGGGTCAGAGCATTGGAAACTGTTTTTAAATTGTTGGAACGCGAGCCTGCCGTTAATCCCACTTTCAGGTTTGCCGGCCGCATCACGGGCTTTATGGGTAACCGGCAGGCGCTGAGCCGTCGAAAGCGATTTTATACTCAAGACCTCAACCGCATGTGGCGCCCCGATTTGATCAACAGACTGAAGCATACGCATCCGGCCGATTTGCGCTACGAAGAACGCGAACTGAGAGAATTAGCCGAAGCCGTTGAGCGGGAAATCGCCATGTACCGCCCCGAAAAAGTGATCGTGCTCGACTTGCACACCACCACCGCAGACGGCGGCATTTTCGGCATTGCCACAGATGATCCTGAAAGCATTCGCATCGCGCAGGAACTGCATGCGCCGGTTATAACCGGCATGTTGGCGGGGCTTCAGGGAACGATGCTGCACTATTTCAATAAAGAAAACATACAGGCGCCGGAAGTAGTGGCTTTAGGTTTTGAAGCCGGTCAGCACGACGACCCGCTGTCAGTCAATCGCTGTATTGCGGCCATCATCAATTGTATGCGCACCATTGGTTGCGTGGATGCCGACGACGTGGAAAATCGCCACGATGATCTGCTGATTGCTTATTCCAAAGGCCTTCCCAAAGTGGCCGCGTTGAGGTATGTGCATCATATTCAACCTCAGGATGAATTTAGGATGACTCCTGATTATCACAATTTCAAGTCGGTAAAACAAGATGAGATATTGGCGCATGACCGCTTTGGCCCTATTAAAGCCAAAGAAGACTCGCTCATTCTCATGCCTTTGTATCAGGCGCAGGGTAGCGATGGCTTTTTTTTGGTCAAAGAAGTATAACCGAACCAGTGTGTCATTGTGGTGTTTATTCCCCAAATTGTTATTTTTGCGCGCTCAAAACGATCTTTCACCTGAATTGACTCTAACGATAATATCATGGTAGCCAGAAAAAAGAAAGCAACAGGCGGTATGCAACACCCAAAAGACCGCTACATGTATTGGTATGAACTCATGCTGCGCATCCGTCGCTTCGAAGAGCGGGCATTGGTGATGTACGGCCAGCAAAAAATTCGTGGTTTTTGCCACGTTTACATCGGTCAGGAGGCGGTGGCTGCCGGGATCGAATCGGCCATTCGGCGCGAAGACAGCATCGTGACGGCTTATCGCCAGCACGGCACGGCATTGGGGCGCGGCGTCAGCTCGCGCGAGGCAATGGCTGAACTGTTCGGCAAAGAGACCGGCATCGTCAAAGGAAAAGGCGGTTCGATGCACTTTTTCTCCAAGCCGCTCAATTATTATGGCGGCAACGGCATTGTAGGAGCGCAGATTCCCATCGGCACCGGCATTGCGTTTGCTGAAAAATACAAGGGTACCGACAACCTCTGCGTGACGCTGTTCGGCGACGGAGCATCCCGTCAGGGCGCCCTCCACGAGTCTTTCAACATGGCTATGGCCTGGAAAATACCTGTGCTGTACGTAGTGGAAAACAACGGCTACGCGATGGGCACATCGGTGGGTCGCACCAGCAACGTGGTGGAATTGTACAAACTGGGCGCTTCTTATGATATGCCCAGCGAAGCCGTTGACGGCATGAATCCCGAAGCTGTGCATGAGGCAGTTACCCGTGCCGCCGAGCACATCCGCGCCGGCAACGGCCCGTATTTCCTCGAAATTCGTACCTATCGCTACAAAGGCCACTCGGTTTCCGACCCGGCCAAGTACCGCACCAAAGAGGAAGTGGAATCGTACAAAGAACGCGATCCGATCAAGCTCATCGAGAGCAAGATATTGGAAAACGGCATTGCCACAGAGGAAGAAATACAGGCTATTCGGGACCGCGTCAAGGCAGAAATTGACGACTGTGTGGAGTTTGCTGAAAACTCTGAATATCCGGCCGGTTCTACTTTGTACGAAGACAATTACGTTCAGGCGGATTATCCGTATATCCGGGATTGATTCTTGTTTTAAAATAACTCATCATCATGAAAAGCCTGCTCAAATTAGTCGCCGTCGTAGTTGTAGGCGTCTTGATTTACAACTACTTTTTCGGTACGCCGGAAGAAAAAGCCACTTCCAAAGAAATCTTCACCGATGTTCGCGATCTGGGGAAGGCAACCTGGGGCTTGCTGAAGTCGGAGAAGCAAAAATTCGATGAAGGCAAGTACGACGAAGCAGTGGATAAAGTGGGAGGTCTGTTGGGATCGCTCAAGAGCAAGGCCAAATCTTCTGACGACGATGCCTCGCTGGCCAAGTTGGAAGAGTTGGAACGCCGCCGTTTGGAATTGGAGCAGGAAGTCGTGGCATTAGAACAACTCAATAAATCCGGCAAGACGGTTGCCGCCAAAGCCAAGGAAGACCAGATACGCAAAGATTGGCGCACGCTGATGGATGCTACCGAATTGGTGATGAACAACTTGGAAAAAGCGCCCCGCTGATTCCACAATGAACGCGTTCACGGCTGCGGATTTGGTTCATCGCTCGGCCTTCGTCATCAGAAGTTACGAGATAGACCCGCACAAAATAGCCTCTGCACCCGCCTTGGTGCGCATCATGCAGGAGGCTTCGATGGAACATGTAATGCGCTTGCAACTCTCCGTGTGGGATTTGGAGCCTCGCGGCCTCTCCTGGGTGCTGATGCGGCAACGCCTGCATTTCGAGCGCCTGCCCCGTTTGGGCGAAACCGTAGAAATTATTACACATCCCTCTGCCTTTGAACGGGTTTTTACGCATCGGGATTACCGGATGTACGACGCTGCCGGGCAGGAAATTGCACAAGCCTCCACTACCTGGTTGCTGATGCAAACTGCAACGCGCCGCATGGCCCGCATTCCGGCTGATATGCTGGCTTACAATGAATTACTACCGGCCTCTGACTCGCATCTGGCGCGTGCCGCTGAAGTCCTGCCCGAATTTGGAACGGCCTCCAACGCCATCCGATTCACCATTCACTGGTTCGATCTCGATTTTAATTTCCATCTCACCAACAGTAAATATGTGGAATGGCTGCTGGCTTCTGCCGATGAAGACCTCTTGCGCGATGCAGCTTTATCGGATATGGAAGTGCATTATCTGGCAGAATGTACGCTGGGCGAAGAAGTCATTTCGGAAACGGCGACAGAGCAGGAAAACATTCGTATGCACCGCTTGGTACGCGCTTCCGACGGCAAAGCGTTGGCCAAAGCCCGCTCGGTGTGGAAGGAGTTAACTGCCTGAACACCACTTACAAAATTCATAGGCCAACAGCAGGCTTTCTCCCTCAAAATGCCGCCCCGACTCCAATCTTTGGCTGTGCAATGATATCAGTTCAGGGTCTTTTTTCATCAAAGTGAGCAGGGTACGAGCCACCTTGAACCAGCGCGCCGGGTCGTTGACAACAGGTATATCCGGGCTGTGCAACGATCTCAGCAAATGGACGAAAGCCTCGTGTTCGTAAGGCGCATATCGGTCGGGAAAGCGAAAAGTGAGATACAACGACACCATCGTGTAATTGTCGTCGTGATAATGCCGGTTGTGCGGAGGCCGTTGGTGTTTTTCTTTATATGCCTGGAGCATTTCGTTGCAATAAAATACGAAGCGATCCATTCTTCCGTCCACTTCTTTGTTTTCGTTGAACAAGTCGCGGAACATGATGCGCACCATCTCTTCATCAAGAGCTATGAATTCGAGCATCATTTCTCTGGGGGCGTACAACTCGCGGCTCCAGTACCGCCGGGAAATGCTGTTTTCCAATGATTGCCGAAACATTTCGGCGAGCCTGGGGGCCTCGGTATCCCAGTTGTTTTGGAACAATTGCTGCGTTTCCCACAGCATGACAGATTCTTCATGTTGTGCGCTTCGGATGTGAATTTTGAACTGTTCGAGCAGTTCGTTCAGGCGTTTGAGTTGCATGGAAAAAACTGTAGTGGTAAAGGAATCGGAAAAGAACCAAAGACGAGAGCTAAATGTTGTGTTTGGGAAATTCAAATGACATGGAAACAAAGCAGGAAATATTGGAAATTGTTGAAAAATTGCCCGATGAGCATCTCAATGAATTATTGGAATACCCTCGTCGTTTAGAGCAGTCAAGTTTTGAAAGCACGCTTGTTGAAAAGTATCTTGGCGTCATTATAAGCGAAGATAAAGAAGTACTTGAAAATCTGGCGAAATGATTACGCTTCGACAAGCGCTGGATATCCATGAAGCGCTGATCGAGCAATTCGGAGGTTCTCGTGGAGTTAGAGATCAAAACGCATTGACGGCCGCATTGGAAAGACCCTTCAGCGGCTTCGGCGAAATCGAATTTTACCCCAATCCCCAGGAAAAAGCAGCATGATTGAAAATTTAGGTACCGAGAGCGCGTAAGTGTAAGACTGGAAGGGACAATGTTTCAAAAAACAGCATCAAACAAAACTTTTCCGCCCAAAGATTATCAATAATTTGTTTTTTTTTGAAATTTGCCCTAAATTAGCCAAAACAACTCAAGGCATGAAGGTGAGTCGGGCATTATTTTACGTCATACAATAGCCCGGCGCAGCAACATACCAACACCAAACAATTACAATCAATGAAAAAGACAGCTCAATTTCTGCTCTTCCTGGCCCTTGTTTGCCTCTCCATTTCGGTGCAGGCTCAGACCAAACGTCAATGGGTAAAAAAAGGAGACGATGCCTATGCCATCAATGCTTTCAACACGGCCATTACAGCCTATGAAGAAGCCATGAAAAAAGGCGCCAACGACGAACCCGATGCGGTGGGGCGCTTGGCCGACTCTTATCGGCAACTCAATCGCCTCGAAGAAGCCGAGCGCAATTATGCCGTAGCATCGAAACTTAAAAACGTCCCGCCGGCATACATTCTGCAATACGCACACACCCTCAAAGGTCTGGGCCGCTACGATGAGGCCCGCCGCTGGTATCAGGAATACGCCCGCACCAATGCCGTGGAGGGAAATCACTATGCCGAAGGCTGCGATTTTGCCAAAGCGCAACGGGGAGTGGCATCAGCTTACAGCATTACCAATGAATTGATCAATACCGGCGCTTCCGAATTCTCGCCGGCCCTCTTCGGAGACCGGGTGGTATTTGCCTCTTCCCGTATGGATTTGCAGCAGCCCAGCGGCAACTGGGACGGCAGGGTTTACAACCGCTTGTATGTTTCATCTGTAGGCCGTTCAGGTGGCCTCGACTCTCCATTCTTTCTCAAAAGCGATGTGCGCAGTTCCAACAGTGAAGGCCCCTTGGCATTTTCACCCGACGGCCGCACGGTGGCTTTTACCCGCAACAACTATGTGGAAGGCTTGCGCCAGATTCCCTCTAAAGCCATGCAACTGAGCCTCTTTTTGGCCGACGTGGGCGCTACCGGCGAGTGGCTGAACGTGCGCCCGTTTCCGTACAATGGCGGCAGCGATTTCTCTACCGGCTATCCTGCTTTTTCGCCTGATGGCAATACGCTGTACTTTGCATCCGACCGCCCCGGAGGCTTCGGAGGATACGATATCTACATTTCTTTTAAAACAGGAACAAGCTGGGGTGCTCCCGAAAACCTCGGCCCGGTTGTAAATACGCCCGGCAATGAACTGTCGCCGTATTTTGACGGCCAAAGTCTGTTTTTCTCTTCCGATTGGCATCACGGCCTGGGTGGCCTGGATGTATTCCGGGCAGAGCAGGCCAACAATCGCTGGGCGCGCATTTTCCATCTTGGACAGGGCGTAAACTCTTCTTACGATGACTACGGATTCATTTTTGACGGCTTCAAAAACATGGGCTATGTGGTTTCCAACCGCCCCGGCGGCCGCGGCAATGAAGATATCTATAAAGTGGCCCGCAGCGCCGACAACATTACCTTCCGCATCACAAATGCGGCTGACGGCAGCCCGATTCCCAATGCCGTCATTGATTTTACCGCTTGTGGCGAAGGTGTTTTTCAGGCCGATGCGCGGGGTTTATACACCTTCCAAATGGTGCAGGGGCTGAATTGCGAAGTATTGATTCGCAAAGAAGGATTCCAGAATTTCATTTTCCCCTTGTCGTCCATCACCGGACAAGAAACCCGCGAATTTGATGTTCGTCTGCTGGGTACCAAAGATTTGTTTTACGGCTCCGTCATTGACCAAAGTACAGGCCGGGCATTGGCGGGCGTGAGCGTACAAAGCACCAATCAATTTACAGGAGTGACCTCTGAGGCGTTTTCGGATGCGGCAGGTTCTTACGCGCTGGCGCTCAATCCCAATACGGTATATGTGGTTCGATATTCCCGTGCCGGCTATCAGGATGTGAACCGCACGGTGCGTACTGCTGCCGTAGTTGAACCCAATACGCTGGGCCTTATGCGTTTAACTTCTGTAACTGGTGGCGGCACAACCGGAGGCGGCACAACAGGTGGTGGAACTACTACCACCCCGGTTGGTGACAATATTCCGGCAGGTTTTTCTGTGCAGTTGGCTTCTCTAAAGGCGCCCAACGTTGAAAATTTCAACAATATGGGTAGTATCGGAACGGTATATGCCAAACAGGAAGGCGGAGTTTACAAAATCAGAGTAGGCGTTTTTGCTACCCGCCAACAGGCTGAAGCTGCGCAAAATACGGCCAAAAAACAGGGCTATCCGCAAGCTTTTATTGTGGAAGAAAAAGGCGGCAGCGCCACAGCGGTGAAAGGCGGTACTACCACAACCACTCCTTCTACGGGTACGGGCACTACTACCGGCGCTGCTACTCCGAGCGCCTACATGATTCAATTGGCCGCTTACCGCGATGCCCGTAATTTTGACGATTCCAAAGTCAGAAACCTCGGCACGGTCATTGACTGGCCCAAAGGTCAATTTACAGCAAAAGTACTCACCGGATTCAGCACGCTCGATCAGGCCAGAACAGCGCTTACAAGAGCTAAAGCTGCCGGTTTTCCTGATGCTTACATCGTTACGCAGGAAAATGGACAGTTGAAAAAAGTGAATTGACATCTGAAAAAGCCATAAAAAAAGAGAAAAGGCCGTAGTAGAGTCCATCCACTACGGCCTTCCTTTTCCCTTTTTACGGGAATAATTCACTTAAAACTTAATCCCCGCGCTCACGCTAAGCACATTGTTCTTGCCTTCTGCGCCATTAAAAAACGGAGTAAGTCCGATTTCATAGTTGGCTTCCACCGTGAAAAACAACACATCTATACCTAAGCCCAGATTGGCCCCTAGCGTAAATGGTTTGAGATCATCTTTTACAAAAGGAACCGTGGCGCCTTCTCTGACGCCCAGAATATAGGACGGGGTAACTCCTCCATGCACATTTACTCCCAATAAGCCGCCATCGCCTGTGAGCCGGATGCCTGCATTGACAGGAAGTTTCAGGCTTTGGATGGTCGTTTCGTCTTTCATGGGCACGTCGCCGGGCTGATTGACATCCTGAAAGAGGTCGGCTGTGAAGTTGTAATAGTGCAAACCTGGTTTGAAAAAGACTGCGCCATCCCCCATGCGGAGGTCAATTCCGGCGTTCCAGCCATAGCGGGCCTCGGCTGTAATGTTTTGTACTTTTGCATCTACCGCAGAAGCATTGAAGCCTACTTTCGGGTTTACTTTGATTTGAGCCTGTACGGTACCTACAACCACAAATGCCATCAAAAAAGTGATAATGCTGATCTTGTTCTTCATGACTTTCTTTGTTTTGGTTTGAAATCGGTGCTAAAACGAATCTATCATGCAGAATAATGTTAGAAGAATCAAAAAGTGCCGTTAAGACGGGGTTAATGCAGTCGGCTTATTGACAAAAGTCACCATCGGGGATGATAATAGTCATGTTTCAGCGACTTTGAAGGCGGGTATCTTTGAGCCGAATCTTAGAAGATCAGTCAATAGACATCTAAGATATCATGGTCAATTGGGTGTTCAATCGTTTTGGAGCCGGGGTCTTTATCCCGGCTTTTTTTGTTCGTATGGTATTAATTTTTTGTTAATGGCATTTTTATGTTGTGTGTATTCCGGGGAAGCATTACATTTGCCTTCGAGAGTTTTTTTATAATCCTATTTTTTAACACAAAATTTTCTTTCCCATGAACACACATTCAAACTTCCGGCGCCAAGGTGGCGAAACGAGTATCCTAAGCAATGCCGAAACAGCCGATCCACCATAGCGCTGCGCCGCAATCCGACCGAGGAAGAGACGTTGGAGTCATCCTCATCAATACTCGGACCATATATATAAGGTGAAGAGTGTTTAATAATGAGAAATAACGGGCAATCCCGACCCGGCCAACCAGAGCGTTTTGTCAGTTGATGATGAAGCGCTCTGTTGTTTTTTAGAGCGGCTTTTCATCACCTGATGCAATGGACCGCTCGCTTACTCATCAAAAAAAATGAGACCTTTGTCGAACCATTAATAAAGTTTACGCCCTGCGTACCGGAATTTGCGCCCTCAAGTCATGCAAAACGAAGCAACAAAAATCTTACTCGAAGCCATAAAGCAAGGACGAAAGCCGGCGCTGCAAACGGTATTTGATTTGCATTACGCCGAGGTTTGCCGCGCTATTTACAAGTTGGTTCCCGATGCTGCCCTGATGGAAGACCTTGCACAAGAGGTTTTTATACGGTTTTGGGAAAAAAGAGAGCAAATAGAAGTGCTGGAATCCATAGGAGGATATCTGCATCGCATGGCGGTCAATGAAGCGTTGGCACATCTTCGCCGGCGCCGTTTTTTTGAGGATGTATCGGAAGCTGCGCACTTGCCGGCTGCTGCAAGCGATCACACAGAAACCGATGTATTGCATCAAGATTTATCGCTCAGATTGCAAGCTGCGCTGAACACTTTGCCGCCCCGGTGCCGGGCTGTGTTTCAGTTGAGCCGCTTTGAAGAAATGAGCTATCGGGAGATTGCCGACCAAATGGATATTTCCATTAAAACAGTTGAAAATCAGATGGGAAAAGCGCTCAAGTTGTTGCGGGAACAGCTCAGCGAATTTTTGCAGTGAAGAATTTTTCAGGAAATATTGCAAATTCCTGAATTTCAGTATATCTTTGCCCCATCATTTGGGAATAAAACAAAAGAGGGAGTGCCGAAACACTCCCTCTTTTCGTTACAAATACTTGATAATCAGTGGTAGAATCGAAAATAGCAGCTTTGTTGGAGCAGCGGTTTCAAGAGCCGGACCTTTCGGATTGTTTCACCGTAGAAGTAGCGCTCAAGCCCGGCAACCGCCTTGAGGTAGCGTTTGACAGCGATTCGGGCGTTACCTTTGAAAAGTGCAAAATCGTCAGCCGTTTTCTGGAGTCTCATTTAGATTCCGAAGGCTGGCTGGGCGAAAAATATATGCTGGATGTTTCCTCGCCGGGTATCAGTCGCCCCTTGGTCTTCCTCCGGCAGTATCCGCGGAATGTGGGCAGAACAGTGGAAGTAACACTCGCCGATCACTCTGTACACAAAGGTATTCTGATCGCAGCGGATACTGAAACCATTACCGTAGAAGAAAAGGTGACCTTACTTGAAAACGGTAAGAAGAAAAAAACAACAGTGCAAACTGTCATTCCTTTTAATAACATTCATTCAACAGTAGTAAAAGTGACCTTCTAAACAGAATTTGTCATGGTAAATTTAGTAGAAACTTTCTCCGACTTCAAAGCCGGAAAAAACATTGACCGCCCTACGATGGTACGGGTGCTCGAAGATGTATTTCGTACCCTCATTCGCAAAAAATTCGGTACCGACGATAATTTCGACGTCATCGTTAATACGACCAAGGGTGACCTTGAGTTGTGGCGCGTTCGGCAGATCGTACCCGACGGCGAGGTGACAGACGACCGGACTCAGGTGTCTATATCTGAAGCTCTTGCCATTGATGAAGACTACGAAGTTGGGGAGGAATGTTACGAGCAGTTGCACCTGGATGATTTTGGCCGCCGTTCCATTATGGCTGCGCGCCAAACCCTCATCTCCCGCATTATGGAGCTTGAAAAAGATGAGGTCTTCAAGAGATACACAGATCGCGTAGGCGAGCTTATCATTGGTGAAGTCCATCAGGTACTCAAAAAGGACATCATTATTTTGGATGATGTGAGCGGCAATGAACTGCTGATGCCACGCACCGAAATGATCAAAGGCGATTTCTTCCGCAAAGGCGACATGGTGCGCGGCGTCATTCGCAAGGTCGAAATGAAGAACAACAACCCGGTGATCATCGTCTCCCGAACAGACAACCTTTTCCTTGAAAAACTGCTCGAACAGGAAGTGCCTGAAATCGAAGACGGCCTTATCACCGTTAAAAACATCGTCCGCTTGCCGGGCGAGCGCGCCAAAGTTTCGGTAGAATCTTATGATGATCGCATTGATCCTGTGGGAGCTTGCGTGGGCATGAAAGGCTCCCGCATACACGGCATCGTTCGCGAATTGCGCAACGAAAACATTGACATCATCAACTACACCAACAACACCAATCTGTACATTCAGCGGGCACTCACACCGGCTAAAGTGACCAGCATAGATTTGGACATGGATAAAAAACATGCAGACGTTTTCCTCGATCCGGATCAGGTATCATTGGCTATCGGAAAAGGAGGTTCCAATATCAAATTGGCTAGCCAACTAACTGGTTTTGAAATTGATGTATATCGAAACAATGCCCGTTACGAGGAAATAGACGATGTGGATATGGATGAATTCAGAGACGAAATCGAGGACTGGATCATCGAAGCTTTCAAGAGTATTGGTTGCGACTCTGCGCGTAGCATCTTGTCTCTCAGCGTTGATGAGTTGTTGCGCCGCACCGACCTTGAAGAGGAAACCATCCGCGATGTCATGCGAATTCTGGAAGCAGAATTTGAAGAAGAATAATATCAGGAGTGATAAAAAATGAAGGTTCATCTTCGTCAAAGAGTCAGATAAGTAAACGATTCATTTTAAGTGCCTTATCAATTCTTTGGATGGAAGAAAATGAACCTTCGTTTTTGCTCTGCTCCCAAGAAGCGAAGGTCGCAAAATATACATTGCCAAATTTAGTGTGGTTTGTTAAGAATCATCGGTTTTTCATTGTATCTTTGCCGCCGTTGAATCGCACGGGCTGAGTTTTCGGGTGTTTTCAGTTAATCATTGCACGCAGGTAAAAACTTTTTACAATGGACCTTTCCTTATTATCACTAAAATGATAAGCGTTATGTGAAGGAATTCATAGCCGGTAAAAGTCTTTGCCTGTCTGCTAACGTTGCCAAAGATTGCAAAACTATATATGGAGAAACGTTTAGTTAAGATAGCTAAAGAGCTTAATGTAGGAACGACCACCATCGTGGAATTCCTGCATAAGAACGGCTATGAAATTGAAAACAAGCCTACGGCCTGGATCAGCGATGACATGCACACGATTTTGGTCAAGGAGTTCCAAAAGTCTATTGACATTAAGGAACAAGCGGATCAATTAGTCATAGGCACTCGCCCGGCGCCTAAAAAAGATGCCCCTGTTGTCGCAAAAACCGACAAACCTCAACCAGGAAGCTCTGTTCCGGTACGAAAAGAGGAAGAAACTTCGATAGACGGAAACAAACCTGCTGAGGAGGAAAAACCGCGCGGATTGCTCCAAAATCGTTTAAAAATCTTAGGCAAGATAGACTTGGATGCCGGCAAACCCAAGTCCAAGCAAGAACCTGCTACCGAGCTGCCTGTTGCGCCGGTAGTAGTGGAAACACCGCCGCCGCCACCTCCCAAGCCAGAAGTTAATGAAGTGGCAGACCTGCCCGCTATCAAAGAGGAAGCGCCTGTGGTGGTTCTGCCTCCTGTAGTCGAGGTCGCGCCTCCCCCTCCCGCCCCTCCTGTCGAAGAAGTGAAGCCTGTGCAATTGCCTGTGATTGAAAAGAAGCCGGTAGAGCCTGCTCCCGCACCCGTTCAGGAAGTTGCGCCGCCACAGGAGGCAGGCAACGTTGAATCTGAAGATGCGGTCATTCGCGCCGAAGCGCCCGAATTGCGCGGGTTGAAAATTATGGGTAAAATTGATACCTCGAAGTTTCAGCCTGAAAAGAAAAAGAAAAAGGGCAAGGAGCCTGAACGCAAACCTGCGTCTCCGGCTACGCCTGCTTCAGCGACTCCGACTACAGACGATAAAACCAAAAAAGCTGCTCCTGCCGCTGCCAACGATGACGCGGCCAGAAAACGCAAGCGGAAACGCAAAAAGGTGGCTACGGAGCCTTCCGGCCAAGATGCGTCGCGTCAACAGCAGCAGCAGCCCGGCGCTCGTCGGAAAGACGGAAGCGCTCCGCCTTCAGGTCCGGAGGTGAAGGAGGTCTCGCAGAAAGAAATTGAAGATAAAATCAAGGCTACCATTGCACGTCTTTCCGGCGGCGGCAAGAAGAAACGCCAAAAACTCCAGCGCGACAAGCGGGAACGCATGCGCGAACGCCAGGAAATGGCTGATATGGAGAATGAAACCGGAAAATTGCAGGTCACTGAGTTCGTCACAGTGTCCGAATTGGCCAGCCTGATGAACGTTTCTCCGGCAGAGGTCATCATGACCTGCCTCAATGTCGGCGTCGTAGTGGGAATCAACCAACGCTTAGATGCGGAAGTTATAGACCTCGTTGCTACCGAATTCGGTTTTGAAATTGAGTTTATAGGCGCCGAAGCAACCTTGGAAACAGAAGATGAAGAGGAGGATGATCCGGCAGATTTGGTACCGCGTGCGCCCATTGTAACAGTGATGGGCCACGTTGACCACGGCAAGACCTCTTTGCTCGACCACATACGTAAATCCAACGTGGTGGAAGGCGAGGCCGGCGGTATTACCCAGCACATCGGTGCTTATGAGGTGGATTTGGGCAGCGGCAAAAAAGTCACTTTCCTCGATACGCCTGGCCACGAAGCCTTCACTGCTATGCGTGCTCGTGGTACTAAAGTAACCGATATCGCCGTGATTGTGGTAGCCGCCGACGACAGCATCATGCCTCAAACGCGGGAAGCCATCAGCCACGCACAAGCAGCCGGCGTGCCCATCGTTTTTGCCATCAACAAAATTGATAAAGACGGTGCAAACCCCGAGCGCATCAAGCAAGAGCTTGCTTCTATGGACTTCTTAGTAGAAGAATGGGGTGGGAAATACCAATCGCAGGACATCTCGGCCAAACATGGTACCGGTATGGATATGCTGTTGGAAAAAATCTTGCTTGAAGCTGAGATTCAGGAACTTAAGGCCAATCCAGGCAGAAAGGCAACCGGTACGGTTATTGAAGCCTCTTTGGACAAAGGCCGGGGGTATGTAAGCAAATTATTGGTACAAAACGGCACCCTCAATGTAGGCGATCCTATCGTTGCGGGCGAGTTCTCCGGCAAGGTGAAAGCCATGTATAACGAACGTGGCAAAAACGTCAAATCAGCAGGACCTTCTACGGCAGTTCTTGTGTTGGGATTGAGTGGCGCTCCTACTGCCGGCGAACGATTTAAAGAGGTTGAACACGAATCCGAAGCCCGCGAAATTGCCGGCCGTCGGGCGCAAATAGCCAGAGAACAGACCAGCCGCGCTACCAAGCGCATCAGCTTGGACGAGATCGGACGCCGTCTGGCTTTGGGCAACTTCAAAGAGTTGAACCTCATTGTGAAAGGCGACGTGGATGGCTCCATTGAAGCGCTTTCAGATTCTTTGATCAAACTTTCTATCGAGTCGGTCAAAGTCAATGTGATACACAAAGCCGTGGGCGCCATCACAGAGTCCGATATTTTGCTGGCCTCTGCTTCTGATGCCATCATCATCGGCTTCCAGGTACGCCCCAGCGCAACTGCCAGAAAGCTGGCTGAGCGCGAAGGTGTGGAAATCAAGCTGTACTCCATTATTTACGAGGCCATTGAGGAAATCAAAATGGCCATTGAGGGCATGCTCGAACCCACACGCGAGGAAAAAATCATCGGCAGCGTGGACGTTAAGGAGGTGTTCAAAATCACAAAAGTGGGTACTGTTGCCGGTTGCCAGGTGGCGGAGGGCAAAATTTTGCGCAACTCTCCCATTCGCCTTATCCGGGACGGCATCGTGACTTATCCTACCAAAGAAGGCCAGACGGCAGAAATCGCCTCGCTCAAACGCGTCAAAGACGATGTAAAGGAAGTGCGCGCCGGTATGGAATGCGGTATTGCCATCAAGAATTTCAATGACATTAAAGTCGGCGACGTCATTGAGGCTTACGAAATCATTGAAACGAAACAGAAATTGTAAATCAATCAGCCTAAGCTGCAACATTCAGCAGCGAGGCCTTTCTTAGTCAACACATGCAAACGATCAACATTACATTCCCGGACGGGAATGTCCGGCAGTACGAAAAAGGCGTAACTGCCATGCAAATTGCGGAATCCATCAGTCAGGGACTTGCCCGCAATGTGCTGTCTGCCAAGATAAACGGCGAGGTTTGGGATGCGTCGCGTTCCATCGAAGACAATGCTACACTGCAATTATTGACCTGGGATGACAAAGAGGGAAAATCTACTTTCTGGCATTCTTCTGCGCACTTGATGGCAGAAGCCTTGGAGGCGTTGTATCCAGGCATCAAGTTTGGTATTGGTCCGCCTGTTGACAATGGATTTTATTATGATGTTGATACGGGCGACCGTCAGCTTTCCACCAATGATTTTGCTGCTATTGAAGCCAAAATGACGGAGTTGGCGCGTGCCAAGAGTGATTACAAACGCCGGGACGTGCCCAAGGATGAGGCCATTCGCTACTTTGAAGAAAAGGGCGATGAGTACAAAATCGAGTTGTTGCAAGACTTGGCCGACGGCTCCATCACTTTTTACGAACAAGGTAATTTTACCGATCTTTGCAAAGGTCCGCATATTCCCAACACAGAGAAAATCAAAGCAGTAAAGCTGTTGGCGTTGGCCGGCGCTTATTGGCGTGGCGACGAGACCAGAAAACAGATGACGCGCATTTATGCCATTACTTTCCCTAAGCAGAAGGAGTTGGAAGACTATCTGCACATGTTGGAGGAGGCTAAAAAACGCGATCACCGCAAGCTGGGGCAAGAGTTGGAACTCTTCATGTTCTCAGAACGCGTAGGCGCAGGCCTGCCGATTTGGTTGCCCAAAGGCACACAACTGCGCGAGCGACTGATGAATTTCCTTAGGGAAGAGCAGGAAAAACGGGGTTACAAAATGGTCATTACGCCACATATCGGCAAAAAAGACCTCTATGTTACTTCCGGCCATTATGAAAAATATGGCTCAGACAGCTTCCAACCCATTCAGACGCCGAGAGAAGGGGAGACCTTTCTGTTGAAACCGATGAACTGCCCGCACCACTGCGAAATTTACGCCTTCAAACCCCGCTCTTACAAGGAATTGCCACTGCGATTGGCGGAGTTCGGCACTGTATATCGCTACGAGCAGAGCGGCGAGTTGCACGGCTTGTCCAGAGTGCGCGGTTTCACACAAGACGACGCACACATTTTTTGCACGCCGGAACAGGTGAAGGAGGAGTTCTTAAATGTGCTCGACCTTACTCGAACCGTACTGTCGAAAATGGGATTTGAAAAATTCACAGCTCAGATTTCTTTGCGCGATCCCGAAAATCCAGGCAAATACATCGGCTCCGATGAAAATTGGAACAACGCCGAAAACGCAATTATTGAGGCTGCTAAAGAAGCCGAATTGGAAACAGTAACCGAGTTGGGAGAAGCTGCGTTTTACGGCCCCAAGTTGGACTTCATGATTAAAGATGCCATTGGCCGTTCCTGGCAATTGGGTACTATTCAGGTGGACTACAACCTTCCGGATCGGTTCAAATTGGAATATATCGGTTCCGACAATCAGGCGCATCGGCCAGTGATGATTCACCGGGCGCCTTTTGGCTCCATGGAGCGTTTCATCAGCATTTTGATTGAAAATACTGCCGGCAAATTCCCCTTGTGGCTGGCGCCTGAGCAGTATGCGCTCTTGCCCATCAGCGACAAATTTCACGACTACTGCCGCGAAGTGGAAGAAAAATTGGCCTTACACGACATCAGAGGTTTTGTAGATGACCGAAACGAAACCATCGGCAGGAAAATACGCGATACCGAATTGAAGCGCATTCCCATCATGCTGATAGTGGGAGAAAAAGAAGTAGAGACCGGCACTGTATCGGTGCGCCGCCAGGGAGACGGCGATAAGGGGGCAATGTCTGTGGAAGACTTTACAAGTTATTTTAAGGGGCTTTTGTAAGCAAAGTCTTTGAGAGAAAGTGACTTTATTGTCGGCCAAACGTTAAAATTTTGGTAAACGTTTTGTCTGGTAGTTGTGTTGTATGAAAAAAACAACTACTTTGCGCCATCTTTAATTATTTGAACAATCCGATCCGCATGAAGAAAACTTTACTTGGAATCCTATTTTGCATGTTTGGTCTGGCTGCCCAGGCTCAATTTGCTTATACCGGCAATGCTGGAGACCAGCGCGCTGGTCGCTCGACAGAAGTGACGACAACCATTCAAATCTTTCCCAATCCTGCTACGGAGTATTTCAATGTAAGTTCCTCTCAGCAGGTAGAAAGAATTTCTGTGTATAATTTGTTGGGTCGCGAAATGAAGTCGTTTACCTTCACGGAAGGAGATCGTTATTTCGTCGGTGACCTCCCCAAAGGGATGTATCTCGTACAGATGACAGGAAAAGATAACCGGCTGATTTCTACGCAGCGGTTGTCTAAGCGTTAATTATATATATCGTGTTCGCGGATTGGGGTAAGAAGTAAAACATGCCCTGATTTCATAAAGCGCCCTTTTCTCTTATGCGGGAAAAGGGCGTTTTGCATTTCCAGAATTAGGCCAATCAGTTTTTGGTTAACCATCGTCATCGTGCTTAGCACACACCTTTAACGGTATCTGGGCCGCCTGGCATTTCACATAAAAGTGTAGCGTGGCCCTGAAAATGTGTACTTTATTTTGGCCCTGTTCCTTACGAGCTAACGTAAGCATGGGGGACAACCTTTTTTCAACTCTATAAAACAGGTGCCCCTCAAAAAAATCCCGGACTTCAGCGTACTGAAATCCGGGATGTCGCTTCCGATCAGATCGAAAACGTAAGGTATGTCAACAGTTTAGTGTTGTACTACAACACGCTGAACGGCAACGCCTTGCTCGGTACGAATGCGTACATTATAGGCGCCCGCAGGCAGTTGAGCCGTGTTGATGGTAAGCTGATCGCGGAACAAGTTCTGATGGCGTTCTGTACGAAGCACTTTTCCAGACAAGTCCATGATGCTTACTTCCACCTCAGCAGAAGGAGCGTCAAGTTTGAAAGCAACTTTCACTTCTTCGTTGGCCGGGTTGGGGAACACGCTCACTGCGCCGGCTGCCAGCGCCGGCTCCTGCACGGAGGTGAGCGGGCCGATATTGAGGCGGATAACCGGAACAGCGTTGAATGTGAGGAAGTAAGTTCCCGTATTGCCTACGTCTGCAGCAGCAGCATAACGCGGACGGTCGAGAGAGTCGGTGTAAAACCACATACCCGTATAATCAAGCTGTTGGGTAGCTGCCATAAACATAAATTGGTCATCTTCAGTGGCGTACTGTACTGCTATAAAGTAGTGGTAGCCATCGTCCAACGGAATCTGATTGCCGTCAAGATCCACAGGGATGGTGATGATGTTGGTTTCTGCTCCGGTAATTTCATACGAGTTGAAAGCGAGCGGAGCGCCTCCATATTCGGCAAGATTTATCTGATCGTCGCCATTGGCATCGCCTTGCCAGCGATACAGGAAGGTTGAGATGGTCCGGCCTGCGAGTTGAGACGCATTGGCCAAACGGAACGAAACTGAATTGGCTGCCATCCCGTCACCATTAGGAACGTAGTAAATATTGCCCCAAGAGTAGCTTCTTGTTGTACCGCCTGCTCCGCCATAACGAAGACCTACCAGACCAGTATTGAATTCTTTGGAGAAAACAGTGTCTGAAACAGCAAACTGGAAGGTGCGGGAGTCGTTGGACGCTACCTCATCAGTGGCGCCATTCAATGCGATGGTGTAGGAGCCGGTATAAAGCTCGCCGGGTGCATTCGGCGGCGTGAATTCATTCGTAAAGAATACGTTTTCAGCGGTTGAATCAGGAGCGATAGAACCGTAATTGACAGAAGACGAGAATATCTCTGTGTTGCCTGCATTTTTGATAGAAACTGTCAGTGTAGAGCTGGCTGCGGTCAGCCTGCCATTGTTCTTGACATCGGCGACGAAACCAAACGGCTCCAACTGAGAAGCGGGCGTGATGGCATTCGGGGCGCGAGCGAAGAATGTATTGACCTGCATATCGTTCTGAATGCTGAGGTCTTGATTGAGCAATTCGATATCGTCAATAGCCCAGAAATAATCCCAACCGCCAATCCATTCAAATTGAATGAGAACGGCAGGCCGATTGGCAGCTACAGAACTGATATTGATGCCTACGATTTCGGGGTTGGCAGACCAACGCGTGCATGGAGGAGCGGCAGCGCCTGTTACCAGGCATGGAAAAGGAACGAAGTCGGTCCAGCTTGTGCCGTTGTTGTTGCTCACTCTGATTTTTACATTGGTGGAAGCATCGTAGTCAAATACGCCGATCAAAGATTGTAAGCGCAGATATACAATGTTTTGGCCGGAACAGTTGATAGCGGTCGTTGTGAGACGAGTCGTATGATCTTCCGCAGGCGCGCTCTCAAGGCCGCGGTCTGAATTGGCCCAGATGTAACCATTGGCAGCAGTAGCTGAGCCGAAAGTCGAGCTGGGCGTATAACCCAAAGCGGCTACTGCTACGGCAGCGGGATCGGTGGAGTGCTGAAAGATAACAGCCTGAGCGGCAAGGCTGGTGGCATCAACGTTGGTCCAGCCGGCAGGGATGCCGTTGGCAAAATCTTCCGAGTAAAAAGGTGTTTGCCCATAGCTATGAGAAGCCCCCATAGCAAGCAGCAACACCAATGCGAAACAGCGGGTAAAAAATTTGATCATCGGTTTGAAAATTTAATGTGAGAAAGTACATAATTCAAATCCCAAAAGTACAGCCTTTCGGCAAAACTGCAAGGAAAAAGAAAAAAAGTGCAGATGGGCGACATTATTTGCATGGGGCATAGAGCATAGCGGGCAGTTGGAACGAAGCGACATCCCGATGCGGAACGAAACCGAGAGGATATAGAGGAATTATTCTTGGCTGCGCCGCCGATATTCTTCAAAGAGGGCCGCTTTGTCAACAGTGACGACGCCGGGTTTTTCGCAAACCTGCCCGCCGGCGATATTGGACAGCAGGGCTATATCCTTGAGTTTCATATCTAAAGCCAGACACAGCGCTGCAACGCTGATGACCGTATCGCCGGCGCCGGAAACATCTGAAATGATGCGTGGAAAAGCAGGAATGATACCGCTTTCATTAGGTCCAAAACAAAACAGCCCTTTTTCAGATAAGGTAATGATAACGAGTTGGTTGTCCAATTTTTGCTGAATGTATCGGGCGGCCTCGTTCAACGATTCCTGTGTGGTTTCTATGCGGCTGGGGTATTGATTTCTGATCTCTTTGAGATTGGGTTTAAATAAGGTGACACCCCGGTATGCCCAGAAATTCTTTACTTTAGGATCAACGGCGGTGGGGATGTTTCGCTCCATCGCCAGTTTTGTCACTGCTTCGATGACTTCGGGAGTGAGTACTCCTTTGTTGTAATCCTGAAAAATGACAACATCTATCGGGTGGTTCTTCAATATCTCCGCAATGCCGCTCAGCAGCAGTCCGGCTTCTTCGGTCGAGATGTCTTCGGTCGTTTCTTCATCTATTCTCAGCAGGTGTTGGGCGCCGGCCATGATGCGCGTTTTTACCGCCGTTTTTCTGCCGGGACAACCAATAATGCCTTGAGTAGGAAGCCCTTCCTGGCGAATGAGTGCCAGCAATTCCTCGGCTGCTTCGTCGTTCCCAACTGCACTGCAAAGCCAGGCTTTGGCGCCCATAGCCTGCACGTTGAGGGCCACATTGGCCGCTCCTCCGAGCCGGGCGTCTTTTGTGCGAAGCTGCACCACCGGCACCGGGGCTTCGGGCGAAATGCGCTCCACGCTGCCGATGAGGTACCGGTCGGTCATCACATCGCCGACGATGAGCGCTTGCAGGCGGTCAAATGCGAGCCAGTCTATCATGTCAGAAGTATTTGTAAATTAATTACTTAGCATCTTTTTAAAGCCACAATCCACAAGCTACTAGCCTTTTCGTGATGCAAAATTATTATTAGTTCCTTAGCCGTTCCACTACCGCAATCGTCAGCCGGCTGGTACAAATAAGCCGCTCTTGGTCATCTACAATCTCGATGTTCCAAACCTGAATGAGCCGCCCGATTCTGACGGGCCGGGCCGTTCCCCACACATACCCGTCCGAGACGGAGCGCAGGTGGTTGGCATTGATTTCTACCCCTACCGACATATATTTGGAGGTGTCTTCGATGCACAGAAAAGAGGCGAAACTGCCCAGCGATTCAGCCAGTAAAACCGAAGCGCCGCCGTGCAGCAGGCCCAATGGTTGTTTGGTACGATGGTCAACGGGCATTTTGGCGGTGATGAAGTCGGGGCCGATTTCGGTGACTTCTATGCCGAGGTGTTCCATGGCCGTATTGGCTGCAAATGAATTGACTTGCGTTAACGAAAGATGATGTTTCCAGATCATTTTAAAATGTGCTGTTGTACTGATGACGTATTACAAGCCATCAACAAAGTGAAGAAAATCTTCCCACTGGGCGGGGTGGAAAACCCGCCAGAACCCGTCGCGCCGAAACCAGGTAAGCTGTCTTTTGGCGTAATTCCGGCTGTGCTGCCTGATGAGTTGTACGGCTTCATCTAAATTGGTTTTGTTGTCAAAATAATCAAATAGCTCTTGATAACCAACCGTTTGTAAAGCCTGCAAGTGCCTGTGGGGATACAAATCGCGCGCTTCGTCTTCCAACCCCAGTTCCATCATTTGCGTCACTCGTTGGTCTATTCGTTCATAAAGGGCGGCTCTGGGCCAATCCAATTGTACATAAACCGGCTGAAAACTTCTCGGCTCCAAAGGTTGATTTCTAAAAGATGAAAACGGCCGGCCGGCAGCCCTGCAAACGGCAACGGCGCGCAGCAAACGGGCCGGATTGTTGGTGTCCACCTCGGCGAAATAGTCGGGGTCGGCCTGTTTCAACTCGTCTTGCAGCGCGGCAATGCCTTTCAGATCGTACATATTTTGCACTTCAGCCCTGATAGATTCCGGCACTTCCGGGAAGCTGTTCAGTCCTTCGCAGACTGCCTTGATGTACAATCCCGAACCGCCGGTCATCACGGCTACGTCGCGCGTTTCAAAAATCTGATGGAGACATGCCAGGGCCTCGCGCTCAAAATCGCCTACGCTGTAGGGCTGATGAATGCTCAGGTGGCTGATGAAATGATGCGGGGCGGCGGCAAGTTCTTCCTCGGTCGGTTTGGCCGTGCCGATGTTCATTTCTTTGTAAAACTGCCGGCTGTCGGAGGAGAGAATTTCTGTTTGAAAGTGCAGCGCGGCCCGAATGGCAAAGGCCGTTTTTCCTGTGGCAGTAGCGCCTCCTATGACGATGAGATGTTTTGAGTGCATGTCAAATCCTGATCGGGCGCGAAATTAGACCAATATCGCATATCTTTGCGCATCCACATCCAATTTTGCCTCGCTACCGACATGCTGTACTACCTCGTTCGCCCATTGGCCACCATTGCCCTCAAGATTTTTTTAAGAAAAATCACCATCACCAACATGGAGCGGGCGCCGTCTGCCCGTCCGGTTATACTGGCCGTGAACCACCCTACGGCATTCATGGAGCCGTGTATTCTGGCCTGCACGCTTGGTCGCCCCTTGTATTTTTTGGTGCGCGGCGATGTGTTTGCCAAGCCGTTTTATGCAGCCATTTTGAAGGCATTTCACATGTTGCCCATGTACCGGCTCAAAGACCGGGGATATAAATTTGTAAAAGAAAATTTCCAAACCCTCGACGCCTGCTTCGATGCCCTGCACGAAAACAAAACCATCATGATTCTGGCGGAAGGTACCACGATAGCGGAAAAAAGGCTTCGGCCCATCAAAAAAGGTACTGCCCGGCTGGCTTTCGGCGCATTGGACAAATACCCTGACATGGAGGAGGTGCATGTCGTTCCGGTAGGGGTCAATTTTGACTACATGGATCGGTTTCGCGCAGAGGTGATGATTGATTTCGGGCATCCTATCAAGGCCAGAGATTACTACGAAATGTACCGGGCGAACGGTTCGGAAGGAACAGACCGGTTTACAGAGGAGTTGGCCGGGCGCATGCGGTCACTGATTGTCAACGTAGAAAAACAATCGGATGACGCCCTCGCCGAGCAATTATTGGTCATGTCGCGTTCGCTGCGCAGATTCACTTTTTTGCCGGTATTGGGCAAAGACCCCGCTCTGTTGCAACAGGAGCAGTTGGTGGCAAACTATATCAACACGCTTGCCCCAACTGAAAAGTCGGCACTCACAGGCGCCTGCGGGCAATACTTCGAGGCATTGCAAAAAGGAGGCGTTTCCGACCGGGCTGTGGCAGAGGGGAAAAACGACAGCTTGAGTGAAAAACTATTGCTCCTTGCAGGTTTACCGGTTTTTCTTGCGGGTTTTGTTTTCAACTTCCTCCCGGCCCGATTGGCGCGCTACATTGCTGATAAACAGATAGAAAGCGTGGAGTTTTATGCCCCGGTCATGCTGGTGCTTGCTATGGCGGCCTACCTGTTGTACTACGCCGGCTGGGGGCTGTTTCTGGGCTGGAAGGGCCTGTGGCTGCTACCGCTCGCAGCATTGGCGGGCTATTTTTCCGTGCTTTACAGAGAGGCTTTTCAGTTGTGGAAATACAGACGAAGATGGGCGGCTTTGCCCGAAGATCGGCAGCGCAGCCTCCATGCCTTGAGGGCCGATTGCTCATTGAATGTGTAGTGAGCGCAACTACTCCAGCAAAAACGCCAGTTCGTCGCGCTGCAAACTCAGCTTTTCGGTGTGGGCAATAATGTCCTCGGCGAGCTGCTTTTTGCGATCCTGAAGCACTAAGATTTTTTCTTCAATGCTGCCGCGGGTGATGAATTTGAGCGCAATCACGTTTTTGTCCTGCCCGATGCGATGGGCACGGGCAATGGCCTGCTGCTCCACAAAGGGATTCCACCAGGGGTCGAGTACGAACACATAATCGGCGGCGGTGAGATTGAGGCCGGTGCCGCCCGCTTTGATGGAAATGAGAAAAGCCTGCACCTGCGGGTCGTTCTGAAAACGCGCAATTTCAGCCTGCCTTTGGGTGCTGCTGAGGTCTCCGCTGAGCCAGGCAAGGGGCAGCCCTGCTTCCTGAAGGGCTTGTTTGAATAAGTCCAGATAACTGACGAAAGAACTGAACATGAGCACTTTATGCCCGCTCCGGCGAATGACGTCCCATTCCTCCAGCACGTCCTGAAACTTGCCGCTGCCCTGCCGGTAATCATCGAGAATCATGCGCGGATGGTTTACCAATTGCCGCAGTCGCATGAGGGTTTGATGCACCACCATTTGGTATTGGCCGTTGCCCGCCTGATAGTTGTCTAACAGGAAATTGCGGGCTTTCGACTTTTCGGATTCGTACAGCTTGGCCTGTTCTGCCGTCATTTCTGAATAAAAAACGCGCTCGGTGAGGGGCGGCAGGTCTTTGGCCACCTCCTCTTTGGTGCGGCGCAGCAGGTACGGTTGCACAAGAGTGCGCAGGCGGTTTTTCTGGGCCTCGTCCTGTTGCTTTTCGATGGGGAGGATGAAGGCTTTTTTGAAAAAAGCATGCGTACCGAGCAGTTCGGGATTGATGAATTGCATTTGCGACCACAGATCGCTGAGCGAGTTTTCGATGGGCGTACCGCTGAGGGAGACTTTGTGCCGGGCAGAGAGGCTGTTGAGTGTCTTAAATACCTGACTGTCTTTGTTTTTGATCTGTTGACTTTCGTCCAAAACGATGTACTCCCACTCGGTTTTGAGCAGCAAACTGCTGTCGCGGAGGGCGGTTTGGTAGGTGGTGAGTACTACGTCGAAGCGAGCCAGCAGCCGGATGTCTTTGTGACGCCCTGCCCCGGTATGCACATACACGCTGAGGCTGGGCGCAAACTGGGCCAACTCCCTTTGCCAGTTGAAAACTAAAGAGGCGGGCAGCACCACCAATGCCTGCAATGGGCGCAAAAAGTCAACATCGGCGGCGGGCTGAAACAACGACATCTGGCCGGCGGAAGGCGCTTCGGCTGCGGGTTTTTGAGTCTTGGCATAGAGTAAAACCGCAATGGTTTGGAGGGTTTTGCCCAAGCCCATGTCGTCGGCAAGACAGGCGCCCAAACCCTCGCCATGCAGGCGCGCCAGCCATTGGAAACCCTGCAATTGGTAGGGGCGCAGCTCGGCGCGGAGGCCGGCGGGCAGCGGTGTTTCGTTGTTCGTCGGTGCATTGGACAGCGCCTCCTCGTCCATGAGTCCGGCGTCTTGGAGCAGCCCGATCTGGTTTTTGGCAATGCGGAGTTGCTCGCCCTGTTTGCGCCCCATTTGTGCCAGGCCTTTGTAGCGGCTCATCCACTCGGCAGGGATGAGGAACACCTCGCCGTTGGGGAGCGGATACAGGCGATTGCCCTCGCGGATGTACGGCGCCAACAACAGAAATGGGATGGTATGCGGCCCGATGCGCACCTCCCCATTGAGGTCGAACCAGTCGTTGCCCTGCTGTGTATTCCACTCTAAATGAGCGGTTTCTGTCAGTAATTTACCCTGCTCGGTTTCGGGCGTCGTTACCGTGAAGCCCTCGGCTTCGAGTTCGCGGCGGTGTTCGCAGAGCCACTGGAGCAGTTGCCACGAATCTTCGGCAGGGTGGGGTAGGACGAACTGACTTCCGTTGCCGGCAATAAGACCTAACTGGCGGAGTGCCTCCATATAGCACTCTTCCTCATCACGGTGGCGCTGCACTTTCAGGATGCGGATGTCGTCGCCGTTGCCGAATTCGAGCGATGTGCGCTCCTGTCGGGTATCTCGGCAGGCAAACTCGGCGCCGGGATACGCCATGTAGGCGGTTAGTGCCCATTGCCCGCTGAAAAGATCATGCACAGCCTCCAAACGGCAGGTTTTCAGTTGATTGTGCCGTATGATTTCAAAACCCTCGGCCTCGATATCGGCTTTGGCGGCTACTTTGAGGATGAAGCGCTGGAAGTAGGTTTTGACGCTCGACTTCGGGATGCGCACCTCGTTCTTATTGCGAAACGGCAGCACCATGTTGCCGTTGATGTGCTCCACGCGGTACAGACGGTAGTCGGCAAAAATCCAGGCAGGCTGATTGCACACAGAGGCCACTTCCCGCGATTGGATGTTCCAGACTTTACCCCCGGCTTCGGCCAATTTCAGCCGGTAAGAGACGCCTTCCGGCAAACGGCTGAACGAGAGGCGGGGCTGTAGCGGCGCATCGGCAAATTGCAGCACCATGTCTTTGACCAAACTCCGGCGCTCGGCATCCCAACTCACAGCAAAACCGTACTTCTGCACAAGGCTCAGGAGCTCGTCTATGCGGCGCTGAACGTATTGGTCTATCTGCTTTTTCAGCTTTTCATCTTCGTACAATTCGGCCAACGGGCGGGGCTTTTTGGCCTTGCCGTTGAAGTATTGTTCCAGCGCTTTGGCCTGTATTTGCTCCACGATGCGCAACAGCCGGCGGTGCTGCTCCACCTCTTCTACTTTGAAGGAATCCAGAATATGCAGGGCTGCTTTTTGTACGATGTGGGTAAGTGCGCCGTCGCGTTCCTGTTGTACCAAAAAAGCGTTCATGCCGTAAAGTCCGGGCAGGAGTTCGCAGAGGTTATAAACGATGGTAGTGCGGGTATTCGGAAACATAAAATCAGCAGGCGTCAATCAACAGGGGCGCAAAGATGGGGCAAAATGTGGGACATCGCCTATATACGGCAAGATTTTATGGCGTGCCCCCGCTCAGCCGGCTCCCCGACTTTCAGCAGAGACGGGCAGCGGGGTCGGGTGTTTCGCTATTATGGCGCCTTCTATCGTCGGGCCATACCGCTTCACCCCCTCACGCGGCTCGGCGCTTCCAACAGAAGCGGGCTTCCCTCCGGCCTTGGCGCCACAGAGAAGCCCGCTTTTACTTTAATTGCGGTTGACCACTACCCGCCGCGTCGCATCCGGCAGACCGGCAGATTTGACTTTCAATAAGTACATCCCGCTTTGGAAGCCTTTCAAATCAAAGCGCTCCACCGTGTTTTGCACTTCGTCCAATTCAGCAAACTGCAGCAGCTTGCCTTCCAGGCTGTACGTTTCTATGCGCACGCTGCGCCCGGCGTACTGCGTCAGGTCGAGGTTCAACTCGCCGCCTGTTGGGTTGGGGTAAACCTCGAAGCTGTATGGAGTATCCAGGCTCGCACCATGCAGGGCGTGGTCGAAGCTCGTAGCTGTTGCGTTACTACCCGTATAACTCACCCCCGCAAACGTCGCCGTCACGGTGCTGTTGGCGGTATAGTTGGTCGCCACCAAGCCCATCTGGATGCAATTGCCCATCACAATCGTCTGTGCGCCAATGAGGAACCAACTTGTTCCGTTGGCCGAAACAGACATGGTAAACTGATTGCCCGCACGGGTGATGCGCAGCCAGTAGCGGTTGTTGCTCGCCGATTGCTGCGGTATTGCAGCGCCGTTGGTCGTTGTGCGGAACTCCCGGCGGTGCAGGCTGCTCAGGTTGGTCATCAACTGCGCCTTTTTAGCGCCGGGGGCATTGCTTTCGCGCATGACGATGCCGGCCCAGCCAAGTGCGCTGCCGCTGATGCTGGTCACCTGTGCGGTGAGGCTGCCGTCGCCGCAGAGTGTGCGCTGCACAAAGCTGGTGGCATCCGAAGTGTAAGGCGGGCCGTAGAAACAATTGGTACTCGTGGCTGTCCATACGCCGGTACCTGAGTTGTAGGCGTTGTTGTTGCCCGAACAGCCTGCGCCGCCGGGTTGTTGGCTCCAGCCTGCCGGAAATCCTGAAACGGTAATGTTTGAAGTACAGGTTGCCGTATTGCCGTTGATGTCTGTTGCGGTGACGGTCACCGGAACGATTTGTCCTACCCGCTCCGCAGAGATGGTATTGGGCGACAGACTGATGCTCTGCACGCCGCAGTTGTCGGAGACCTCGGCCAGATCATCGGTGTCGAGCGCGATGCTTTCCTCACCGTTGAAGTTCAATGTCTGGTTGAAGCATTGCACCATCGGCGGCGTGTTGTCCACTTTGGTCACCGTGAAGGTGCAGGAGTTGGTCAGGCCGTTGATATCGGTCACGGTCAGCGTCACGCTCATGTTGCCCGCACCGGAGATGGTGGTTCCCGCTTCGGGAGATTGTGTCACGTTTTGCACGCCGCAGCCGTCGCCGGTGGTGGCCAAGTTAGTGTAGTCGGGCAGTACGGCCGTGCAGTTGGCACCCAGCGCCAGGGTTTGTGTGGCG
>DDUV01000045.1:0-24045 GCA_002344975.1 Saprospiraceae bacterium UBA2329 | reverse complement strand
GGCGGGGCAGGTGATCGTCGGTGCGGTGTTGTCCACTTTGGTTACCGTGAAGGTGCAGGTATTGGTCAGGCCGTTGATGTCCGTTACCGTCAAGGTCACGATCATGTTGCCTGCGCCGGAAACCGGGGTGCCCGCTACCGGAGATTGCATCACGCCTTGCACGCCGCAGTTGTCGCCGACATTGGTAGCCAAGCTCGTGTAATTCGGCAGTGTGGCAGTGCAGTTCGCGCCCAGCGTCAGGGTTTGTGTGGCGGGGCAGGTGATGGTAGGAGCGGTGTTGTCCACTACGGTGATCGAAGCCGAGCAGGTAGCCGTGATCCCCCGATCATCCGTCACAGTGAGCGTTACCGGGATGGGAGCGCCGGTGTCGGCACAGGTAAAGTTGAGAGTGGACTGCCCGCCTACGGTATAAAGGAGCGTGCCGCATCCGGTAGAGCCGTTGCTCAGCAAAGCCGGAGAGAAGGAAGCCATGCCCATGTTGTTCAAAAACACGGTTTGATTCTGGCAAACGGGTACTAATGGCGTCGGCGCAGTCTGGAACTCATACCCGCCCATGTCCACCGTGCCGCCGAAAGTACGCGGGTTGCCGTCCAGATCAGTGGTGAGCGTTCCGGGTATGGCCGCATTGCTGCCTTTGTTGATGGCGGGCGAGCAGGCTTGCAGGCGCAGATCGGCAGCACTCACAAAAAGCGGGTTGTTGTTATAAATCATACCTGCGCCACAGGTAGTGTTGGGCGGGCAGGCGGATTCCTGCAGAAGGCTATATTCCGCATTGGCCGAGCCGCCGTTTCCATTGTAAATGCTATTGGCAATTGAGGCGGCATTGTTCCACAATATGCTGTTTTTAATCACTACAGAGCCGTTACTGTTGTAAACATTTACAGCGCCTCCATTCGTTGCACTTTGGCTGTTGGCTATTGTGGAGTTGACTAAAGTGACGGCTCCGGCATAGATCATAATGGCGCCTCCCCCGTCGTCGGCTGTACCCAAGGCTTTGTTGCCGTTGAAGTCGCAGTTGATGAAATCGGCATTGAAGCCTACAAACTGGCTCTGATAAGCGCCGCCGGTTCCAATAGTGGAGCCGTTGTGGCAAGTATTATTCAGAAATGTACAATTTGTAAAGATGCAAAGGCTGGTTCCGGTAGTGTTTGAAAATCCATTATTGATCGCTCCGCCGCCGTTGGTAGCCGTATTGTTGGTGAAATAGCAGTTGGTCAGACGGGTGGTACCTGCACTGGGTGCAAAGCCTGAATTGGACAATGCACCCCCAAACGGAGCTGAATTGGCATCGAACCGGCACCCGGTAAAGCTCGAATTGTAGGTGCCGGTTTGGTAAACCGCTCCACCGGTAAATGAGGCTGAATTTTGAGCAAACGTGCAGTTGGCTACGGTGGGGGAGGCGTTGGAGTTGTACATCCCGCCGCCATAACCAGAAATAGCATTCCCGCCGGTGATGGTAAATCCATCCAGTACAGCGCTGTTGGTCAAGCCGTTATTGTTGTTTAAAATGATGTGGTCGGTGTTGTCGCTGTTGTCGCCTACTGTGCCGATGTCCCCGCTCAGAACGGTCACGTTCGTCGTCCAGTTGCGGTTAGCCCAGACGGGATTTCCCGTGTTCGGGAAGCCGCCGTAGATGGCCACGCCGTTTTTCATCACGAAAGAAATATTGCGGTCTGTGCCGCTCGTGGGCTTGTAGGTGCCGGCGGCCACCCAGATTTCGGTGATGTTGGGGCAGGTGCTGCCGAGGGCGCTTTGTAGGTCGGTGAAAGCATCCGTCCAGGAGCTGCCGTTGTTGGCGCCGGAGGCATTGGCATTCACATAAAGCACGTTACCGGCAGGGCAGCAATTCTGCGTCGTCAATTGCCAGGGAACGATGCGGGTACAACCGCCGCTGCCATCATTTATTTTTACATAATAAGTGCGAACGCCTTCCGCCAGAAATGTCGTGGGTGTAAAAGTATTGGTAGCCGTCATGTATGTACCTGCCGGCATCGTAGCGGCCTCGTCGGTAAAAATGCCCATTATGGTAAAATTCACCGGACTGCCCAGACCGAAAGCCGGACTGATGACATCGCAGGCATTGGCCGTGGTGGGTGCAATGATGATCTCGTTGTTCGTTACATTGGGGATGAGATTGCCCTGCGGGTAGGCGATGAGGCCGTTGTTGGTGAGGGCCGAATTGGTGTGGGTCTGGGTCGTATTGACGGTAAACAGGCCTGTATTTGTGAACGTACCCGCATTGTTGAGGTTGTCAAAGACCGTGAGCGTGGCGCAGGCGTTGTTGTTGAAGGTCGAATTTGCCTCATTTTGTATGCCATCTGCGGACGTTTGTTTGATGCTGATGTCGCCTCCAGCATTGTTGTTAAATATGGCATTAGCTCCTTGTATGTTGGCAATACCACTTCCCGCTAAGGGTCCATTTTCCCCCATCCGAATCAAGCCGGCATTGGTAAATGCTCTGGTGCTGATAATCCCACTGGCCACCTGGTCTATGTGTATTTCTGCCCCTGCCTGATTGGTAAAAGCGGCAGTACTGAGAATACCGGTGCTAAAGCCCCCGTCCTCAAAATAGAAGATGTTCTTAATCGTGATTTTTCCGGCATTTTGGAAATTACCGGAGAAGTTCCAGATACCATTGCCCCAGGGTTTCTCAATAGAAATGATACCTGTGGAACTGTTGGAAAAACTACCGGCATTGAAAATACCGTCCTGCCCGTAAAGAAGTACGTCATTGCCGACGGCAATATTCGCATCGTTGGTAAATGTTCCGAAATTTATAAGACAGGGGATGCCTTCTATATCATAAATACCTATCCGATTGACGCGGATATGCCCGCCGGCCATGTTATTAAAGGTACAACCACTTCCAATTCTAATGCCATTACCTCTTACATCCGATTGATTACCAATCTCAATAAGCGCCTCATTGTTCAGTATTGTACCAGTGTTGACCAATCGAATGGCGTGGCTTCCGGTTTGGTCAATTTTAATAGAGCCGGCCGGTTTGTTGTTGAAGGTATTTCCTTCCAGTCTGATACCTTCTGAGCTGACAGCAGCATTGCTTCCAATTTCGACGGCGCCTTCATTGTTTACTAAGCCATTGGAATAAAACGCTTGTGCACCAAGTGTCCGGTCAATTTGAATAATACCATCTGGTTTGTTGTTGAAGGTACCGCCATTGCGGTGCACAATGCCTATAGCGCCAATAGCAGTTGTATTTCCCAAGATGATGGATCCGCTGTTGTCCACTGTGCCATAATTATCCAAGCCATGAACAGCCGAGTTATTGATCGTCAAAGTTCCCATTGTATTAAGGGTGAGAACAGCCCCAGCCTGCACCAGCATCGACCTGGCCACGGCCGCCGTGCCGCCCAAGATGATCGGGTCATTGGCCACATTGGGTATCGTCACATCGTCAGCAGCCGTGGGCACACTGCCATCCGCCCAGTTGCCGGGCGTGGCCCAGTCGGTCGAGACGCAGCCCGTCCACGTATCCGTAGTGGTGGAGGCGGTAAACGGCGGGTTCAACATCACGGGGTTGCTGCTATAGGTGGCTTCACAGCTTGGGTTGGCCTGCAAGCGCACTTTGATGTTGTAATTGCCCGGGGCTTGTCCGCTGTAAGTATTGGCGGTTTGCCAGGTGCTGCCGTTGTTGATGCTGTATTCCAGTACGCCGATGCCGGTGGCGTTCACCACGATGGTGCCCGTAGGGGTGGCGCAAGTGGGTTGGGTGACGGCGGGGAGAGAAATTGCCGGCGGGTCGCAAACAACAATATTGCTCAAAGAAAAATCATCTATACCGAGGGCGTCTTCCAGGTTTTGGTTTGGAACGCTTGGGATCGCGTCAATATCCAACCACCGGAAGCAAAAGGTATTGCCGGGTGCAATATTCAATCCCGAAATGGTAGCTGTAATGAGAGCCGAATGCTGGACTGAACCGCGATCAAGCGTAGAGGAGCCTGGGTTGTAATAATCCAATCCGGAAAAGAGCGTCCAGGTGCCGGCGCCGTTGATGGCCGTGGTATTCTGGTTGTAGGAAAATTGGAGTCCGTCTATTCGGTTAGGCGCATTCACGGCCCAGGTTTCTCCTGTAAAGGATGCGGTCAGCGAAGTAATGGTGGCGCCGGTATTGTTGGTAAAACAGACGCCGATGGTCGTTCGTAGCGAATCGCCAGTTACGCTTCCCTGACTGCCGAATGTTCTGTCCGAATTCGTGCCGGTTCCGAAACTGTAAGTGTCATAGAAAAAAAAGAGTGACCCATCGCCGGCACGATAAGTCGTGTTGGCGCAACCACTACACCCAAAAAAACTTTGTTCAAAAAAAGCCCAGCCGGCAGGAACGGCGGTGCTGGCTCCGGAAACAGCCAGCGTGTTAAAATCCTGCGTGTAGGTAAAGCCCGCATTCGGAATGGAAATTTGCGCGAAAGCGGCCACGTGGCCCAACGCAAGGGCAAGCGCCAGCGCAATGGCATAAGGAGTGCTTGGGCCGGTTTGTCTGAACCACGGCGTCTTCTCTGAGCATGGATGGATGTGTTTCTTCATGTTTTGATTTTTTTTCTTAATTTGAACTGCCTGCCAGAGGTTACCTCTTTGCGGGGGTAAACCTCAGTAAAAACCAGCCGATCTGCGATTGCTACTTTCCGAATGACGGGTTTGAGTTTCCAAGTGACGGGTTTGGGTTTCCAAATGAACTGACAATAATCACCCCGCCCGTCGGCCAATTGTCATTTGCTGTTTGTAACCAAGCCTCTTTCTTTGCCGGGAATCTAACCATAATAAAACATGAGCGAGCATAAATTCAGAACCATGGGCGAACAGGCCGGGCGACGTTCCTGGGCCGAACCCTGGAAAATCAAAATGGTGGAACCCCTGCGCATGACCACCCGCGCCGAACGCGAACAGGCCATCCTCGAAGCGGGGTACAACACCTTTCTGCTGCGGTCTGCCGATGTGTATATTGACTTGCTGACCGACAGCGGTACCAGCGCCATGAGCGACCGCCAGTGGGCCGGCATGATGTTGGGCGACGAAGCGTACGCAGGCAGCGTCAATTATTACCACCTCGAAGAGGCCGTGCAGGAATTTTACGGCTATAAGTATCTCGTACCCACGCACCAGGGGCGCGGCGCGGAGCACCTCATCAGTCAGGCGGTGGTCAAAAAAGGCCAGTATGTGCCGGGCAATATGTACTTCACCACCACGCGCCTGCATCAGGAAATGGCGGGCGGCATTTTTGTGGACGTCATCATTGACGAAGCGCACGATCCACAAAATCTGCACCCCTTCAAGGGGAATATTGATTTGGTGAAATTGGAAAATCTGTTCAAAGAAAAAGGCGCTTCCAACATCGCTTACGTCAGTCTGGCCGGCACCGTGAACATGGCCGGCGGACAACCCGTCAGCATGGCCAATGTGAAGGATGTCAGGGCTTTGTGTGATCGGTATGGAGTGAAATTGTACCTCGATGCCACACGTATGGTAGAGAACTCGTACTTCATACAGCAGCGCGAAGAGGGCTATGGCGATAAACCGGTAGCGGATATTTTAAGAGAATTTTGCAGCTACACCGACGGCGCCTGGATGAGTGGCAAAAAAGACCACTTAGTGAACATCGGAGGCTGGCTGGCCGTCAATGATTGGGATTTATTTGAAGAATTGCGCAACCTCGTGGTAGTGTACGAGGGCCTGCATACTTATGGCGGCATGGCCGGCCGTGACATGGAAGCTATGGCCATCGGCATCCGCGAGTCGGTGAGCGACGATCATATCAGGGCGCGCATCGGGCAGGTCTTATATCTGGGGCAATTGCTGACCGACTGGGGGATTCCCATCGTGCAACCCGTGGGCGGGCATGCTATCTTCTTGGATGCCAGGAGGTTTTATCCGCATATCCCGCAAGATGAGTTCCCGTCTCAGATGCTGGCGGCGCAGTTGTACCTCGATTCCGGTATCCGCAGCATGGAGCGCGGTATCGTCAGTGCGGGCCGCGACCCGCAAACCGGCGATCACCGCAGACCCAAGTTGGAACTGACTCGTCTCACCATTCCGCGCCGGGTTTACACAGAAGCGCACATGGACGTGGTGGCAGAGTCTATCAACGAAGTGTATCAAAAACGCGAACAAACCAAAGGCTTGAAAATGGTATATGAGCCGCAGTACCTGCGTTTCTTCCAGGCGAGGTTTGAGCCGATTCAGTAGGCAGTATGCAGTAGGCAGTAGGCGGTGTGCAGTGCTAAGTGGGCCGCCTACCGCAAAACTGCAAACCACACATATTCCCTTTGTTGATGAGAAAATATGCGTGCAAAGATTAATTTTGCCTTCGCGTCATGTTTCAATCAACACGCCCGCATGAGAAATATCTTCATAGCAGCTACCGGACAGCACGTTGGGAAGACTACGGCTACGCTGGGCCTTATCGCCAATTTCAGGCGAAGGGGCTTGGTGACCGGCTATTGCAAACCTATGGGGCAGCGCTTTGTGGATGTGGGCAATGGCGAGGTGGCCGATAAAGACGCCGTTCTTTTTGCCCAATCTCTGGGTTTCGATATTGAACCTAAAATTCACAGCCCGGTCATTATCCTGCCGGGCCTCACCCGCAATTATATCAATCACACAGAAGAATTCGATTTCAAAGATCGCATTCGCCATGCGGCCGATTATTTGCAGAGTACTTGCGATATTGTGGTATATGAAGGCACCGGGCATCCCGGCGTGGGCAGCGTTATTGACCTGTCGAATGCGCAAGTGGCCAAAATGCTGGGTTCCGGCGTACTGATGATTGTGGAAGGCGGCATCGGCAATACCATTGACCGCATGAACATGAGCCTGTCTCTGTTTCGGGAAGAAGGTGTGCCGATATTGGGCGTATTGGTCAACAAGGTGCGTCAGGATAAATACGACGACGTGCGCGCTCATTTGGAAAAGCGCTTCCGCGAAATGAACATCCCTCTGCTCGGCGTGCTGCCTTACGATCAATCCTTGTCTTTTCCTATCATGGAAGCCATCAATCAGGCGGTGGACGGTGAAGTGGTGTTCAATGAGCACAAACTTAATAACCGCATCGAAGAAATCATTGCCGGCTCATTGGTGGACACCGAAGAATTCAGCACTTTCCAAAACCTGCTGCTCGTGGTGAGTTATCGCCGTTTGGACGAGGCGATGGAAAGAATCAAAGCCATTACATTAGAAAAAAAATTAGAACAGCCCATGCTCTCCGGCGTCATCGTCACCAGCGACGGAAGGCATAGCTTTTTGCACGAACAGGCCGCCGCCCGGCATCCTTATTTTGCAGAGCACGAGATACCGGTTATTTCCACCTCTTTAGACACCTATGGTTCGGTGGTCAAAATCAGCCGCATTGAGGTCAAGATCAACAGCCGAACCCCTTGGAAGGTAGAACGCGCCATTCGCCTCATCAACGAGTATGTGGATGTGGATGATATTATTCGGAGAATTGAGAGGGGCTGAAGTACTGACTCACCCAGCCCGCATCTTCTCCAGCGTTTTTGCTCCAAAATCCTTTCCCAAAGAAGCATCCAGATTGAGATGCGCGTCACGGCCCAGCGTATAGCGCACCAAGTTGACCCCCGCCGGCGCATAAGCCAATACCAGATCGGAGATGACATTATAAGCGCCCCGTGTTTTGCCGGCAGCCAATTCGTCGTAGCTGCGGGCGGCAAATCCCCGGCAGGAAACCACCTCGTTGGCGTGATTGATGTAGCTGTCGCCCGCAATGACCTGGCAGCCCGCCGAAAAGTTGGAACTGCCAATGCCCGACCAGTGGATATTGATGGTGGCATTAGGCCCGCTCACACCTGCTTTGACATTTGCCTCGGTGAGGGCGTTGGCGCCGGTACGATCCCGGAACACGAGTACGCCCACCGTGGCCGGGCGCAGGGCGCGGTATATTTTTTTCTCGTCGCTGATCTTGTGCCAGCCGAAGCGATACAAATGCTGCCCCTCAGTGAGGTAGGCTTCATCCGTGCGATTGCCCTCGGCCAGCGCCATTTTGGGATTGGGATCGGTGGACCCCCAAAACTTGAACACCATGCCCGAAATGAGCAGGATGAACAGGTCGTCGTTGGCCCGCACATCGGCCCGCAAATCGTGGTTGCGCCGGATGCCGATGAGGTGAATGTGTTTGGGGTCGAAATCCCACTGCGAAATTTTGAGCGTGTCGCTGGGTTTACTGAATTTTTGTATTTCTTCCAATACTGGCGATGAAGTGCTGATGAAATGTTGTTTCACCTTTTCTAAAGCGCTGAACCACAGCACATATTCCGGAGATGGAGCCTCGGTTGTGTACTCGCTCCACTTGCATTTCAGGTTATTTTGTTTCCAACGGTTGATGTGCTCCTGCACTTTCGGCCCTGCTACGCCATCGGGGATACCTATGGTAGCGTCTTTTTCTACCGTGCGGACATACTCCTGAAACAGTCGTAAGCCGGCATGGGTGGCATATCCGAAAACACCCGGCGCATCGGGGCGGCGCAAGAACCCTGCCGAGTTGAGGAAATTCTGCAAGTCGCGTACCTCGGAGCCGGGATGCTCCCGAAAACCGCGCCAAGCGGAGTTGGCTTCGTCGCGGAACATGTTTTTCTTTTGCAAAACAGGATTCATGGTAGAATGAAAGGGCGCGAAAAACGCCTGTGAATCTTTAGGTTTGGCGCCATTGTCTACATCGCCAAGTTTCAGGGTGCGTGCCATAAGGTATTGGATTTTAAGTGGCTGAAAGGTACAAACATTCATTGAAAATTAGACATTTGTGGTTGAAAATTACATGAAAATGCAGCAATGGAGGCGTCTTATGCCGGAAGTGTTCATATTGGGTCTGTTGATTCACATTGCTTATTTCAGCACCTGGAATGCCGGCTTTGTCACTGATTTCACGGGCCTGCAGTGGCGGTTGGAAGGCGCGGCCTGGCATGAATTCCTCCATTGTTTCGGGTTTCCGGCCTTGCAGCAGTTCTTGCATCTCATTCTGTACGTTTTTTATAATGCCTTTAAAGCCAATGGCTTGCCCTGGTATTTGTTGTTTACTACACTGCACATCGCTAATACTGTATTGCTGAAACAGCTCATCGGAAGCGTAGCCGGACGTTTGAACTTATCGTCGCCGGAATGGGCGGCCTGGGCAGCGGCCTTGCTCTTCGCCTTGTCACCGTATCAAACGGAAGTATTGGTATGGCGGGTTTGTCTCAACTTCCTCTTGTCGGGCTTTTTTGTGTTGACTTCGCTGCTCTTCGCTCTTCGGTGGTTCGACAGTGGCGAGCGGCGGCACTGGTGGGGCGCTCAGTTGGTTTTGGTAGCGGCCCTGTTTACGTTCGAGTTGGGCTTGGTCATTCCGGCACTGAGTACGCTGTTATTGTGGTTGTTGCCGGGCGAAAAAGGCAGTTTTTTCAAGCGTTTCGGAGCATTGGCCGGCGTACAGTGGGCGGTTGTCGGCATGTATTTTTTGCTCAATAAAATGGTATTGGGCGCCTGGGTAGGTCACTATGGAGAGGCGGTGCATCTGCGTTTTGTGCCGGCTGAACTGGCCGCCAATTTCTGGCGCTACACGGCCAAATTAGCTCTGTTTGGTCGCTATTTGGGCCTGCCGGAAAAACAGGCGGTATTCGGTGTATTGGACAAGCCGGTTTGGTTCTGGTCGCTCAGCGTTTTGCTTGCCGGCGCGCTTGTAGCTTCCTGGCTGCTGCGCGACCGCCTGTCGGCCCGCCTGCGCCTCACGGTGTTTTTTTTCACGGCATTCGGACTGGCATTGGCCCCCATCATCAACCTGTATTTCAACAACCTGATGCGCATTGACGGCGACCGTTACGTTTATCTCGCCTCCATGTTTTTCTGGGCTTTTGCAGCAACGGCGCTCTTTTCGCTGCCACGCAAATGGGCAGTCGTCATTTCAGCGAGCATCTTGCTCATTTCGGTAAGACTGCTGTTCAAAACCAACCAACGCTGGGTAGAAAGCACCCGTATTTACTACGCTCTGTTGGATAACTATCGTTGGCAAAACGAGCCGCATGTTTTCCTGCTCAATCTGCCCGACAACTACCAGGGCGCTCCCATGTTCCGCGATCACTCGATGAAAAACCGTGCATTGGCCGATCCTTTGTATTATTTGGCAAAGAAAAAACCGGCGGGTCAGGTGTATGAGGTGGCCCAATACAACCTCGCTTCGCCCAATGACGGCGTGCAGGTACAACAAGATACTGCCGGCCTGCTGTCTGTACAGTTTCTGCAAACAGGCAACTGGTGGTGGCGCGGCGGTATCGGGGCTTTGCCTTACGAAAAACAGGGCTACCGCTTTGAACCCGGCGATGGGAAATACACGCTCCACTTAGATTCGATTCCGGCAGGCTCGGTCTTTTTGATTCAAAAAGGCAGCAGTTGGGAAGAGGTGGACGTGCTTTTAAAATAGATGCTCGGCAGAACCAATTGCGGCGCCGACCGTTTCGTTCGAGATGGAAAAAGCAACTTTCACCATACTCAAAAAGGCCCAGCTCACCGGACACAATGCTGCTGTGTTCGCCCTGGCGCCCGGACGGCAACCCGAATCCTTCTTCTCTGCCGCCGGCGACGGCTGGATAGCCGAATGGAATCTGGACGCCCCCGAAAACGGCCGCCTCGTAGCACAGGTAGAATCGCGTATTTTTTCGCTCCTGCACTTGCCCGAACATGGCCGACTTGTTGCCGGGAACATGGACGGAGGCTTGCACTGGATTCATCTCGATGACCCCGATCAAACCCGCAACATCGCGCATCATCAACGCGGGGTTTTTGACCTCAAACAAGTGGGCGACTCCGTATTCAGCGCGGGCGGCGAGGGCGTACTCACCCGCTGGTCGGCTGCCGAGGTGCGCTCCGTAGAGGGTATTCACTTGAGCAACAGGAGTTTGCGCAGTATAGACTATTGCCCGGCCCGCAACGAATTGGCCGTCGGCGCCAGCGATTTCAATATCTATTTGTTGGATGCCACTAGCCTGCAAATTCGGCAAACCATAACCCGGGCGCACAACAATTCCGTTTTTGCCGTCCGGTACAGCCCCGATGCGCGCTTTCTGCTCTCCGGCGGCCGCGACGCCCACCTGCGCGTGTGGGACATCGGGCAGGGTTTTGCGCTCGTTTCCGAACAGCCGGCCCATTGGTACACCATCAACAGCATTGCTTTTCACCCCGAAGGCAGGCTCTTTGCCACTGCCAGCCGCGACCGGACCATCAAACTTTGGGATGCCTCCAATTTTCAGCTAATCAAAGTATTAGACACCATCCGCAGCGGTTGCCACATCAACTCCGTCAATGCGCTGCTCTGGCTGCCTCATCGCAACACCCTCGTGTCGGCCAGCGACGACCGGAGTATGATTTTGTGGGAAACCGAATGAAACCGCTACCTTTGCCCGTTCAAATTTTTCCTGCATGATTCTGAGCGATAAAAAAATAATGGAAGGCATTGAGGCGGGGCAGATCGTCATCGAACCCTTCGACCGCGATTGTCTGGGTACCAATTCCTACGACGTACATCTCGGCAAATGGCTGGCCTGCTACGAAGACGAGGTGCTGGATGCCCGCCGACACAACAAAATCCGCCATTTTGAAATCCCTGAAGAAGGCATTGTGCTGCAACCCGGCAGGCTCTACCTCGGCGTCACGCAGGAATACACGGAAACCTTCAATTCGGTGCCTTTTTTAGAGGGCAAATCCAGCGTGGGGCGCCTCGGTATTGACATACATGCCACTGCGGGCAAGGGTGACGTGGGTTTTTGCAACCACTGGACGCTCGAAATTTCCTGTACTCAACCCGTGCGGGTTTATGCCGGAATGCCAGTCGGTCAGCTCATTTATTTTGCTGTGGAGGGCGATATTGAAAATTATTACCACCGCAAACGCAATGCCAAGTACAATGAGCGCACCGACAAACCAGTGGAAAGTATGATGTGGAGGAATGTTTTTTAAATAACGACCTATGTCCACCACCAAAGAACAAATAGGCCGGCTCGAAGATAAAGTCATCTACCGCCAGTACGAGAAAGATGAGGAAATTGTGCGCTTTGTGGAAAGCGTGACCTGGGGCGTCGGCGAAACCCAATACGAGCACTACTACGCCCTGCACCGGTTGGAGCATTTGGCCGATGGCATTTACTTCAGCGCCCGCCAGGCCGACACCGATGAATTGATGGGCGTGGTCATTTTCGGCAGGCGGCGCATACTCGGCGTCCGGGCATATTACATTCGCTTTTTTGCCGTTTCGCCCAAGATCAGAGGGCAGCGCATCACTACGCCGCTCGCCATGCACTTCTTTGATTATCTGAGGCGCACAGAAACGGAACCCTGCGTTTTTTACGCTTCTACCGACCGTACCAACCCCGGCGTCAATCGGATGGTGGGCAAGCTGGGTTTTGAAGAAGTCACATTCAACCGCACCATGGCCTTCAGTCGGTTTTCACCAAAGCCCAGCCGGGCGGTGTCGGCCTTGTCTGAGGCGGAATTTGCGGCGTTTTTGCCTCGTTTGGAGGCGATGTATGTCGGACATGGCTTCTGGACGGCCGATAATGTGGGCAAAGACGACAGCTATTTTGTGTTGCGCGACGATTCGGGCGAGATCGTGGCGGGATTGCAGGCGTACAAGGGGTTTTGGCGTATTGAGAAGATGCCGGGCTTCATGGGCAAGGTCGTTCTGCCTTTAGTACCCTACACACCTTTGCGCGTCATCTTTAACCCCAAGGCATTTCATTTCATTGCGTTTGAAGGCATTTACATGGCGCCGGGGCATGAGCATCGTTTAGCAGAGTTGATGGAGGCGGTGTTGCATCATTTTCAGATGCACTCGGCGATGTTTTGGTTCAATATCCAGGATCCGCTCGCTGATAAAATATTGAAAAACAACAATCTGGGTTTGCTCAATCTTTTTGTAAAAAACACGCTGGCGCGTTTTGTGGCCTCATTTCATCATGTTGATCCCGCTATTGAGGCCAAATTGCGGAAGCGGCCGGTTTATAATTCTTCGTTGGATTATATTTAGAAAAAAACAGCCCGAACCAAGAATTAGATGTTCCAAGCGCGGGCTGTTGAGACTTCCGTCCATTCTAAACAATTACTTTTCCTCTTCCTCCGGCGCTGTTTCAGCTTCCGGCGCTGAGGGCGGCGTGTCCTGAGCTTCGATGCCCGTTTCCGGTTCATCGGTGCTTGCCGGGTCATCGTGAGCAGCTTCCACTTCCACGGCGGCGGTAGCGGCATCTATTTTTTCCTCCACGATGGCTTTCAGTTCAGCGGCACTTTCCTTCACAGCATCTGCTATTTCGGCGGCATCCTCTTTCAGTTCGGCGGCTTTCTCGGCAGCCTCTTCCTTCAGTTCGGCCACTTTTTCAGCAGCTTTCTCCTTCATTTCGGCAGCCTTTTCGGCCAATTCCTCTTTGAGTTCGGCAGCCTCTTCCTTCAGTTCAGCCACTTTTTCGGCAGCTTTCTCCTTCATTTCGGCGGCTTCTTCTTTGATCTCGCTGATGGCCTCTTCGATTTTTTCTCCAGCCACTTCGGCCACTGCTTTTGCAGTATCAAGCGCATCCATCAGAGCATCGCCCAGCATGGTGCCGGCAGCTTCAAAGAAGGATTGCGGTTGTTTTTCTTTGCGTTTCTGAATGGCTTCGGCGGCTTTTTCCAATTTTTCAGAATCCTCCTCGCGTGCTTGTGCAGCCACCTGCATGCCTTCACGGATTTTCTGCTCGGCGGCGCGTTTGGCTTCCTCTACCAATTGACGTTTGGCATCACGCTCGGCCTGCTGCTGCATTTTGCGGTCGAGTTCGGCCTGCGTATCCAGCATTTCTTTGAGTTTTTCCTCTTTGGAAATGAGGCGCTCTTCGATCATTTTGATCTTGGCCTGACGGATTTGAGCTTCTAATTGTCCCTCAGAGGAGGCTACTTTTTTGTTTTGGAAGTCCAACTCCTGACGATCCCTGCGAACAGAGTCCTGCATTTTTTCGATGGCGCCTATCAATCCATTGTAGCGGCGTTCGAGGCGTTCGCCGGCATTGTCTCCGCCGCCTCCTCCGCCTTGTTGAGCGCCACCGCCGCCACCGCCGGAGCGCTTGGCTTTGATGTTTTTGAATGCCTCGTCAATGCGATTCCATACCTTATTGCGGTCGTCGCGGGTAAATTCGAGGCTCTTGAACTTGCTTTGCAGTTCCTTCAGTTCGTCGAACAAAGGCTGAATGCGCAGACCTTTGGCGGCGCGGGCTTCCACGTCTTCGATGAGTTTTTGGAAGTTCTCCAGATTGTCTTTCGACTTGGTTTTGAAGTCGTTGTCTATACGGGTGCGCATCTCCTTGAGCTTGGTGAACAGCCCGTTGGCAGTGTCGCGGAGGCTATCGGCCTGATCGCGGAAGAGGTTGCGCTCTTTGACCTGCTCCTGCACTTTGTCCCAGAAGGTTTTGAGATGGTCCCAAGCGGCGGAGTCAAAATTGCTGAGTTGCTCCACGCGCTCTTTTATGTCGTTGAGTTCCGATTTGTAAGTTTCGTGAAGTTTGGCCGAAAGCACCGCGAAGTGCCACTCTGTTTGGGCGCGGTGGATGACATCGGAGCGCTCCACCTTGAGATGGTCGGGCAGGATGCTGTCGGCTACGGTCAGTTCCCGTTCGAGGAGGGTGTAGCCTTCCGGCACTTCGAATGGCTTGTTGTCGCGCCATTCATCCATCATTTTGCGGCTGAATTCTTCGGTGGCGATGCTTTCCGGGAAGGTCATGATTTCGACCTTGTTGGCGTGCGGCTTGAGTTCCAGCGCAATGAGTACGCGTTCATCCTGATCGTTGGTACCCCAAAGTACAATCTTGTTCTTCATGTCAGTCAGTACTAAAGTTAGCAATTACGAAATTTACGATTCACTGTAATGAGTATCGGCGGTTGTCCGTCGGTATGCTCCATTGAACAGCCAAAGTTACTGTTTTTTGTACAACAAAACAAAAATGCGTGCTATCCACCCACCAATTTATGGGCAGCCAAATACTCTGCGATTTGGACGGCATTGGTGGCCGCGCCTTTGCGCAGATTGTCAGATACGATCCACATATTGAGGCCGTTGTCCACCGATTCATCGCGGCGAATGCGCCCCACGAACACCTCATCGCGGTCTTTGGCGTGCAAAGGCATGGGGTACTGCTTGTTCTGGACGTCGTCGGTGACGATGATGCCCGGCATTTCGCGCAGCAGTTGTTTGATGTCTTCCACTTCAAACGCCTTTGCTAATTCCACATTGACTGACTCGCTGTGGCCGCCCAACACCGGCACGCGCACAGCAGTGGAAGTGATGCGAATGGAGTCGTCGCTGAGGATTTTGCGCGTTTCGTGTACCAGCTTCATTTCCTCGCGGGTGTAGTCGTTGTCCAAAAACACATCGCAATGCGGAATGCAGTTCTCAAAAATGGGATAGAAATAGGCCATTTCCTCCGGCTTGGGTTCAAAACCTTTGCTCTCTAAATGATACTGCTTCACGGCTTTCATACCGGTGCCGGTAACAGATTGGTAGGTACTGATAACCAAGCGCTTAATGCCGTATTTTTGATGAATCGGCGCCAGCGCCATCACCATCTGGATGGTAGAACAGTTGGGGTTGGCGATGATTTTATCGGCAGGAGTGAGTACGCCGGCGTTGATTTCGGGCACCACGAGTTTTTTATCGGGGTGCATGCGCCAGGCCGAGGAGTTGTCCACTACCGTGGTACCGACGGCGGCAAATTTGGGCGCCCATTCGAGGGAGGTGCTGCCTCCGGCGGAAAAAATGGCTATGTCGGGGCGGGCTTCCACGGCGGCTTCCATGCTGATGACCGTGTAGGTTTTGCCTTTAAATTCTACCTCTTTGCCCACCGAACGCTCGGAGGCTACGGCCAAAAATTCGGTGATGGGAAAATTGCGTTCTTCCAGTACTTTGCACATCACGCCACCGACCAAACCGGTGATGCCAACAACGGCTACTTTCATTTCAGGTTAATTTTGTTTTCAAAAGAGGCGCAAAGATATACGCAATCCGAGTTTGTTGCTATTTTCGTCGCCATGAAACCTGTCATTTTTTCACCGTGCTCGCGCGAGGTTCTACCTCGCGTGTCCTATCATGCGGGTTCTACCCGCTCGGAGTATTTCACCAACAGTATCCGTGTTCCTATTTTCGTCGCTATGCAACCTGCAATTTTCTTTCTGCTGCTCTTCTTCACCGCGCAACTCCATGCACAAAGCCTCATCGAGCGCTTTGATGACGGCGATTTTACCAACAACCCGACCTGGACCGGCCAAACTTCTCTGTTTGCCGTGACCAACGGCGAACTGCAACTCCGCGACCTCGCGCCGCCTGCCAACGGAACCGCCTATCTGGCCGTAGCCGCTCCCACCGGCCTGTCTCAGGCTACCACTTGGGAATTCTATGTCCGGCTGGCCTTTGCGCCCTCCACCACCAATTTCGCCAGGGTGTATCTCAGTTCCAACTCGCCCCAATTGGACGGTTCGCTCAACGGCTATTTCATTCGCATCGGCGGCATCAGCGGCGACGGCGACGCGGTGGAACTGTTCCGCCAAACGGGAACTGCTACCACCTTGCTCATCAGCGGGCAGGCCGGCGCGGTAGGCCCCGAACCGGCCATTGCACGCGTGCGCATCACCCGCAACACGGTCGGCGAGTGGAGTATGATGGCCGATTACACCGGCGGCACAAATTTCATCTCTCAGGGTACTCCCGTCACAGATTCTACGCATCCGGCAGGCTCTTTTGCAGGGGTCTATTGCCGCTATACGGCCACGCGGGCGCAGGCTTTTTTCTTCGACGACATCATCATAGACCCACTTTTTTTCGATACCACGCCGCCTGTTTTGAACAGCGCCGTTGCGGAAAGTGCAACCTCCATACTACTCAGTTTTGACGAACCGCTTGAAACCGCTGCTGCCGAAAATGCGGGCAACTATCTCATCAACAATGGAATAGGTCAACCGGCTTCTGCGCAACTCATGGCCAATAGTACGCAAGTCAGCTTGCAATTGGCGGCTCCTTTGGTCAATTTGCAAACCTATCAGGTAACGGCAACCGGCATCCGCGACGCAGCGGGCAATACCGCAGGCGCGCAATCGGCAGGTTTTACTTTTTACAATGTTCAGCCCGCTCAGCCCGGCGATCTGATTGTGACGGAATTTATGCCCGATCCTTCGCCCGTCATCAGCAATTTACCCGAAGCCGAGTATCTGGAATTGTTCAATCGCAGCAGCAAAGTACTTCAATTACAAGATATTAGATACTCCAACGGCAGTTCGCCGCAGCCTTTGCCCAACTTTTTACTTTTGCCCGGCCAATACGTCATTGTGTGCCCCCAAAACAACATCGCAGCTTTTGCGCCTTTCGGCAATGTGGCCGGCATGACTTCCTTCCCCGCACTGACCAACAGCGGCGATGAAATTATCCTCAGCAATGCGCAGGGCGAAGAGTTGTTTTATTTGGAATATGACCTGAGTTGGTATCAGGACCCCGCCAAAACCGACGGTGGATGGAGCATAGAGCGCATCGGCAACAATCTGGCCGACAACTGCCCGGCCAACTGGCGCGCTTCCGTACACCCGCGCGGCGGCACACCGGGGCAGCTCAATTCGGTGCAAGGCACGCCCAACGACAACATCGGGCCAAGACTGCTCCGGGCCGCCTTGTCCACGCCTTCTTCAGTCATCGTCACTTTCGATGAACCGCTTTCCGAGTCCTCGCTCAATGCCGGTTGGTTCTCGTTCAGCGACGGCGTGGGGGTGATCTCCGCCACCTTGCTCACGCCTGCTACGCAGGTTTTGCTCGCCTTGTCGGCCCCGCTCATGGCCGGGCGTTCCTACACGCTCACCGTTGTCGCCGATGTTCGGGATTGCCTCGGAAATCCGGCCGGAGCAGCCATGAGTACGCGCATCGGATTGGCGGAAGCCATGACTCCCGGTGATCTGGTTATCAATGAGTTGTTGTTCAATCCGCGCACCGGCGGGCAGGATTTTATAGAACTGTACAACACTTCGGCCAAGATTTTGAATCTGAGGGGTTTGCAAATTCAAAACACACAGCGAACGACTAATTTTTCCACTACTTTTCAGTCTGACTTCCTGCTCTTTCCCGATGAGTACGCAGCCATTTCCAGCGATATTGCCAACATACAAGCCTATTACAATGTGCCGAATATCAGCGCTTTGGTACAAAATGCACTGCCCGGCTTCGATGATGCGTCCGGCAATGCAACCCTGCTTTTTAACGGCGTGCTGATAGATGCGTTCGATTATTCCGAAGCCTGGCATTCCCCGCTTTTGGATACCAAAGATGGCGTTTCTTTGGAGCGCATCAACTCTGCGGGGCCTTCCAACAGCGCCGGCAACTGGCATTCCGCAGCAGTGGCAGTCGGTTTTGCCACGCCCGGCTACCGAAATTCGCAATTCCGCATCAGCCCCTCTCTGGCCGATGAGATGATTTCTCTGCCCAACAAAACCTTCTCGCCCGACGGCGACGGATATGAAGACGTGTTGCAAATTTTTTACACCGCCGATAAACCCGGCTTTCTGCTCAACCTGCTCATTTTCGACGCCGCCGGTCGCACCGTACGCACCCTTTTGCGCAGCGAACTGCTTGGTTCGGAGGGCGTTTTCAAATGGGACGGCGCCAACGACGAGGGCACAAAAGCCCGCACCGGCATTTACATCCTGTGGATAGAGTTGTTTCATCCCGACGGGCAGGTGGAACGGGTGAAGAAGACGTGTGTGCTGGCGGGGTATTAGAAATAAAGAGCAACCATGAAAATTCTCAGCGCCGAACAAACTCGCGCACTCGACGCCTACACCATTGCCAATGAGCCGATTGCATCCATTGACCTGATGGAGCGCGCCTCTCTGACTTTTGTCAAATGGTTGGTGCAGCCATTTCCCGACTCAGACAGAAAGGTGCTCATTTTGGTCGGACCCGGCAACAACGGAGGTGACGGATTGGCCGTAGCGCGCCTTTTGCATCGCCGTTTTTACGATGTAGCTGTGTGGCGTTGTCACATCGGCGCGGCGGTTTCGCCTGATTTTCAGATCAATTGGGACCGCTTGCCCACCGAGGGAGGCGCCATTGCAGTGCATCATCTGCACGCCGGCGACCCGCTGCCGGATTGGCCACAAGGCGCCTTGCTCATAGATGCCCTGTTCGGTTCCGGACTCAGCAGGCCGGTAACAGGCTACTGGGCCGATTTGATTCGCCATTGCAATGAACAGTCTCTCACGCGGGTGGCCATAGACGTGCCTTCCGGCTTGTTTACCGATGGGCCTTCGGAGGGCGCGGTGCTGGAGGCGCATTACACCTTTAGTTTTGAAACGCCCAAATTGGCTTTCTTTTTGCCTGATAATCAACAGAGAGTAGGGGAGTGGCGCTTCGGGAGCATCGGCCTTGATGCCGGTTTTTTGTCGGAAATAAGCACCCTTTTTCATTTTGTAGAGGCAGCGTCGGCGCGCAATATGCTGAAAACCCGCCGCCGATTCGACCACAAGGGCGTGTTCGGCCATGCGCTCATTTGTGCGGGCAGTTATGGCAAAGCGGGGGCGGCGGTTTTAGCCACAAGAGCCTGTTTGCGCAGCGGCGCGGGTTTGGTCACGGTGCATACTCCGCGTTGCGCATATCCCATCCTGCAAACGGCGGCCCCGGAGGCCATGACCCTGGCGGACGCGCACGAACTGCATATTTCCGAAATGCCCGATTTGAGTCCGTTTTCGGCCATTGGCGCAGGCTGCGGCTGGGGACAGGAAGAGTTGACAGCCAATGCTTTACATCAGCTTTTGGAATGCGCCGTTCAGCCTTTGGTACTCGATGCAGACGCGCTCAATTTGCTGGCCCTGCATCCCGAATGGATGAAATTATTGCCCGAAAATACCATCCTGACGCCGCATCCAAAGGAATTTGAGCGTATGTTTGGCCCCTCGAACAACGGTTTCGAGCGATTGGAAATCTTGCGAAAAAAAGCGGCTGAACTGCACGTCGTCATCGTTTTGAAGGGAGCGTTTTCTTGCATTGCTTCGCCCGACGGCCATTGTTATTTCAATGCAACGGGCAATCCCGGCATGGCCACCGGCGGCAGCGGCGACGTACTCACCGGCATCATCACGGGCTTGCGGGCACAGGGTTATGCGGCACTTGATGCGGCCGTGTTGGGCGTGTATTTGCATGGCTTGGCCGGTGATTTGGCGGCGAAGCAAAAAGGACAGGAGGCGCTCATTGCCGGAGATTTGATCGAAATGATGGGCGCTGCTTTTCTACATATTCAAAATACAACGACTTGAGGCTTGCGTCCTGCAGCTTGTAGCTGACATCCAACCATTTACCAAAAAAATAATCCAAAAATGCCCGAAAAAGTAGTTCTCGTCACCGGCGCCTCATCGGGTCTGGGCAAGGCACTGGCGGAATACCTCCATCGAAACGGATACAAAGTGTATGGCACCAGCCGGAGGCCGGTTTCGTCCACGCCCTTCTCCATGCTGGTGTTGGATGTGACCTCCTCCGAAAGCGTGGATGCTGCGGTGGCCGAGTTGCTGCAACGCGAAGGCCGCATTGATATACTCGTCAACAACGCGGGCATAGGGCTGGCCGGACCGCTGGAGCACTTGCAAATGACCAACGTGAAAAACGTATTCGATACCAATGTTTTCGGAGTATTAAGAGTGTGTCAGGCCGTGCTGCCCGCCATGAGAAAACAAGGTAATGGGCGCATTTTCAACATCGGCTCCATAGGTGGAGAATTCGGTCTGCCCTTCCGGGGAATGTACAGCGCCACCAAAGCGGCATTGGGCATCATCAGCGATGCCATGCGTTTTGAGACCGGCCGCTTCGGAGTTCAAACCACCACCATCCTGGCCGGAGATATGCAAACCGCCATCAACGACCATCGCATCAAAGACTACCGGCCCGGCGACGAAGCCTACGCCGCTGTTTTTGAAAAAGTATATGCCGCCATGGATCAGCATGTGGATCATGGTTTGCCCGCCGAAGAAGCCGCCCGCCGTATTGAACGCTTGTTCCGTGTGCCCAAATTGAAGAGCCGCTACGCCGTCGGGCCAGGCTCGCAGGTGCTCTCCGTATTGCTCAAAAAGATATTGCCCGCCTCCTGGATGGAACGCATTCTGGCGGGGTATGCTAAGGTATAAATAACTCGAAGCTCGAAGCTCGCGGCTCGTAGCTTATTACCCACTTTAAAAATAACCACCACATGAAATTCCTCCTCTACGGCGCCACCGGATACACCGGTCAACTCATTGCCGAATACGCCGCCGGCTTCGGATTGCAACCCATTTTGGCCGGTCGCTCTGCCGACAAGCTCAGGGCTATGGCCGAGCAATTGGACTTAGAGTACCGCGCGTTCGACCTCTCCGATACCGAGGCATTGGAGGCCGCCCTGCGCGAGACTCCCGTGGTGCTGCACGCTGCCGGCCCCTTCATGCACACGGCCCGGCCCATGCTGGAAGCCTGCCTGCGCACCGGCACGCATTATTTGGACATCACCGGCGAAATTTCCGTTTTTGAAATGGCCGCCCGCTTGGATGCCAAGGCCAAAGCTGCCGGCATCATGCTCTTGCCCGGCGCCGGCTTCGATGTGGTGCCGACGGATTGTCTGGCGGTGCATCTCAAAAACCAAATGCCCGACGCCACGCACCTCCAATTGGCTTTTGCTGGATTGGGCGGCGGGGTATCGCAGGGCACGGCTACCACCATGGCCGAAAACCTCGGCGAAGGCGGCGCTGTGCGCAAAGACGGCAAAATTGTGCGCGTTCCCACGGGCCACAAAACCATGATCGTGCCGTTCAAGGCCAAGCCCCTGTTTGTGATGAGCATCCCCTGGGGCGACGTGTCCACGGCCTACCACAGCACCGGCATTCCCAACATTGAAACCTACATGGCATTTTCGCCCTCGGCCTACCGCTGGGTGAAAATGCAGCGCTGGTTCAACTGGCTGCTGCGCACCAATTTTGTAAAAAACATCGTGAAAGGCCGCATCCGCCAACGCCCGGCCGGCCCTTCGCCCGAACGCCGCGCCAAAGCGAGGAGCTTTGTGTGGGGCCGCGTGACGAACGCCGCCGGAGCTACGCTGGAGGCACAGTTGGTCACCCTCGAAGGCTACACGCTCACCGCTGTCACCAGTCTGCTGATTGCCCAAAAAGTGCTGGCCGGCAACGCGCCCGCAGGCTTCCAAACACCCGCCAAAGCCTACGGCGCCGACCTGATTCTGGAGGTGGAGGGCACGGAAAGGATGGGGTAGTTATTTTATTTACCAAAGATTGGAGATGGGCTTGACAAGAAGCTGTAAAAGAACATACATTGAAACTAATCAAGAAATGAAATCAATATGGATATTCTTTGGGGTTTGTATTTTTTGGAATACGCCCATGACGGCACAGCTTTCAGGCAATGAATTTACTTACACCGACTTGCAAACTCTTTGTAAGACGCTCGGCACTGAGAAGACAATAGTGGGCCTCGGAGAATCTACTCATGGCACCAAGGAATTTACATCCATCAGGGCTGAGGTGGTAAAAAACCTTGTCACTCAATACCATTATAGAGCATTTATTTTGGAAGCTGATTATGCGCCTTGTGAAAAAATAAACCAATATTTGTCAACCGGCAATGGAGACATCTCATCATTATTGGTTGATCTACGTTTATGGCCCTGGATACATGAAGACTTTCTAAAACTGCTTATTTGGTTGAAAGATTACAACCTGCAAAACCCGCTGCAAAAGGTGCAGTTTTATGGAATGGACAGCCAATACTCCAGAATATTTGCCACAAAAGATGCCATCCTCCTGCAATATCCGGACTGGGGCAGGCAACTTTTTGAAATTGTAGAGGGAAAAGAAGAACCAAAGGTCAAGATAACAAAGCTTCGAAGTTTTGACGCCCAAATGGTGGAGGGATCAGATACCATTGATTTGCAACGGCATTATTACGTTTTATGTCAAATCAATAAGTTGGCCCAAACCATTTCACAAAACAAAAACATCAGAGATGAGAATATGGCTAGGCTGGTTCAATTGATACAACAACAAAATGGCGACGGTGCAAAAGCGATGATATGGGCGCACAACAGTCATATCAGCAAACAAGGCACAAGAGTCAACGAACCTACGGCGCTTGGGCATCATCTCGCCGCCTTGTACGGCAAGGCTTACAGTGCTGTCGGGCTGGAATTTTTGGAGGGCGAATTTTTGGCTGTTGACTATGAAAATGCCAAGGAACGTGCATTGCTGACTTTTTCACTACATCCCACTCAAACAACCTTAGCTGCTGCCATTGATTTTGGCGGCAAAGATATTCGTGTTGTGTCTTGCTATGATTTGAGGAAGAAGTATTACCTCAATTCGATAGGAGCTGTTTATGTCGCTCAACCGGGAAAAATCAATTCCTTTTATTCAAAAATTGAAAAAGATAAAGAATACGATTATTTGGTTGTTTCCCCCAAATCAAGCGCTATCAACGTTTTACCGCAGTACTTCAATAAATAATTCAAGTACGGCTCTACATCATTTCCAATTATGAAAGGTTTCATCGCCATTGTTTTTTACCTGTTTCCATGTGCGATTTCTGCTCAGGAAATGGATACGACCATCTTCCGGGATGCAGCCAACCACACACGTGCATTGGAGTATTATTTGAAACAAATCGAAACGGGCCATTCAGATTTTCATCCTTATTATCAGGCGGCCTGTTATGCGTCACTGTTGAAAAATTACGACAGGGCTTTTGTCTATCTAAAAGAGGCCATCCAAAAAGGCGCGAGGGGCGAAGATGTAATGACAGACACGGATTTTGATGTTTTAAAACAGGATTTGACCCAATGGAATGAAATTGATTCCTTGTTGAAAGAGCAATATTTTCAACGCTATCCGGGCATTTCAAAGTTAGATGCAGGGTATGAGCTTTGGCTGATGTGGATAGAAGACCAAAGATACCGGACGTTGAAAAAGAACTATAAATTAGATGGAGCGCCAACAACGGATATAGCACAACACAACAGGCATTTGTTAACAATGGTTCGTGATATACTC
>DDUV01000125.1:7709-11229 GCA_002344975.1 Saprospiraceae bacterium UBA2329 | reverse complement strand
TAAGTCCACGCCCGCTTCCAGCAGGTGGGTAGCGAAAGAGTGGCGCAGGGTATGCACGGTGGCATAAGGGTTAATGCCCGATTTTATCTTGGCCTGTGTGAATAGCTCCTGAACGCTGCGGGCGCTGTATTGCCCGCCTGTTTGGCCTTCAAAAACCCATTCTACGGGCCGATATACTGCTATGTATGTCTGTAATTGCTCCCATACCTTAGGCGATAGGATGGTGCAACGGTCTTTTTTGCCTTTGCCGCCATAAACAAAGACACGGCCGGCCGCCGGCTCCATATCTTTCAAGCGCAGGCGGATCAGTTCTCCCAGGCGCAGACCTGCTGAATAAATCAGCATCAGAATGCATTTATGCTTGGGGTTAGCGGCAGCTCTCAGCAGCGCGGATACTTCATTTTCTGTCAGCGTGTGAGGGAGTTTCTGCGGACGTTTGGGTCGTATCATATCTCTCACTTTTTCATGCTGCCCCAATACTTCTGCATAAAACATCTTCAGGGCGCTCAGTATCATATTTTGATGCGATTCCGAAATGTTTTTGGTCTTGATTTGATACAGGATGTATGTTTTAATGGTATTGTAGCTGTATCGTTTCAGTAGCAGGGTTTGCTCCAACGCTGTTGCAGCTGCTTCATATCGGGGACGTACAACTTGTGATGAGGCAGGGGGCAAAGGCGTGCGACGAACAGGCGGCGCCGGTGTGTCGGGAAGGTCTTCCGATGGGGTGAAATGCCAATGCACGAGCGAGGGGGGCAGATATTGGCGAATGTATGCCACTGAAGTGCGGGTATATGACACTTCCCAACAAGCAGTTTCGGGGTTCCATTTGCGGCCCGGTATGCCCCTGACCGAAGCAAGCCAGCGCGGGACCAAGACTTTAGGCAGCAAAATACGCAACAGATTCGGAGAAGAGGGATGTAGCAGTATTTCTATAACGACTTCAGGTGGTAGCGGCAAGGTGGCGGCAAGAGTTGAATCTTGCGGCGGCTCGAAATCAGCTTGAAAAATGAAGTCGGTATCTTTGAAAACGTACTTGAGCCGGTTCCAATGCTCCGATGTATAAGGCAGCAGCCAATATTTCAGCGCCGGCGACCAGTATGCGCCCTGTATTTGCCGGATGCGGGCGGGGAAGACGGCATCGAAAACGACGGTGTTGACGCCGATGTATTGCTTTTCGTCTTTGCAGCACAAAGAAACGGAGATTTCCATGACAGGATTTTCGGCAAAGGTGGGGGCCGGGCGCCGTCTTATCCGTTGAATAAACGTTTAATGCCGTTTGTAGCCGTTTACAGCCGTTTGTAATCGGATATATACGCAAGTGGGCGCAGCCATCCCCATTCTTACTCACCTCCCGATATGCACCAACAACACCGACACATCGGCCGGCGTGACCCCGCTGATGCGGCCGGCTTGCCCGATGGTGCGCGGGCGGATGCGCGAGAGTTTTTCCCGGGCTTCTTTGCTGAGCGATACCAAGGGTTGATAATCGAAGTTTTCGGGCAGTTTTACCTCCTCTAAACGGTTGAGCTTGTCGGCCATTTCGCGCTCCTTGTCAATGTAGCCCTCGTATTTCAGATTGATCTCGGCCAATTCGATGGATTCCTGATCGAAACCTGCGAGGAAGTGGTGCAAAGCGGGTACTGCCCGGCTCAGTCCGGCCATGCTCACGTTGGGGCGCAGCAGGATGCCGTGCAGCTTGGTTTTTTGGCGCAGCGGCGAGCTGTCCAATTCCGACAAAAAGCCGTTCAATTCGGCAGGATCGGCGCTGGTATCGCGCAGGAAGCGCTCAATGGCTTTGGCCGCTTCCTCTTTGGCGCGCACGCGCTCCATGCGGGCCTCCATGTTCATCATGCCCATCTGGTAGGCGAGGGGCGTGAGGCGCAGGTCGGCATTGTCCTGGCGCAAGAGGATGCGGTATTCGGCGCGGGAGGTGAACATGCGGTACGGCTCCTGCGTGCCTTTGTTGATGAGGTCGTCTATCAGCACGCCGATGTAAGCCTCCGAACGCTTGAGGATGAAAGGCTCCTGCTCTGCGATGTTGAGATGCGCGTTGATGCCGGCCATCAAGCCCTGGCAGGCGGCCTCTTCGTAGCCGGTGGTGCCGTTGATCTGGCCCGCAAAAAAGAGGTTTTTGACCAAATGCGTTTCCAGCGTCAGTTTCAACTGCGTAGGCGGGAAGTAGTCGTACTCAATGGCATAGCCGGGGCGGAACATGCGCGCGTTTTCAAAACCCGGAATGAGCCGGAGCGCCTTGAATTGCACGTCTTCCGGCAGCGAGGAGGAGAATCCGTTGACGTAGATTTCGCAGGTGTCGCGGCCTTCAGGTTCCACAAAAAGCTGGTGCCGGTCTTTGTCGGCAAAGCGGTCAATTTTGTCTTCGATGGACGGGCAATATCTTGGCCCCAGCCCCTGAATGCGGCCCGTGAACATGGGCGATTGGTCGAAACCGGTGCGCAAAATCTCGTGTACCTTGTCGTTGGTGTAGGTGATGTGGCAGGGCATTTGCGCTGTCAGGGGCGTGGTTTCGGTGTAAGAAAACCTGCCGGGCTGTTCGTCGCCGGGCTGCACTTCCATGCGGCTGTAGTCGAGGCTGCGACCGTCCAATCGGGGTGGAGTGCCGGTTTTCATGCGCCCCGATTCGAAGCCGAGGCTCACCAATTGTTCGGTGATGCCGCGGGCTGCGCTTTCTCCGGCCCGACCGCCGCCCAATTGCTTTTCGCCGATGTGGATGATGCCGTTGAGGAAGGTGCCGTTGGTGAGCACGACGGCTTTGCAGGGAATTTCGAGGCCCATGCCGGTGCGCACGCCGCATACGCGCCCGTCTTTGACGACGAGGCCGTTGACCATGTCTTGCCAGAAGTCAATGTTCGGGTGGGCTTCCAGCATTTGGCGCCACTTGCGGGCAAAGAGCATGCGGTCGCTCTGCGCGCGCGGACTCCACATGGCCGGGCCTTTGGAGCGGTTGAGCATGCGGAACTGCACCATCGTTTCGTCGGTCACAATGCCGGAGTAGCCGCCCAGAGCGTCCACTTCGCGCACAATCTGGCCTTTGGCCACGCCGCCCATGGCCGGGTTGCACGACATTTGGGCAATGGTTTGCATATTCATGGTGGCCAACAGCACTTTGGAGCCGAGATTGGCCGCCGCTACCGCCGCTTCACAACCGGCATGGCCCGCGCCTACCACAATGACATCGTATTCGGGAAACATTTCTTATTTTTTTGCAAAGATAGCAAACACCGCCGGAGAGGAAGATGTTCCGCAGCCCATCGTATGTAGCACAAATTGAACAGGGCAAAGCCTGTGTAGCAATTCCAAAAATGGAAATCTGTGAACCGCGACTGATTTTGACGCGGCGTGAAAATTTGACAAATCTTCAAGATTTGTCAAATTGTGTACCGTCAGTGTCGGGAGCCGGCTCCCAAAATGGTGTCGAGGTTGAGCTGGAAACGCAATGGGCAGTCATAGTAGTGGGGCAAAAACAAAGTGTTCATTTTCTTTAGGCCAAAGGATTAGA
>DDUV01000125.1:0-7488 GCA_002344975.1 Saprospiraceae bacterium UBA2329 | reverse complement strand
TCATTTTCTTTAGGCCAAAGGATTAGATAAGACACTTAAAATGAAACGTTTACTTATCTAATCCTTTGGCGAAAATGATCACTTTATTTTTTTATCGCCCCTTACAGAAAAAGATCCCATAAGGAGCGGGCAAAAATAGTATCTTGCAAAGAAGTTGAAAAATTAATAGATTTGCATGACAAAACAGATGAGTAATGAACGCTGTACCACAACTTAATAGCCTCAACAAGCATCAATTAGAAATACTGAAGCTGTTTTCGAGAGAATTGGATGACAATGACCTGATTGAAATCAAGAGACTGATAGTCAAATATTTAGACCAAAAAATAACTAAAATGGCCGATGATATTTGGGAGAAAAACAATTGGACCGATGAGGACATGGAAAGGATCTTGAAAACCCACAAGAGGACTCCTTACAACCCTAACAACTGACCATTTTGAAAATAGTGCTTGATACGAATGTCTTGCTTGTTTCCATTTCAAGTAAGTCAAGATACCGGCCCATACTCGAAGCTTTTATCAATGAGGAATTTGAGTTATGTGTGACGACAGATATTTTATTGGAATATGAGGAGATTATCAAAGACCATATGGGGGATAGATTTGCAGAATACGTTTTGCAATTGATAGAAAATGCCCCGAATGTGCAGTGGATAACAAAATACTACAAGTGGAATCTAATTGAGACAGATGCTGATGACAACAAATTTGTGGATTGTGCAATTGCCTGTGATGCAAAATATTTGGTGAGCGATGACAAGCACTTCAACGTCCTTCTAAAAATTCCTTTTCCCAAGGTGGATGTATTGACGGCACAAGAATTCAAAGAAAGAATCGAAGGAAAAGAAAACGCCCCGCAAAAAGACACATAACGGTCGCGCGCTAAACGCCGCCATTCTGTTCGTCGCGCCGACTCTTACCCGCCCATCCGACCCCGCTCGATGGCCCCGGCGCCCATTCTGCCGAAATGCCGCACCGCATCCAGCAGGCCGGCAAAGCGGGCATCCTGCGTATAGCCTTTTTTGTAGCGGGCGTAAATCTGCTGCACAATGACTCCGATTTTGAAAGCGCCGAACACGAAGAAGAACAGAAAATCATCCGCATTTCGGCCGGTTTGGGCGGCGTAGCGCTCCAATGCCTGCTCGCGGCGGAGGTTGCCCGGCAGCCAGGTCAGGTTGGCGGCAGCTAAGGGCAGCGCTTCGGCCTCGGCGGCTTCGGTCCAGTAGGCGAGGGTAGTGCCGAGGTCCATCAGCGGATCGCCCACGGTGGCCATTTCCCAGTCCAATACCGCCACTACGCGCCCTGGATCGGCGGGATCGAGTACGATGTTGTCGTATTTGAAATCGTTGTGCAAAAAAGCGGGCGCTCCGTCGTTCGGGCGATGCGCAGTCAGCCACTCCGCCACGGCGTCCATGTCGGCTATGGCATCGGTCTCGGCTTTGCGGTAACGCTCCACCCAGCCGGTGGTTTGGCGTTCGATATAGCCCTGCGGCTTGCCCAATTGGAGCAGTCCGCTCGCCTCCAGATCAATGGCGTGCAGGGCGGCCAGCGTGTCCACGGAGGCTTCCGATATGCGGCGCATGTTGTCGGGACTGAGTTGAAATTCCTTCGGCGGTTTGGACCGCAAAATGACGCCCTGCACCTGCTCCATGAGGTAAAACGGCGCTCCGATGATGCTATCGTCTTCGCAGATGAGCACGGGCTGCGGTATTTTGTCAAAATGGCCTTGCAGCAGAGAGAGCACCCGAAATTCGCGCCCCATGTCGTGGGCCGATTTGATCTGTGCGCCGAAGGGCGGCCTGCGCAAGACGACCGCGCCGGCGTCGGTTTCCAACAGGTAGGTGAGGTTGGAATACCCGCCGGGAAACTGCCGCAGTGCGGTGATTTGGGAAAAGCCCGGCCAATGGGCGAGCAGGTAATCACTCAAGGCGTCCAAGGGCAGTTCTTCGCCGGGACGAACGGTGGTGGTTGGGTTGCTCATAGAGCTATGAAGTTATTTATCATTTTTCTTTTTTGTTGCTGGAAAGTGTTTTGGTCAACTTATCAAAATCGCTTTCATACAAGGCATCTTGCTTTTTGTTAAACTTGTCAAATTCAGTTTCCGCAAGAGCTAAAGCTACTTCATGACTTACTTTTCCGGCGTCTTTCAGAATGGCCTGTTCATTAAATTGTAAAAAAGCGTCCAGCCGCGCTATCCAGTCTTTCATGTACATGACAACTCCTCTGTTGGCTTGCATTTCGGCAAGTCGAGATACATGGATACGATGCGGTTCAGCCCGTCTAATTCCTGTTCGTTCAGGTAGTTTTTGGCAATGCCCATATCCGATTTACGAATTTTTCCGGCAGGAGCATTTTTCCAGTTTGTCAGCCCCATGTTTTCCTTATTGCTGTCGGCTCTCGCATGGATAATTTCGGCAGCCGTTTGCCCTGTAATAGCCCAGTGTAATTTATTTTGAACTGTGGCAAAAAAGGTTTTGGTAATTTCTGCATCTGCTTTGTAATCAGCGCTGCATTGGGCATAGATATCGGTGATTTTTTGGTAAAACCGGCGTTCACTACTGCGTATGTCGCGTATGCGGGCAAGCTGTTCTTCAAAATAGTCTTTACCAAAAATGTTGTTGGGGTTCTTCAAACGCTCATCATCCATGGTAAAGCCCTTGATGATGTATTCTTTAAGCCGCTCGGTAGCCCAAATTCTGAAAGCTGTTGCCCGGCTGCTGTTTACCCGATAGCCTACTGAAATGATGGCGTCTAAGTTGTAGAATTCAATTAGCTGGTTTACCTCCCGATTCCCCTCCGTTTGAACCTGTGCAATTTTTGCACAAGTTGCCTCTTTACTCAATTCTCCCTCTATGTAGATATTAGCTAAATGTTTCGTAACCACACTCCTGTCCACCCCAAACAGTTCGGCAATTCTTTGCTGAGTAAGCCAAATGGTTTCGTTTTGCAGATAAATTTCCACTTTCACATTGCCGTTGGGCGTAGTGTACAGTAAGATTTCATTGAAGCCTTCGGAGGTCTTTGGCTGATGCTTTTTATTTTCCATTTTTCGATGTAAGATAAAAACTATTCAGTCCGGCTTCTTTTTTAAAGGGTTCTAATTCGACACCTTTAAACTAAACTTCCCTCGTATGGCGGATTTTCACCGAAGCCAGAATAACCATGCCGAGCACGAAAAAAGCGGCCAGCAACAACACGCTCATGCGCATGCTGCCCGTGACCTGTGCGATGAAGCCGAAGCCGAATGTACCGATGATGATGGCGGTTTTTTCCAGCACATCGTAAAAGCTGAAAAACGAGGTAGTGTCTTTGGTGCCTTCCGGGATGAGTTTGGAATAGGTGGAGCGCGACAGCGATTGTATGCCGCCTACGACCAATCCCACCGCAGCGGCCAGGAAGTAAAACTGCGTTTTGGTGTAAACCTGATTGGCTGCAAAACATATCCCCGTCCAGATGACGAGCATGGCCATGAGTGAGAATTTGTTGCCCCGCCAGTCGGATACTTTGGCAAAAAAATAGGCCCCGCCGATGGCCACCAACTGAAGGATGAGAATGATGATGATGAGTTCGGTGCTCTCAAATTTCAATTCCTTTTCAGCAAAGGTGGCCGCCAGGAAAATGGCCGTTTGCACGCCGGCGCTGTAACAGAAAAACGAGCCGAGAAAGCGCGTCATGTCTTTTGATTGAGCTACTATGCGGGCTACTTTGGCCAATTCTTTGAAGCCTTTGGTCAGCAATTGCTGTTTGGGGCGGTCTTTGGGGTCGCGGGGCAGGCGGCGGAAGGGGATTTGCGCAAAGCCGATCCACCACAGTCCTACCATGACGAAGGCCAAGCGGGTGGCCACGCCCTCATTGGCAAAGCCGATTTTTTCTGAATTGAGAATCATCCAAAGATTGACCAACAACAACAAAACGCTGCCCACATAGCCGAAGGAAAAGCCGCGCGCGCTCACGCGGTCGTAGCGGTCTTCGGTCACGATTTGCGGCAAAAAGGAATTGTAAAAAACCAAGCCCCCGGCAAAACCGATCATGGCCACGATGAAGCCCGTCAGGCCGATGGCTAAAGAAGGCATGCCCCGAAACAAGTACAGCGACAGGCAGCCCAAGGCTCCGAAGATGGTGAAAAATTTGAGGAAAAACATACGCCGGCCGCCATAATCGGCTATGCCCGACAAAATGGGCGAGCAGATGGCAATGACCAGATACGAGGCCGATACCGCATACGCATACAGCGAACTGTTGGACATCTCGATGCCGAAAATGCGCACCTGATCGTTGGTCACGGCAGCGAAATAAGCGGGAAATATAGCCGATGTAATAACGAGAGCGAAGGCTGAATTGGCCCAGTCGAAAAACGCCCAGGCATTGATGGTGCGCGGGTTGTTGAGGGTGGCGGTGTGGGTGCTCATTGCAGGATGGTGTATGAATTAAATTACCTGTTTTCGTCTCGTGGGTTCTATTGATATTTATTGCAATTTGAATCCAATCGGCAGCGAGTATGTGACGCGCACCGGTGTACCATTTTGCATGCCCGGAATCCATCGCAAGCCTCGGTCGTTCATCAACTGGATTACACGTGCTGCTTCCTTGCCGCAGCCGCCTCCTATTTCCCTCAATACCTTGATATTGCTGAGGCTGCCGTCTTTTTCCACCGTAAATGAAACTACCGGTTTGCCTTGAATGCCTTTTTTAAATGCTTTGGGCGGATAGGCGATGTTTTGAGCTATAAATTCAGCCAATTTCCCGTTGGAGCAGGCTATTTTGATTTTTTCATCTGCTTGGTCTTCGCATCCAGGGAAACGAGGCAGGCTTTCTACAACATCCGAAGAAACCGCCTCCTGGCCGGGCGTTTTTTTTTGCGCTTCCAATGTGGTGAAGGCAACGCTCATCAGCGCCAGCGTAGCAATCATCATTTTTTTCATAGCAATGCAATTGAATTGTTCTTTTGTTTTCTGGAAATGCCTTGTCGGAACGTTGGCATTGGCCTGCCATTGCTCAGCCAAAGCCAACAGCTCTTAACTACCTCATTCTACCTCCAATACAAGGCCCTTCAAATACTCTCCCTCCGGATGGAACAAGCTCACCGGGTGATCCGCCGGTTGCCGAAGATGATGCAATACCCGCACCGCCCGCCCGGCTTCTATGGCCGCGGCCACCATGGTGTTATAAAACATCGTCCGGTCCACCACCTGCGAACAGGAGAATGTGAACAGCAGTCCGCCCGGTTTGATTTTGCGCATGGCCAGCGCATTGAGGCGTTTGTAGGCTTGTATGGCGTTGTGGCGTTTCTCGGTGCTCTTGGCGAAAGCCGGCGGGTCCACCACCATGATGTCGTACAAGCCGTCTTCGGAAGTTTGCAAATATTTGAGCACATCCGACACGATGCCCTCATGGCGATCGGCAGGCACGCCGGTCAGCGCGGCATTGCGAACGGCGGCCTCTACTGCTTTTCCGCTGATGTCCACCGAGTGCACGAGCCGGGCGCCGGCAGCCAGTGCATACACCGAAAACCCGCCCGTGTAGCTGAAGGCATTGAGCACCGTTTGACCGGCAGCGTACTGTGCCAACAGTTGGCGGTTGTCTCTCTGATCCAAAAAGAAACCGGTTTTTTGACCACCTTCCCAGTCCACCTCGAAAGCGTGGCCGTTTTCCAGCACCGGCGCGGGTTCGTTGTGGCCGCTGAGGTAGCCCGGCGTCACGGCAGCGCCATAAGCCGAGGGCAGCGAGTCGGCGCTTTTGTCATACACGGCCAGCAGGTTTTCGCCGAGCGTGCGGTGCAGTGCCTCGGCCAGTTCGTGGCGGTGCAGGTGCATGCCGATGGAATGGCATTGCAAGGCCGCTGTGCGCCCATATACGTCAATGATGAGGCCGGGCAGACCGTCGCCCTCGCCGTGTATCAGTCGGTAGCAATCGGTATGGCCCGCTTGAGGCAGTCCCAGTCGGCGGCGCAGTTCGAAGGCGTTGTTCAGCTTGGCGGTCCAGAAATCGGTATTGACTTCTACTTGTTCAAAAGCGAATACCCGCACCTGAATGCTGCCGTCCTGAAAATGCCCCGTGCCGAGCAACTCGCCGTCGGCACTGCGCACTTCTACTACCTCGCCGTCTTGCGGGCGGCCTTCCCAACGCCGGATAGCGCCCGAAAAAACCCAGGGATGGCGACGGCGCAGGGGCGCGTCTTTGCCCTTGTGTAGTATGGCTGTTTTGATGGTCATGGGGCGAAAGGTAGGGGTTTTCGGGATTTTCTAATAAAAAAGTACCTTTACGCCTCCAACTGAGTGCAGTGTAAATGAAGTTTCTCTGCGTAGTGAAGGGGTGACTACGGGGCCTGGTCTTGGCCCAGTCGCCCTTCACTAAACCGCCGAAACAAACTTTTTTCATTTAAACCTTACTGAGTATTTATAACAAAACTGAAGCGATACCGGCCGTCTCACCGTCTGGAAGTCTCACAATCTCACCGTCTCATAGTCTCATCATCCCATGCGCTACTTCGCCGAACTGGCCTACAATGGAACTCAATACTGCGGCTGGCAACGCCAACCGAACGGCATGTCCGTGCAGGAAAAAATAGAAACCGCCCTCTCGACCCTCCTCCGTGAACAGGTGGAAGTGACGGGCTGCGGCCGTACCGACGCGGGGGTGCACGCCTCGCAATATGTCATGCACTTCGACCTCGAAAACGAGTTCCAACCGGAGTTCCTCGGTCGCCTCAATCGCATGTTGCCGCCCGACATTGCGCTGTACCGGGTATGGCCCGTTGCACCCGAAGCGCACGCCCGCTTCGATGCCGTACTGCGCAGCTACGAGTACCATATTTCTGTGGTCAAAAATCCCTTCGAACTGCATACAAGCTGGCATTTCCCCTTCTTCGAGCGCTTGGATATGGACCTCGTCCAACAAGCCGCTGCCCTGCTGCCTCAGTACGAACTGTTCTTCCCTTTTTGCAAGTCTGAAACCGACGCCAAAACCATGCGCTGCGCGCTCAGCCGCTCCGAGTGGGTGCTCGATGAGGCCCGGCACCGCCTGGTATTCCACATCTCTGCCGACCGCTTCCTGCGCGGCATGGTGCGCCTTATTGTGGGGGCTTGCCTCAACGCGGGTCTGGGCCAGGTCTCTTTGGACGAAATACGCAAGGCCCTGGAACAACAAACCCGCATCGCCAAAAGCTGGAGCATCCCGCCCGACGGGCTGTTTCTCACCGAGGTGAAGTATCCGTATGGATGATTTTTTTCGGGCCGGCGATTGCCCTTAGTAGCTGACATGGTCATCACCATTCAGTATTTGAAAAACCATATCCTGAACGGGAAAGACGGGTGAACCCGGCCACGCCTTGTGTAGCCGCAGTTTTTAGCAGGCGGCTGGTGCTGTTTTAGAAAAAAATTAAAAAACACCGATTTATAGAGTACAAAATCAGATAACAGTCCCTCTGCTATTTATACATACAAGTAGCAACGCTGAGGCGAGCGTTTTCGCCTCCATTTTCTCTTCA
>DDUV01000084.1 GCA_002344975.1 Saprospiraceae bacterium UBA2329 | reverse complement strand
ACACTTTATTTTTGCCCCACTACTCAGGAATGGGGAAATCTGCATCTGAACATCAGGGGAAGCCGGCCTTTATCAAACCCCAAACAAGACAAAACCTCAGGGCGTACTCACCGAAACCGGCAAAATCTTGCCATTGAAAAAGCGATGCCCCTGCTCTGCAAACCAGGCCACGAAACCGCCCATTTCTGCACTGCTCAGCGGCGCCTGATAGCCGGGGAACGCCTGTGCCAGCATCTCGGTTTGTACGGCGCCCAAGGACAGACAGTTGACGAAAATATGCCTCGATTTCAGCTCTTCGGCCAGCGTTTCGGTCAGGTTGGCCAAGGCGGCTTTCGAGGCACTGTATGCACTCAGGCCGTTGAATTTGCTGCTGCCCTGAAACCCGCCCATGCTGCCTATGTGTAAGACGTGCGCTCCACGGGCTGCTTCGAGCAGGGGCAACAAGCTGCGCGTGAGGGCCATTGGACTGAAAAAATTGACCTGAAACATGCGCTGCCAGTCGGCCTCATCCAGTTCCTCGAAGGGCTTGTTGATGAGCAGTCCCGCATTGTGAACGATGCCGTCCAATTTGCCCCATTGGCCCAGCACTTCCATCAGTTGCGGCATATCGGGTTGGGCTATGTCGAAGGGCAGACAGTGCAGGCGTTGCTCGGCGCCGGCCTCACGGGCGGCTTGTTCGAGGCGTTCCAGCCCGGCCAGATCGCGCGACAGCGCAAGTACCCAATGCGAGGGATGCGCTGCCAATGCCAGGGCGGTATCGCGGCCAATGCCCCGGCTTGCGCCAGTGACGATGTATTGTTTCATTTTCTTACAAGTTGAGCCAGTACGTCCATTTCAACAGCAAAGTTCTGTTTTTGGGCGTCGGCATGGCGAAGAAGTTTTCAGAAAAATAGTTGTCGGTATAAACGATGAAGAGGTCGGAAACGGGCCTGAACCTCCATTGCAGGCGGCTGTTCACATTCACGTTGTTGATCTGAGTGTTGTACTGCAAAAACAAGCTGAAAAACAGGCTGCGCGAGAAGGCCAGCTCGGCCCTCGGCCCCACTAACCAGAAACGGGCGCTGTTGTAGGGCGCAGGCAGGCGGATATCGTTGTAATTGTAGCGCAGCGCAAGGATCCCGTAGGGTTGCCAACGGTAATTGAACGCGCCGCTGACCTGCGTGATGTCGCCGTTGAAATACTGCCCGTGTTGCAAAGAAATGTCGTAGTAAAAATTGCGTCGCAGGTCGGAATTGAACGCTGCCTGAAGTGAATTGTAAACATAATCGGTACCGGCGGGCAATTGCGCTCCACCCGAATTGGTGGGATCAAAGGCAAAAAACAGGTAGGTGTAATCACTATTCCAGCCGGCAGTGAGCGCGCTTTGACCTGCAAATTCTACAAAACCCTGCGCAGAGAAGCTCCGGTCGGTGCCCTGAAAACCGCCATGGGTGTTAAAAATGAATTGTGAATTCAACTCGCCGCCATAAGAAACGACGCGCTTTTGGTTTTTGGGAAAGAAACTGCGCGTGAGGCCGGGCGAGGTAGAGAAAAAGCCCGTTCGGGGAACGAAGCCCGCGTCGCTGCGAAAACCGGAACCGATGTATTGGGTAGGAAAAAACAGCCGCCAGTTGCGGGTAAAATGCCCCAAAAACAAGGCTGCCGAGTTGGGGTCCGCCGGATTGCCCGGCGAGAAGGAGCGGTGGTAAAACAGCTCTGCCTCCCAGCGATTGTCTTTGGAAAACAGGTTGTATTCTAATCCCGCCACCCGGCTGTAGGCGTTTTTGTCAATGTCGTAGCCGCCGCCGGAGCTTGGAATGAAGTTTTCTTTGTTGGCAAAAACAGCGCCCACATACGAGCGGTCGAACACCTTGCGCTGCAATACGCCCACCGTATAATTGGCCGGATTGAGGTTGATGTCGTTCATGCGAGCGGTCTGCATATTGAGCAGGCCCACGCGCCAGTTGTTGTCCAATTTGCCGCTCAATCTCGCGCCTGCAATGATGGGCACATCCACCGAGCGCTCTACGGTGATGGTTTGGCCGTCGGTGGTGGTGCGGGTGATGTTGCCGCGCCCGATGCCGATGCGGCGACTGAAAAAAGGGCGGCTGTTGGGGAAACCGAAGCGGCTGAAGAGGTCTTCATTTTCCAAAAAGAACTGCCTGCGTTCAGGGAAGAACAGTTCAAAACGGCTCAGGTTGGTGATTTGGCGGTCCACTTCCACCTGCGAAAAATCGGGGTTGAAGGTGAGGTCGAGGTTGAGCGAAGGCGTGACGGCTATTTTGACGTCGCCGCCGATGCCCAGCCTTTGCTCGGAGGGCAGTTTGAACTCAAAATCGCGGGAAGTGCCGCCTGTGAGGTAGGGAATGAGAGATACGTTGAGGCCGGGTTTGGGCGGCGGTGTGGCCCATTCCATCAGGCCGGTGAAAGCGAGGTTGTTGGGGTTGAATTGCCGGGGCACCTGCGTCCAGGCCGAGCGCTCGTTTTGTTTTACCGAGTTGCGCGAGAAGCCGATGCGCCAGTTGGGGGCGGTTTCGGAGGTTTTGTAGCGGAGGGTTTTGAAGGGGATGGCCATTTCCACCGTCCAGTAATCGTCGTGGTTGCTCACCTTGCAAAACCAGCGGTTGTCCCAGTCGGTATTGATGTTGCTGCCGTTGTCAATAATGCCCTCGCGTTGCACGTTGTAGGGCGACACGGCAAAATGGAAGCCGTTGATCTTGTCGGAAAAGGGATCAATATTGACGGCAAATTCGTCGGTAGGACCAGAGGAGAAATCGCGTTTCAGCGAGGCAACGATGTAGTCGGCACGCGGCTGGTATATCTTGGCGCCCACATATATATGGTGTTCGTCGAAGAGCAGGCGCACCTCGGTTTGCAGGCTTGCCCGCGCCGTGTCGAAGGGGAAATTTTGGTAAAAATCGCTTACTACCTGCGCGTTTCCCCAGACATCTTCATCCAATGCCCCATCCAATCGCAGCGGCTGGTCTGTTTTCTGAATGCGGATGCGGAAGGGTTCCTGCGTTTGCGCTTCGACTGTAAACACTGCACATAGCAGGATGATAATGAGTAGATTGTGCCGCATATCAGTCTTTTTTCCATTTGATGTTGCAGCCGCCGCTGGGATATTGCACCGAGTTTACTTCACGGTCTTCGAGCACCGCGTCCAATGCAGCCCGCAGGTCGGCGCCGGTCAGGGGCGTATCTGTTTTAGGGCGGGCATTGTCTAAGCGGCCGCGATAGACCAAGCGTCGCGAGCCGTCGAAGACATAAAAATCGGGGGTGCAGGCGGCATCATAAGCGCGGGCAGTTTCCTGCGATTCGTCGTACAGATAAGGAAAAGTGTAGCCCACTTGGCGGGCGTGTTCCTGCATTTTGTCGGGCGCGTCGTCGGGGTAATTTTCCACGTCGTTGGAACTGATGCCCACCAAGCCCACGCCTTTCGGCTGATAATCGAGAGCGATGCGCACAATTTCTTCGTTGACGTGAATCACATACGGGCAATGGTTGCAGAGGAACATCACGATGGTGGCCTTTTCGCCGGCTATATCGTCAAAGGTAATGGTGTTGCCACTCACGGTATCGGGCAGAGCGAAGGGCGGCGCGATGGTGCCGATGGGCAACATATTGGATTCTGTAAATGCCATTTTGTTCTGAAGTTGTTGAAAAGAATACGACATTAACGCCTGCCGGGGTGTGAGGTTGAAGGCTTCGTCAAGGTTTCTTACCTTTATAGCCGAATTGCAACACTCATTATTACATGCAAGAATACCCAAACGATCTGCTTCCGGACACCGAAGCGCAACCACCCAATATGCGGGTGTCCCGTATCATTTTGCCGGTACTCATCGGGGTAGGAGTGGTGGCGTATTTATTCTGGCGGCAGTTTGACGCACAAGAGTTTGCCCGTATTGACTGGACCGTCCGTCTGGCAGTGCTGTTGGGGCTGGCGGTACTGTTGGCGGCAGTGCGGCATTTGGCTTATGCGGCCCGATTGAGGGTGTTGTCGAATGGGGCATTTTCGTGGTGGAAATGTATTCAGTTGATTTTTTTATGGGAATTTTCCTCTGCTGTGTCGCCCACCAGTTTGGGCGGTTCGGCGGTGGCGTTTTTTCTGTTGAGCCGGGAAAAGCTGAGCCTTGCCAAAACCACCACCATTGTATTATATACTGTAGTATTGGACAGCGCCTTCATGTTGCTCACCCTGCCGTTTTTGTACCTGATTTTCGGGGCGGGCATCATGCGTCCGGGGGCTGCCACTTTTGCGGAAGCAGGGGCCTGGGGTCATTTTTTCATCCTGGCCTATCTGGGTATGATGGCATATACAGGGCTATTTTATTACGGTTTGTTCATCGGGCCGCAGCGGGTCAAGCGTTTTCTGGGGTCGCTCACATCCTGGTCTTGGTTGAAGCGATTCCGCCGCAGGGCCATCATTTTGAGCAATGAATTTATTTTAGCTTCCGGGGAATTGCGCAACGAACCTTCATCCTTTCACCTCCAATCTCTGGCGCATACCTTCGTTGCCTGGGCTACACGTTTTTTTCTACTCAGCGCCATCATTGTGGCATTCATCCCCACTATCCCGGTTGATGTTGTGACCCAAATGGAGTTGTACGCCCGCCTGCAAACCATGTTTTTTGTCATTGCGTTCAGCCCCACGCCCGGCGGTGCGGGTTTGATAGAACTGCTTTTCGGCGGTTTTTTGACGGATTATGTATCTAACGGTACGGTTTCCACCATCATTTCCAGCGTATGGAGGCTTATTTCATACTACGTCTATTTGTTGGCCGGCGCGGTATTGATCCCTGGCTGGCTGCGAAAAACAGCCTCGAAATCGTCATAAATCACTCCTTCCATTGACGAGCGTCATTGCCTGATGTTGGGAACAGGGCTAAATTTCCTGCACCAAATAAAATCAGGTATGAACCAGATCACGCATCCTCCTGTCGTGCAACTTCGCTTCGACGATACGGCTGCCGCATTTGCACACAAAAGCGACGGCCAACTGCGCAAAAGCCATTTGCTTTTCCAAATGATGAACAACCCGGCCTTGGTCAATGCAGGCGCCCGCATAGCAGAATGGGCTTTTCGGCTGCACCTGCCGGTGATTTGGTTGGTCAAAAACACCATTTACCAACAGTTTTGCGGCGGAGAAACCATCAGCGAGGTCAAACAGGTCATTCAAGCGCTGGGGCGGCATCGCATCAAAACCATCCTGGACTATGGGGTCGAAGCCAAAGCCTCCGAAGAAGACTTTGAGCGAACGGCCAATCATTTGCAGCAAACGCTGGAAGTTGCCCGCGAAGACAGTTTTATCCACATCGTGAGCATGAAACTCAGCGGCTTGTTCCGGTTTGCCTTGTTGGAAAAAGTGAGCCGGATGGATGCCCTCAACGATGCCGAAACAGCCGAATGGCAGCGCGGCATAGATCGGGTGGATCGGATATGCGGAGCCGCCGCCGCATCAGGTATTTCCATTCATGTTGACGCCGAACACAGTTGGATACAGGGCGCTGTTGACCGCATTGCCTGGATCATGTCAGAGCGCTACAACCGCGAACAGCCAACCATCATCAACGCAGTGCAAATGTATCGCAAAGACCGGCAGGCTTTTCTGGAAGCATCACTCGAACACGCGCAGCAACACGGCTATCTCTGTGCCGTCAAATTGGTGCGCGGCGCTTACATGGAAAAAGAGCGCGCCCGGGCTGCCGCCATGAGCTACCCCGATCCGATACACGCCACGCTGGAAGACACACACCGGGCATACAACCGGGCGCTCGAATTTTGCCTCAGCCACCTCGGCGATATGTATGTGTGCAACGCATCCCACAACGAGGCAAGTTGCCGACTCATGGCCGAGCTGATGCAGCGCTACCACATACCCAACGACCACCCGCTGACGGCTACAGCCCAACTCTATGGCATGAGCGATAATATCTCTTATGTGATGGCGCGGGCTGGGTACAATGTGGAAAAATACCTGCCCTACGGGCCTGTGCGCGAGGTAATTCCGTACCTCATTCGCCGCACGCGGGAAAACACCTCTGCCGGCGGGCAGATGAGCCGCGAACTGGGATTGCTGCACAGAGAGTTGCTGCGAAGAAAGGAAAAGTGAGGGCTTGGGAGAGAAGGGACCGGTGTGCAGTCGGCGGTAGGCGGCGCTAAGCGTGAGGGAACTCGGAACCTTGAACGCGAAACCCGAAACAAGCCTGTTCCCACCCGGAACCTTGAACTCGAAATTCCCCTTGTGACATTTATCACCCGCAGGGCTTCATTTTTTTTCCGACCTTTGACCACAACCAAAATCAACACACCATGATGAAAAACAAAATAGGCATTCTCGGATCGGGCGTAGTGGCCCGCACACTCGGCAACGGCTTTCTCAAACACGGCTACGAAGTGACGATGGGCACCCGCGATGCCTCCAAATTGACCGAATGGCATCAGGGCGAAGGTGCAAAAGCCAAGATCGGCACCTTTGCGGAAGCGGCTTATAAGGCGGATATCATCGTACTCGCCGTATCGGGCAAGGCGGCCGAATCGGCGCTGGAACTGGCCGGCGAACCCGTTCTGGAGGGCAAAACCATCATAGATGTGACCAATCCAATAGCCCCCGAACCGCCCGTGAACGGCGTACTGAAGTTTTTCACCACTTTGGACGACTCCCTCATGGAGCGCCTGCAGCGGCGTTTCCCGGCGGCCAATTTCGTCAAAGCCTTCAATTGCGTGGGCAGCGCGCTCATGGTCAATCCGCACCTCAAAGGCGGCGCGCCTTCCATGTTCATTTGCGGCAACGACGCCAATGCCAAAGACGATGTGCATTACATCCTCGACCAGTTTGGCTGGGAAACGGAAGATATGGGCGGTGTAGAAGCAGCCCGTGCCATTGAGCCGTTGTGTATTTTGTGGTGCATTCCGGGATTTCAGCGCAACCAATGGTCGCACGCTTTTAAGCTGGTGAAGGGCTAATACGCCACACCCACGAAAATCTTACGCTCCTGCATAAACACCGCCTTCTGCACGGTGGCCACCTCGAAACCGGCGGCAGGGCGGTAGGATAGTTGTTGGCTCGACCCCGCCATCAGCGTATGCGCGGTGCGCTCGATGAGAATGGATTCCACAGCATTGTCCTGAAAATGTACGGACAAGGTGCGCACCGGCGGCTTTTCGTCGGCAGCGGTGTAGGTCAGGGTCCATTCGCCGGGGGAAACCCGGGTGGAATCCACGCGGTATTTGCCCTGCCAAGCCGGGCGATTGATGTCGGCGTCGAGCAGGGGCGCCAGTTCGGAGCGGTAGTCCAACTGTTGCAGGGTTTGTTGCTCCTCTTTACCGTTGACGGACACCGTTTTCACTACGGAGCCTTGTGCTTTTTCCAAGCGCGTTATTTCCGATTCCAAATATTTTTTCAGATCGAAATACGGCGCTGCTCCTGATGCAGCAGCGGTTCCCGACTCGCTATGGCAGGTCGTCAACAAGCTGAGAACGGCCGCCAATGTCATTACAATAATACCCCTCATCGTTCAATCAGTATATCGCCCGTCATAGCGGCAGGTGCGGGCAATCCCATCAAATACAGGATGGTAGGAGCTATGTCGCCCAATTTGCCTGGCTTTACTCGAACGCCGGCTGCACGGCCGCTAACGTAAATACAAGGCACGGGATTCATGGTGTGCGCCGTGTTGGGGCTGCCGTCCTCGTTCACCATATAGTCGGAGTTGCCGTGATCGGCGATGACAATGGCTTCGTAACCAAACTCCAGCGCGGTGGCGATGAGGCGCTCCATACAGCGATCCACCGTTTCGGCTGCTTTAATGGCTGCCTCGAACACGCCGGTATGGCCTACCATGTCGGCATTGGCGTAGTTGAGGCAAATGAAATCGGGCGTATTCTCGCGAATGTCCGCCACAATCATATCGGTGAGTTCGTAAGCGCTCATTTCTGGCTTCAGGTCGTAGGTGGCCACTTTGGGAGAGGGCGCCAGCAGTCGGCGTTCGCCCTCAAACGGCTCCTCTCTGCCTCCCGAAAAGAAGAAAGTGACATGCGGATACTTTTCCGTTTCGGCAATGCGCACCTGCGTTTTACCTGCATTTTGAAGCACTTCGCCCAGCGTGTTCGACACGTCGTCTTTTTGAAAAATGACCTCTACATTTTTGTAGGTATCATCGTAGCGCGTCATGGTCACATAGTGCAGGGGCAGCGTATTCATACCGTGTTCAGGCATGTCGGTTTGGCTGAGTACGGTGGTGATTTCGCGGGGGCGGTCGGTGCGGAAGTTGAAGCACAACACCGCGTCGCCGGGCTGAATCTGCGCCTGCCCCTGTCCTGCGCCTCCGACACAAACGATGGGTTGGAGAAACTCGTCGGTTTCGCCGGCTGCATAGCGCTGCTGTATGGTGGCGAGGGCGTCGTTGCTGTGTTCGCCTGCACCGTGAACGAGCAGGTCGTAGGCCAATTTCACCCGTTCCCAGCGCTTGTCGCGGTCCATGGCATAATAGCGCCCGATGACCGAGGCCAGCCGTGCGCCATTACCCGATGCTGCATTGTGATCGAGCAGTTCCTTCAAAAAACCGTAGCCGCTTTGCGGGTCGGTATCGCGCCCGTCCATGAAGGCGTGTACAAAGGTTTGGCCCCCGATACCGTTTTCCTCAGCTATGTCGCACAAGGCTTTGAGGTGGTTGATGTGAGAATGTACTCCGCCATCGGAGACCAAGCCAATGAAGTGCAGGTTTTTGCCCTGTGTTTTCACATATTCGGCAGCCTTGAGGACGACCGGATGGGTGTGCAGTTCGCGTTCGCGCACGGCTTTGTTGATGCGGGCCAGCTCCTGATACACAATGCGCCCCGCCCCGATGTTGAGGTGGCCCACTTCGGAGTTGCCCATTTGGCCTTCAGGCAGCCCTACCTCCTCGCCATAGGTGACGAGTTCGCTGTTGGGATAATCCCGGTGGAGGTGATCCACAAAAGGGGTATTGGCTTGGGCGATGGCATCGGCAGCAGGTTTTTGGCCGTGCCCCCAGCCGTCCATAATCACTAAAAGTACTCGTTGGGAACTCATGGTTGGTTTTTCGTAAAAAGTTGGTTTACTGGAGATTGAGTTTCGGGCGGACACCATTTAGTATCGGGGCAAAAATAAATGTTCATTTTCTTTAGGCCAAAGGATTAGATAAGACACTTAAAATGAAACGTTTACTTATCTAATCCTTTGGCGAAAATGATCACTTTATTTTTTTATTGCCCCTAAGCGCA
>DDUV01000080.1 GCA_002344975.1 Saprospiraceae bacterium UBA2329 | reverse complement strand
GGATGAAAATAGTTGGGTAGAGTAAGTAAGTATAAGTATATGTGCGTAGTGAAGGGGTGATTAAGCCGAGAGCACCGCCCCGTAGTCACCCTTTGGCTAACCTGTAAAAAGCAGATTACAGTGTACTTAGGTTTGGGTTACACTGCCGTTTGATTTGGTACTTTTTTAATACCTCCATCCCCTCAAATCAGCTCCTTTGGGTGCGCGTTTTTGCACTTCCTCCGTCCATTTGGGAATGAACATGCGGTGATAGCGCAGCCGCGAAATGTAGTTGGGTTGCGTGTGGTCTCCGTTCCAGCAATGCTCCGCGCGGTCGCCGTAGTCCACCTCGCCGTCGTAGGGCGGGTTGGACACTTTTTCTAAAATTTCTTCGGTCAGATACACCGCATTGTTGAGGTAGTAATTGTCCATATCGCCGCAATACAGGTGGATTTTACCCCGCCAGTCGACGCCGTTTTTGGGCCAGTCGCGCTTCAAAATATACGCCAGATCGTAGTTTTCGCGCCAGTGAGCGGCCACTTTTTTGTCAATCACGCCGCTCCGTTTATCCCATATCGGCTGGGGGTAGCCGTCCTTGCCTGTGGGCGAATACACCGCCTCCCAAATGTCCCATTGATCGCCCGAACGGCTGCGCGTACCCAGGGCCAACTCTTTGTAGTTTGCATCCCGCAAGGTGGCTGAGATATGCCCCAGCGCATTGCGTGTTCCCGGCCGCAACGTCTTTCGGAACGGCCCCTCGGTGTAGTAGGCGTTTTCGTCTTCGTAAATATTGACCACCGTATAAGCCCTGAAATCAATGGGGTCGGGGCAGGCCGCGTAGCAACCGTTGTACTCGGCAGGATAAAAAACCTGTGCCGCCAGCGCTTCCCAACCGCCGGTGGAGCCGCCATATAAAAATCGCGCCCAGCCTTGGTCGATGCCTCGGAATTGCTGCTCGATGTAGGGTATCAGTTCGTAAGTGATGGCATCGCCGTAAGGCCCCAGATTGGCAGAATTGACGGCGTAGGAATCGTCGTAGTAAGGATTGGCGTGCTGTATGTCTATCACGATGACGCGGGGAAAGTTCGGGCCGGTCCACATCTTATAAAAATCATAAGCCTCCTGCTGCACAAGGCGATTGTAGCAGTCCACCTGGAATCGCTCATTGTACTCGCAGGGCTGCGTGGTATCGGGTGGCGTGGTGCGCCAGCCTCCGAGGTCGTAGTTGAAATGCCCGTGAAAAATGGCTAATGGGTATTTCACATCGGGGTGTTCGGCCCAGCCCTGCGGCAGCAGGACATGCGCGCCGAGGTACATATCGCGGCCCCAGAATTCGGAGAGCATTTTGCTGCGGATGCGGATGTGCTTGACGTACTCGGTGTCTTTTGGCGGCTCTATGGGCGGGATGATCTGATCTAATTCAATTGAGATATTGCCGGCTTTTGCAGGATCGAAATGCACTTTGCGGGGCTTGCTGTAGGGGTTGCCGGGGGCACGGTTCCACTGCCGCCCTTCGCCCTGGTCCATGGGCAGTTGTACGACATGGCCGTCGGCGCGACGGAAGGTTTCGTACTTTTGTAAGAGTACCTGTACGAAATACTCGCCGGCGGGCAATTCGCTCAGACTCTGCACCGGATAGCCGAAATCCTCTTTAGTAAAAACAGCCTCCGAGCCTGGCTGCCAGTCATTTACATCCAAACCAAAGACCTGCTGTGTGCCCGGCCCGTCGGAAATCTGAAAGCGCGGTTCTGCCGAATCGTCGGTAGAAATGAGCAGGAGGAGCCGCCCATCCATCGCCGAATCGCCGGAAAACGTGACGGAAAAATAAGGCGCAGCATCGCCGGAGGACTCGGTGCGGCGGCATTGCAGAGCGCTCAGGGCCGTCAGCAGTGCAAGCAGGGAAGGGAGGTACTTGGTCATCATTGTGGATGTGTTGAAAATGAAAAGAAGTCAACAAAAATAATAATTTTAAAAAAAAGCCTCCCCGGAAACACCGGAGAGGCCCTATTAAAATGCTCTAATAATGAACTCAGGATCAAATCGTCGGGTCGGCCGGCGTATTGGGATTGTTGTCCCGTTCGCGCAGCGGATACGGATAGAAGTTGCGGTTGCGCTCACCGGAAGGAGGCGCAGGGCGACCAAAGCGGCGGCTGTCTTCCAGCTTCTGGCCTGACATGTACATCTCGATACAGCGGTTGCGATAAATCTCCTGCAATACGGCAGTCTGCGTTTGTTCGCCGCTGTATGCCGGCAGGTTGGCATTGACGCCGAAGATGTCGTTGTTTTTGGTCAGCACCTTATCTAACTCGGTGATGGCGCCGGCTATGTTGTTTTTGCGGGCCAACGCCTCTGCTTTGATGAGCAGGATTTCGCCGGGCAAAAACACGGGAATTTCCTTCGTATCGCCGGTGAAGAAGCCCTGCACTTTTACGCCTGTCGGCGGATTGGCGCCGAGGTAGAAGGCGATGCGTCCGTCTCCAGTTGTCGGGGCCAGAGCGCCGCTGAGACCGAAGTTGTTCAGGCCGTCATACGTGTTGTTGTTCACCAAGGCCGTGCGATATACCGGATTCTGATTGAGCGCGTCGAATTTGAATATAGACTTGCGCGTCAGGTTCACCTTATCGGCGGCAGCGATGGCCTGGTCGTGCTGGCCCAACATGTTGTAGTAGCGGGCGAGGAGGGCATTGCAGGCATCGCCGATGTTGATGTCGGTGCCTACTTTGCTGTTGAAATATGCCGATGGCGGAGTAGCGGCAATGGCAGAAGCGCCGGCTTCGAGGAGTGCAATGGCATCCTGAAGCGCCTGAGCGCGCGGCTTGAACGCAGCATACTTGCCGTTGAGAAAATCCTCGGCAGAGCTGGTTTGTGTGGGTACTTGTTCCCAAAACTGCGCCATGGTACCAATAGCCAAGGCTTTGAAAAAATGGCCATACACTTTCACCGCAGTAGAAGTAGTCGGGTCGCTGATGTTGCCTGCATTGTCAATAAGCAATTGACCGTTGGCGCTTACGATGTTGCAACTGGCCCAGATATTGCCCAAAAAAGCATTGGAATTGCCCACCGTACCGCCGCCTGCTTCCAATGCAGCCAACTCGCCGTTGCCGGTATTGATAACATACAGTTCTTTGGTCGTCAGGCCATTGGCCGAGACCATATTGTAAAGCGCGCCGGTAGCGCCCACCGAATACGAGCGCTTGAGGCCCACCACCATACCCAGCAATCCGTCCACACTGGTCAGCACATCGGCACTGGTAGCAGCATTGGGATTGACGTATTCCCGCTCGCAGGCGCCGACCGCCAAGAGCATCGGCAGAGCGAGTAGAACGATATATTGTTTGATTTTCATGGTTGTATTTTTTGATGACCAAAATTTGGTTGAAAAAATCAGAAGCGAGCGCCAATGCGGAGTTGCATCATACGCGGAATGGGCACGTTGCCGAAGTCGTCGCCGCGCACGCGGTCGGTTTGGCCGGCCGAGTTGGTTTCCGGGTCGTAGCCCTGATACTTGTCAAAAGAGATCAGGTTGCGACCGATGAGGCTCACATTCACATTATTAAACACTTTGCCTACTTTGCCCAAATCGTAGCTGAGCGCCAGTTCGCGCAGTTTCACGAAAGAGCCGTCTTCTACATGCTCTTCCTGAATGCGCTCGCCCGTAACGCCGCCTGCGATGGATGCCACATAGCCGCGAGCCACTTCGCCTTTGATTTCCATTTCTGCCAGTTCGCCCTGGCCCACGTTGTTCTGAGTGATGCGGTTCCAGTTATACACATCAAAGCCCCACACGGCGTCGAATTGCACGCGGAAGGAGAGTTTGCCCATGGTGAGATCAGACGTGACGGCGCCGAACCAGTCGGGATTGGGGTCGCCGATGATTTTGCGAAGCTGGGCTGCGGAAGCTACCGGCTGGCCGTCGGCGGCCCGGCTGGGTGTACCCTCCAGAAGAGTCGTTTGTACGCCGCGCTCCGGCTGAGCCAATCCCTGCGAGGTGAGCAGAAGATTGCCGGCTGCGTCGCGGGCATAATAGCGGCCGTAGAACACGCCGTAGGGCTGTCCGTTGATGGCTGCCTGAGCGCCGTCGCTGCCACGCAGGAAGAGCGCGCCGCTGATGCCGTCCACCTGGTTGCGGTTGCTCGACCACATCAGGCCAAGGTTCCAGCGCAGCTTGCTGGTAGCCACGGGCGTTGTTTGCAGCAACAATTCCACGCCTTTGTTAGTCATCGAACCTTCATTGGTTACGATGAAATTACCACCGGCAGTAGGCGGCAGCGGGCGGGTGAGGAGCAGGTCTTGAATGTCTTGGTTATAAACCGTCACGTTCAGACCAATGCGGTTTTTGAACAAAGCGAGGTCGGCGCCGAATTCGATTTCCGTCATGCGTTCCGGCTTCACATCAGGGTTGGCCAAAACGGTAGAAGGAGTCACGGCAGTGAGACCTCCGAGCTGAGCCGTCACATAGTTGTTGTAGCGGTCGTAAGGGCCGATGCCGGTGAGGTTGCCCGCCTGGCCATAGCTGGCGCGCAGTTTGACGGAACTCAGGATAGAAGACAGGTTGCTGTCTTTCCAGTAATCGGACAATACCCAGGAACCGCTGACCTTCGGGTAGAAATTGGCTTGGTTGTTGGGCGAGAAAGCAGAGGAGCCGTCCACGCGACCAGCCAGGGTAAGGAATACCTGCTCTTTGTAGCCGAATGTCTGTTGCAGGAAGTAACCCCACACGCTGCGCTGAGCGATGCTCTGCACAGGTGCGGTAAACAAGTTGGCTGCTGCCGAAACGGTACGCACAAACGGCGCCAGATCGCGGCCTTCCTGAGCAGTGTAGTGGTTGCGGTCATTCTGGATCTGATAACCCGCAGTGGTGGTCGAAGTCAGGGTTTCGCCCAGCTCTTTCACATAGTTGACGGTGAGGTCGTGGTTGAGCAGGGTCACGTTGCTGGTAGCATTGGCCACATAGCCATCGGGAAAGAAAGTGGCGGCTACGTTGGCATACGGGATGCGCGGGTGGTACTCATTTCCCACCAAAGAATAGGTGTCGTAACCCAAAATAGCATTGACCGTCAAGCCTTTAGCTGGATACAGATTGAGTTGCACGTCGCCGATGCTGCGGTTGGTACGCTGCGTGATGTCGAAAGTTTCGATAACAGTGAGCGGATTCACACGCACTTGTTCCACCTGTCTGAGGTTGCCGGCCGCGTCGCGCTCGGTGATGTCCCACACGTTGTCAATGATGAACATGGTACTGATGGGACTGAAGAAATTGTTGCCGTTGGGCAAGTCGCGGCTGAGGCTGTAATTGTAGGACAAGCCTGCGGAAAGCGTGGCCCAGTCTGCCAGCGTCTGGTTGAGGCGCAGGCGGCCGGTGTATTTCGTAAAGTTGGTATTTTGGATGATACCGTCGTTGTTGGTGTAGCCGAAGGAGGCGAAGTACTGCGTCTTGTCGTTGCCTCCGTTGATGGAGAGGTAGTTCTCTGTACCGAAAGCATTGGTAAACACCTCGTCCTGCATGTCGTAGCGCTGCACATTGTATTTGTCGGTGATGAGCAGGCGGTTGACCGGACCCACTTTGGTAAAGTTGACTCCCTGGCTGACGAGCGTGGCTTCTGCCGGCCCCAGGTGCAAAAGCGTAGTGAGGCGGTCCTGTGCCAGTTCAAGACGGTCGTTGCCTTTTACGCCGAAGCGCTGATTGTGCTGCGTCATGAATACCTTCTTGCGTAGTTGGCTCATACTCATGGCCGTGCTGAACTCGATGCTGGGTTTGCCGCTTTTGCCGCGTTTGGTGAAGATTTGCACCACGCCGTTGGCAGCGCGCGAACCATATTGCGCCGCAGCGGAAGCTCCGTTGATAACCTCGATGCGCTCGATGTCGGCGGGGTTGATGTCCACCAAGCGGTTTTGGCCCGCGCGAAGGCCGGTCGTCATGGCGTCCGCGCTCAGGTTGATGACGTTGGTGGAGCTGTTGTCCACAATAACACCGTCAATGATGTAGAGCGGGTCGGAGGAGCCGTTGATGGAGCTGGGGCCGCGCAAACGCACCGAAATGCCACCTGCCGGGTTGCCGTCGTTTTGGCTGATCTGTGCGCCCATCACTTTGCCGCTGAGGGCTGCCAGCGTGTTGGTGGTGCCGGCATTGCCGATGCTGCGATTGTCCACCACGCTGATGTTGTTGCCCAACTGCTTGCGGGTAGCCGTAGGCGACGCGCCGGTCACAATCACCTGGTCCAGGTCGAGGATGTCCGTTTTCAGTGTAATGTCTTTCATCGTGGCTGCGGAAGACGCGCCCACCGTTATTTTTTCGGTGTAGGTAGCATATCCCACATAGCTCACCTGAAGCGTATAAGTGCCTTCCGACACCGCGCCGCTCAATTCGTAGTATCCGCGCACATCAGTGATCGTGCCGATGCGCGGTTCGGTCAAAAGTACGGTAACGCCGATCAGCGGTTCGCCGGTTGGATCGGTTATCGTACCTTTGAGGTTGAAATTGGCTTTTTGAGCCAGAGCTAAGAGCGGTAGCGCCAGCAATAAAGTTGCCGGAAGCAGCCTCCGCTTGAAGTACATGAGCATCATACAGTCGTTCGTTTAAGTGAACAATAATAATTTCGATACATAGTTAGTGAAAGCCGCCGAATCTGCAAAGAAAAACTCATTTTTTTGCAGTATTTTGCAGTGTTTTACAACGAATCAAAGCTAAAAAGCGCTAAAAGGATTATTTTTTGCAACAAATAGCCGGTTTTGCCATGCTCAAAGAAGAACGTCAATCGCTGATCCTGCGGGAAGTCAACATCCATAATAAAGTCCTCCTTTCCGACCTCAGCATTCAGTTGGAAGTTTCGGAAGACACCATCCGCCGCGACCTTCAGGAACTCTCCGATGCCGGGAAAATCATCAAAGTGCGGGGAGGCGCGCTCTCCACCTCCTACCAGATGTATTCCTACCGTGAAAACGACATCTATGCCTATCAGGAAAAAACCGTCATTGCCGGCAAGGTCATCAGCCTGCTGCGCGACGGTATGCTGGTGCTCATCAGCGGGGGGTCTACCAATCTGGAAATCGCCCGCATCCTGCCGCCCGATCTGCGCGTCACTTTTCTCACCGTGAGCCTTTCTACGGCCATGCAATTGCTGGATCATCCCAACAGCGACGTCATTTTCATCGGCGGCCAGTTGTCCAAAACGGCCCGCATCAGCGTAGGCGGCGAGGTGGTGACGACCTTGCATGATTTGCGCCCCGATCTTTGCATCATAGGTACCAATGGCCTTGATTCGGATGCCGGCATTACCGATTCCGATTGGGAAGTAGTGACGATCAAAAAAGCCATCATCAGGGCGTCTCAAAAGGTGCTGGTGCATGCTATTTCGGCCAAATTGAACTCCGTGCAAAAAATCAAAGTCTGCCCATTGACCGACGTGGACATTTTAGTAACCGAACTCAATCCCGACCATACATCTTTAGATGCCTACCGCGCTGCGGATGTGGAGATGATGTAGGAACAGGTGGGAACGGCTGTTAGCTTCTGGCTGCAAGCTGCAAGCTCTTGGCGGGTGGGAGCGGCGGCTGGCGGGGGACGGGGTAGGAACGGCGGTTGGCTTTTAGCCTCAAGCTGCTAGCTGTTAGCGGGTGGGAACGGCTGCCAGCCTCAAGCTGCAAACTCGCGGCTCGTAGCTCACAGCTTTTGGAACCCCGCTAAACAATTACACTTTTTTAAAAACCAAAACAGGCCGCCCCTGCATACAGAGACGGCCCGTTTGAGATGTTGAAATATTTGTTTATTACGGTCTCATAATCACCAGCTTCTGAGTGCCGATGACCTCGCCGTTTTCAACGCGTACAAAGTAAGTGCCTGCCGGCAGATGGCTCACATCGAGCGTGGCGCGGCTATTGCCTTTGAACAGATCGAAGCTGCGCAGGATGTGCGTTTTGCCGGTGATATCGCCCACAGACACCTTCACCGTGCGGTCGGCTTCCAAATTGACATCCAAGGTCAATTGATCCAATGCCGGATTAGGGAACATGGAAAAACCAGAATTGATGACCTCCACCGGAATTTCGATTTCCGTCACCTCGCCGTCGGTGCTGCCGTCGGTACGGAAAGACGAACTGCTCAGGCTGATGCGCAGCGTGTAGCACTGCGTATTGCTGAAGGCGCCGTTGTAGCCATACACCCGAACGTACCAGTTGGAAGCCACCGTGGTGGTATTCCAGGTGATTACTTCGGAAGTAGTCCCGTCGTTTTGAGAAGTCCCGCGAAGTGTATTGTTTTGATACAACTGCACGTCATAATCCGCCGGCAAAGTGGTCAAATCTACCCGGATATTGCGCGTAGCGGAGGTATTTGCAAAACGATACCAGTCTTGATCGGTAGATGTAGAAATCTGCGAACTGAGATTGGTATTCACCGCCGTCAAGGGCAGCGAGCCGCTGCGGCTGTTGTTGGGTTCGAAGGTTTCGGTACAACCGCCGCCGCCGCCGCTGCTGAGCGTGGTAAAGTTGGCCGAACCGGAATAGCTGCCCGTAGTACTGCCGCATACTGCCTGCACCTGGAATTCATACTGCGTGGAGGCCGTCAGACCGGTAAAATTGACCGAGGTGCCGGTAGCCGTGCCGGTACTCCAGGTAGTCGTACCCACCTGGCGGGCGCGGACATTGTAGGAGGAGGCGCCACTCACTGCACCCCAGTTGAGCGTAGCGCTGCTGGCGGTAATATTGGTGGCATTCAGGCCGGAAGGCGTTGCACAAGTACCACCGCCGGAAGGAGGCGTGCAGCCGAGGGAGCTTGCCAGACTGGCGCGCGAGCCGCCTGCTGCCAATACAGCCTGCATGCGGGTTTTTTGGCCTGCCGTGAACATATACATGCACGCATCATAAGTGTAGTCCATGTAGTTCATGGTCATTTCGATGGGCGTACCCGTGCAGGTGCTGTAGTGCGGATAGGTGGGGCAACCGCCGTTGGAAGTGTTGTGTACCGGCGTATCGGCTACCTGATCGTTGCCGCAGGTGGCGTCGCCCCAGATGTGGCGAAGGTTGAGCCAGTGGCCTACCTCGTGGGTGAGGGTGCGACCGCGGGCATAGCTACCGCCGCCGGGATTGGGGCTGGCTACCGAACCCATTGAGGAATGCAGCACTACTACGCCGTCTGTGCTGGCCGTGCCGCCAGGGAATTGTGCATAGCCGAGCAAACTTGCATCGCCGCCGCCAAAAACGACCGACCACACATTGAGATACTGGTTGCGATCCCAAATGGAGGAGGGCTTGAGGTTGCTCTCGATCTGAGTGCGCGTCCAAGAAGCAGAAGTCGTCTGGATGCGATTGATGCCGGTGGTAGCCGTGCCGTCGGGCTTGCGTTGCGCTAAGCAGAACTGGATTTCCGTATCGGCATGTACCCCCTGAAAAATGGAGGGAACCAAGCCTGCATCGGAATTGAGTTTGCGATAGTCTTGGTTCAGTTGCTCCAATTGAGCCATTACCACAGCATCTGAAACGTTTTCGCCCGATCCTATCGCATCGCCATTGTGTACAATGTGGAACACTACGGGGATGGTAATCACGGCGCGGAATTGCACCTGATCGCCGCGCTGGTACTGCTCGGTATGGCGCTCAATGGCCTCCATGCGTTGCAGCATGCCCGGGTCTTTTTGCAATTGTTCGGCCAAATGTTCCATGGCGCCGCAATTGCGGTGATCGTGCTGGCCGAAGAGGGCCAAAGTAAAGAAGGAAAGCAGAAGAGTTGCAAGTAAACGCATAATGTGTTGTTTTGTGATTATGGAATAAAAAATCAAAAGCGTGCAAATGTAAAAAATTATCACAATTACACATGTCATCATTTTTTTTTCATAAAAATACGAATATCACAATATATATTTGGCGGGTATAACAATAAACTCTCAAGGGTACAATTTGTGTACGGACAAAAGCAGCATTTCGGAGTTATGCTCGTTTAACGGAAGACTTATTAGGGGCGATAAAAAATAAAGTGGTCATTTTCGCCAAAGGATTAGATAAGTAAACGTTTCATTTTAAGTGTCTTATCTAATCCTTTGGCCTAAAGAAAATGAACATTTATTTTTGCCCCACTACTTGTTGACATTCAATCGCAGCGCATGAAGCATTGTTACAATTTCTTTTTATATGGTTTGATGGCGGTACTCGTTACAGCGTGTAGTTTCGATAATACCGGCGATCCGATCATCGTACCCGAAGTGGAAAAAGAGTTTCAGATAGAGTTGCGCGAAAAACTCGGCCCTGCTCCCCGCAGCCTTCAGGTATTGATCCAAACCGTCAAATTACAACCCTGCCTCAACGCAATGATCTCGCACGCAATCCTGCCTGCTCCCGGCCTTATTCGTATAGATATTGCAGGTATAGAACTGCCGGACAATTGTATTCCCGGCGCTGCTCCGGCCCGCGACACTATTCTCTTGGATGGCCTGTCGGGCACTCACTTCCTGTTTGAGGTCAATCTTCAAAACACCATTTCCAATGAGGGTACACTGCGCATCACCAACGAGGCATACACCTTGGATTTGGGCAATGAAAAAGGATTGGTTCTTCCTTTTAAACAACTCCGCCGCATCCCGGACTACACCATCTGGGGATATGCGGGCCATAGCTCTCCATCGGCGGCAGGTATTGCCGGCCAATTCGTCAATGAACTGTTTGCCCGCAGCACCGCCGCCAATCTTCAGGCAGGCAATTATGGCTATTTTTCCGTGGCGCCAGGCTCCGGCAGCATCACCGCCGCCAACAGCCCCGCCGACCTGACACTGCGTCCGTTCGCATTTCGTTACACGGGCAATCTGGACGACTTGCGCAGCCTCACAGAATCTTATCGCAATCAATACGGCGCGCTTTTGCAAATCAAATTGGTTGCCGTTACAGGGGAGGTTTTTTAGGGGTATCAATAAACGAATAAATCCGGCAACTGCCAGGGATTCAGCCGGTTGAGGTCAAAAGTAAAAGCAATGCGTTGCAGGAAATTGCCGCGTTCGGCCAAACGGGCGCTCAGATTCTTGGAATTGATCAGAGGCAAATAGATGCCGAAAACACCCTCTCCAAGCTCCAGCGCCAACCCGCCGCTCCACAAAATCTGGTCAACCAAACGGTCATTCTGGCCCGTAGGCATGGCATTGTCGAAATACCCGATATCGAAATAGGGCTTCAGCGGCAACAAAAACTGCCGGGGCAAATCGGCGGCCAGATTCATTGCTATGATAAAATTGTTACTTCTGCCCGCAGCAAATCCTGCACCGGTGAGCGCTTTCATGCCGCCCTCCCGGAGGCTGATTTGTTGAGACCAAATGCCCTCGCGTTCAGTGCGCCCGAAGTAGTAGTCGTCAAAACGGTAGTCGTTAAAGCCCTGTGCCGTGAGGTTGAACGCCTCCGGAAAGATGGCCCCGCGTGTGCGCCTGCTGTTGCTCAAAAATCCGCCGGCAAAAACCCGTAAATGCAAATGCCGCCCTTTTTCGTAAGTAAAGGCGCCTTTCCACTCTGCCGATGCCTTCCAATAGTTCAACGGAATGAACTGGTCTTCATCCTTTTGACGCTCTATGGCCACGCGCCAGCTTTGGGGGTTGACAACCCGCCGCTGCTCGCCCGCATAGCTCCATTCCTGTATCCAGGCTGCCTGGCGCTGAAGCCCGCTGAATGTGCCGTCGGGAGCAAATTCCGCCGACTGTGCCCACTGCCGGATGCCGCGCCATTGCAGTGTTTGCGACAGCGAGGAGGCTGCGGGCCGATGGAGTTCCAACTTGACAAAAGGCGTCAGGCGGGCGTATTGCAGATGGTAATCGTGGCGCTCGTTGTATTCAAAATGAAACATCCGGCCGCCCACGCCGAAGTGAATGCCATGCAATAGCTTTCCCGCAGGGTACAGATGGTATTGTACAGAACCTGTACCTGCCAATGTGCCTGTTCGGGTAGCGTACATGGGCGCCGCGGCAAATTCAAAGGGGCGCTGCGGCAAAGTGCTGTTGTACAAGGCGAGGCCGAACATATTGCCGTCGTACTCATTGGCGGCTAATGCCGGGGCAATGTGCAACACCGTGTGGCGGTCGTCTTCCAACCAAGGCAGCAGGCGCAGGCGAAGCGGCTCGACGCGCCTGAAAATGCCGCTGCTGCGCAGGTGGTTGTTGCGGCGGTTCATGTCCGGCGAAAGCCGAAGCGGGTCTATGCTGAACCGGTCGTAATCTCCGGCAGGAAAAGTCAGTTCTTTTACGCCTTCAAAACCCTCCACCCATTGCCCGGCTACGATGGAGTCTCCCAACATAGCGGCAATGTGCAGCGGCGCGGCGATGCGGCCTTTATTTTGGATGCTCAGACGCCATTCGCCGCCTGTTTTGCGCCCTTTAGAAATGCGGTAATCCAATGGCCGGTTGGAGCCGATCAGCCCATCGAAGAGCCAGTGCAAATCCAGCCCGCTTGTTTGTTCCAATACATTGCGGAAGTCCTTGGGTTGCGGATGCCGGAACTGCCAGATTTGATAATATTGCTGCATGGCGGCATCCATTTTCTCCTGCCCGATGTACCTTTCGAGGAGTTGCAATGCCCAGGCGGGTTTGTTGTACGCGCCGATGAAGTAGTTGAGGCCGCCAAATTCGTTGGAAGTGGTGGCTGGGGCCTGATCCATGCGTCGGCGGGCTTGCAGGAGGTAGGCCGCCTCGTTTGTGCGCATCCCTGATGCTTTTTTTAATGCCGGCCAAATGCCCACATCGGAAGAACCCTCGCCATAGCGCTGCTTCATGTAGCGATGCTCGTAGTAAGAGTTGAGGCCCTCGTCGAGCCAGGCATCGTCGCGTTCATTACTGGCTAAGATGCCGTAGAGCCAGTTGTGCCCCACCTCATGCGCGATCACTTCATCCAGTGAAAGCGCATTTCCCGCTGCTCCGATGATCGTAATCATGGGATACTCCATGCCGCCGCCCGCACTGAGCGCACCTTCCACGGCAGTAGCCTGTGGCCAGGGATACTCGCCGAGTGCGGTGGAATAAAACTGAACCGCTTCGGCCACATATTCGGCGCCGCGTTTCCACAGATGCGCTTCAAAAGGCGTAAAAAATGCCCAGGCATCCGCCGTTTTTCCAGATGGAAGCGCCAGATTTCGGTGCTGCACCATGAAACGCTTGTCAGCAAACCAGGCAAAATCATGTACACTGTCGGCAGTAAAGCGGATGGTTTTGGCGCGCTCGGAGGAGGCGGGGAATGGCGCTTCCTGCCGGCGTTCGGGCCAGTCGGCGAGCAATGTCTCCGTCTCTTTGGTTTTTTCTTTCAAAAATGCCTGCTCGGTTTCGGTAGCCAGTACGCCGGTGGCAGCTACCACATAATTTTCGGGCACGGTAATTTCCACCTCAAAAGAGCCGAATTCTGAATAAAACTCGCCCATATCCAGATAGGGCATGGCGTGCCAACCGTCGCGATCATACACGGCGGGCTTGGGGTACCATTGGGTGAGTTGGTAAGATTGCCCTACATGTCCCAGCCGGGAAAAGGAGGCCGGAATTTTGAGAAAAAACGGCGTTTCGATGCTCACAGAACCGCCGGGCGGCAGGGGAGCGGGCAGTTCGAGGCGGGCCAAGTCGGGATTTTTTGCATCGGGGTTTAAAAGTGCGGGGCGTCCGTCGGCGCGAAAATCCAGACCGGAGATGCCGCCCAGAGAGGAATCGGGGGCAAAATGCAGATCGGCTTTGCGCAATCGCAGGGCTTGTTTGGCAAACGCCGTGCTGCGCATGCTGTATGCGTTGGGCCAGAGGTGCCACCAGATTTCGCGGAGCGTATCGGGCGAGTGATTGACGTATTGCAGCGTCATGTTGCATTGCAGGCTGTGCTGCCGGTCGTCCAATCGGGCCGCTATGCGATAGTGCGTTTCTTGCTGGAAATAAGCGGGTTGTGCAAGGGTGCTGCCGGCACAAAAAGCAAGCAGCGCCGCGAACCAGGTTCGGGCGCTGCCCAAAAATGCAGTCTTATGGTATGCGATCATAGTTGATCGAATTTTTTGACCAAATCACTCCAGTTTTTCAACATTTCCCGGAGCTTTTTGAGTGTTCTTAGCTTGGGCCACCCGAAGGAGCCGGTCTCGATTTCTACAAAAGCCGAGTGTACCGACCCTCCGAGTGGCGGGTGCATTTTTCTGAGCCTGACCTTGACGCCCCCCACTTGCGGAAAGAAATCATTGATTTCATCGGCAATATTTTGGGCGGTTTTTTCAATCAGGCTGCTCGTATTTTTCATCTCTCGCTGGCAGATCAGGTAAATCGTTTCGTAGTTGACCGTATGCATCAACTCGTCGGAATCGGCAGCTTCTTTGATGTTGGTTTCAACATAAACATCTATGATGAACTCCGTACCCAGAATTTCCTCTTCCGGATAGTACCCGTGCCTGCCGTGCAGGCGAATGCCTTCGAGTGCGATGATGGCCATATCAAATCAAGTGCAGCAGGATGACAGAGTTACTTGTTGTCCTTCACTTCCTCGAACTCCACGTCGGTCACATCTTCTGCCGCGCCATTGCTGCCACCTTGCTGATACGCGCCGTTATCCGATGCGTAGTCCTGCTGTTGCTGCTGCTGTTCCTGCGTGGCTTGGTACATTTCCTGACTGGCCGCCTGCCAGGCCGATTCCAATGTTTTGGAAGCGCTGTCAATGCGGTCGAGGTCTTGCATCTTGTGCGCCTCTTTCAACTCTGCGGCAGCCGATTCGATGGCTTCTTTTTTGTTGGCCGGAATCTTGTCGCCGTACTCGCGGAGTTGCTTTTCGGTTTGGAACACCAGCGTGTCGGCCATATTGATTTTTTCTGCGCGTTCGCGGGCCTGACGGTCGGTGTCGGCATTGGCGGCAGCTTCGGCCTTCATGCGTTCTACCTCGTCTTTCGACAAGCCGGTGGAGGCTTCAATGCGGATGTTCTGCTCTTTGCCGGTACCTTTGTCTTTGGCGGTCACGCTGAGAATGCCGTTGGCGTCAATATCGAAAGAGACTTCTACTTGCGGCAAGCCACGCGGCGCCGGCGGAATACCGTCGAGGATGAACCGGCCTACGGTGCGGTTGTCGCGGGCCATCTGGCGCTCGCCTTGCAGGATGTGGATTTCTACCGAGGGCTGGTTGTCGGCAGCAGTAGAATACACCTTCGACTTTTTGGCCGGAATGGTTGTGTTGGATTCAATCACCACGTCATACACGCCGCCCAGCGTTTCGATACCGAGGGAAAGCGGCGTCACGTCGAGCAACAACACGTCTTTCACTTCGCCGGTGAGTACGCCGCCCTGAATGGCCGCGCCCACGGCTACTACTTCATCGGGATTCACGCCTTTGTTGGGCTTTTTGCCGAAGAAATTTTCCACTGCCTGCTGAATGCGCGGGATGCGGGTAGAGCCGCCCACGAGAATGATCTCGTCCACCTGCTCTTTGGAAATACCGGCATCGCGGAGCGCTGCTTCGCAGGGCTTGAGGGTGCGCTCCACCAAGTGGTCCACCAATTGCTCAAACTTGGCGCGAGACAGCTTGATGACCAAGTGCTTGGGCACGCCGTCCACTGCGGTGATGTAAGGCAGGTTGATCTCAGTCTCGGAAGAGGCAGACAGCTCAATTTTGGCTTTTTCGGCAGCATCTTTGAGGCGTTGCAGTGCGATGGGGTCTTTACGCAGGTCCATATTCTCCTGGCTTTTGAACTCATCGGCCAACCAGTCAATGATGATGTGGTCGAAGTCGTCGCCGCCGAGGTGCGTGTCGCCGTTGGTGGATTTCACCTCAAACACGCCGTCGCCCAATTCGAGGATGGAAATGTCAAAGGTACCTCCACCGAGGTCATACACGGCAATGGTCATGTCTTTGTGGCGCTTGTCCATGCCGTAAGCCAGGGCGGCAGCCGTCGGCTCGTTGATGATGCGCTTGATGGTAAGGCCCGCAATTTCGCCGGCTTCTTTGGTGGCCTGGCGTTGCGAGTCGTTGAAGTATGCAGGCACTGTGACTACGGCCTCCGTTACAGGCTGTCCGAGGTAGTCTTCAGCCACTTTTTTCATTTTCTGGAGTACCATAGCCGATACTTCCTGCGGCGTATAGTGGCGTCCGTCAATGTCCACGCGCACCGTGTCGTTATCACCTTTGGCTACTTTATAAGGAACGTGCGAAACCTCGCCCACGCGCTCAGAGTAACGGGTACCCATGAAGCGTTTGATGGAAAAAACGGTGCGTTGGGGGTTGGTAATGGCCTGGCGTTTGGCCGGATCGCCTACTCTGCGTTCTCCGTTGTCCATGAAAGCCACCACCGAGGGTGTAGTTCTGCGGCCTTCATCGTTCGGAATAACCACCGGCTCGTTACCTTCCATTACAGCTACGCAAGAGTTGGTGGTACCTAAGTCAATCCCGATAATTTTACCCATGATATACAGTTTGTTGATTTGGATGATTCAAAATGTCATCCTCTCCTTACAAGCTGTGTGCCAAAACAAAAAAATGCAGAAGCCGTGGGAAATGGCCTGCCAAATCAGGTAATTATTGTTGGACGATTTTAATACCGGGGAATGTGGGCGCGGCAGTGTGACAAAAAGGCAGCCGATTTCGCAGGAGGGATGTATGGGGTGTCAAGTTGTACGATGACCGGCAGAGCAATGGCGTCTGTTGATGAGACCATTACCCTGCCGGATATGCCGGGGCCGAGCACTTAATCCATCATCAGGTTGATCTCAACCTCCTTGCAAGCCTGCTCTTGCCTGTTGGTAATCAGGCCTTTGATCTGGATGCCGTGCTTCTTGATTTCACGGCCCAGTACCTGGGATTGTACCCAATGCGTCGTCTGTTGTACCATGCTGTATTCGGCCAGCTTTTCCACTTTCGCTTCGGTATCGGGCGCCTCCATGATGGCGTGGCGATTGCGCTGAAAAACTTCCAGAATAGGCTTGCAGACAGTTACTTCCGGCTGTTCCTCCTGTTCGCTCACAACCGCTCGAAGAAAACGGCACGATGTATCATGCACGATGTAAATATTATCGGGGTTGTTCCTGGCAATGAAATTCCTGACTTCCTGCAAGTATGGCTCTTCCTCAAATTTGAAGTAGCCGGCCGGCGCGGTCAGAAAGTAATTTTCGTTGCCGTATTTGCTTCTGATGAATGGTTCGACAGATGAAAACGGGCAAATCAGGAATAGGTTATTGTTGGTCATTGTGTGGATGGTTTTATCGTTGAAAAATAACTCAAATATGTTCTATATGAGCCTCTTGCACCTTGTACGCAGGAGCAGACTGCCGCTTCTCTTCCCGCTTGCGGGCAACAGGCGCCGGCATGGAGGCGAACCTGAAAAAAAGCAGGCCGGATATGACAGACAGGCTGATGAACAGGCGGCTTTCAATGAGAGAGCCAGAAGAAAAAGCAAGCGCGAGGCAGGCTATGCACGCTATTGAGCAGAGTATGGCTTTGGCTTTCATGATTAGGAAATTTGATGCGGTGATTTGAATTATTGGCCTTGCCCCAGTGAAAAAGCCGGGGTTCCGTCAAAAGCGTACAGGTTTTCCGTTTTGATAACATCTATCCCATTGGAGTCGGCCTTCGACAAAAGTTCGATGATATCGTTTTTGGAAATGAGACCTTCTTCGGAGGGCTTGAACCGGCAGCGCCAGTGATCGGTGCAAAAGGTCTCTTTGAAGCCTTCGGGAAAAACTTTGATACCTCGGTTGGTGATCATATTGAGCTTCACGTTGGGCTTTTCGATTTTTTGGAGGATGGAGGCCAGTTCGTCCGGGTCGAATCCATTCCAGTGCACAAACATGTCCACGCCTACAAGCTCTTTGCGGGCCGGCGATCTGCGCTGGTATTTGGGCAGGTTGACTCTGGCGTTTTTCTCAAAAGAGGCGGCTTTCAGAGCAGCCGGCTTTTGGCCCAGGTTGGAAATGACCGCCTGCGCAAAACCTCTGGTGCCTACTTTCACTTTGCTGACGCCTTCTTTGAAAACATCGGCGGTGTGAACGCCGTCTTCAATCGTCTTGAGCCAGGCGTTTTGGATGGTTTCTGCTACTTCGGTTTGGCCAATATGATGGAGCATCATCACGGCAGCCTGCAACAGTCCCGATGGGTTGGCTATGTTTTGGCCGGCAATTTTGGGAGCAGAGCCGTGTATGGCTTCAAACATCGAACACTCTTCACCAATGTTGGCAGAACCGCCCAACCCGACGGAGCCGGTGAGCTGAGCGGCCACGTCGGAGAGCACATCGCCATACAAATTGGCCGTCACCACTACGTCGAAGACTTCGGGCGTATCTGCCAGCATGGCCGCTCCGATGTCAATGATCCAGTGCTCGTTTTCAATATCGGGATACTCCGCCGCAATTTCATTGAACACCTTGTGAAACAAGCCGTCGGTCTGTTTCATGATGTTGTCTTTGGTAAAGCAGGTTACCTTTTTACGACCTTGTTGACGAGCGTACTCGAATGCGTAACGAATGATTTTTTCACAACCGGGGCGACTGATGAGTTTGAGGCATTGCACTACCTCATCGGTTTGCTGATGCTCAATGCCTGCGTACAGGTCTTCTTCATTTTCGCGCACAATCACCACGTCCATATTGGGGTGTTTGGTGGCCACAAAAGGATGCAGGCTTTTGCAGGGGCGGATATTGGCAAACAGACCTAAAAACTTGCGCGTACTCACATTGAGGCTTTTGTATCCTCCTCCCTGCGGCGTAGTGATCGGGGCTTTCAGAAAAATTTTATTCCTCCTGATAATATCCCAGGATGCTTTGGCAATCCCCGAAGTGTTGCCCGAAAGGTAAACCTTTTCGCCCACCTCAATTTCCTCAGTTTCAATATCAGCGCCGGCGGCCATGAGGATATCAAGGGTGGCATCCATGATCTCCGGACCGATTCCGTCTCCTTTGGCAATGGTGATTTTGGTCATGATTGAGTATTTTTTGGTTCAACGACACAAAGTTGCGGGGGGAAGTTCATTTGTCTTCATTTATATTTGCAATGAAATTCATAACATATTTTTATGAACTATACATTGAACCAGCTTCAGGTCTTCCTGAAAATTGCCGAAACCGGCAGTATTACCAAGGCTGCAGCGGAATTGCACCTCACCCAGCCTGCAGTGTCTATTCAGTTGAAAAATTTTCAGGATCAGTTTGACATTCCTCTTACGGAGTTGGTAGGAAGAAGAATCTACATCACAGATTTCGGGCGGGAAATCGCACAAGCCGCTGAAAACATTCTACATCAGGTGCAGGCAATCAACCACAAAACATTGGCTTACAAAGGCCAGTTGGCCGGCAAACTGAAGCTGGCCGTGGTTTCCACAGGAAAATATGTGATGCCTTATTTTTTATCCGGCTTTATACAGCAGCATCAGGGGGTAGAACTGCGAATGGACGTGACCAACCGGGCAAGGGTGATTGAAAGCCTCGTACACAATGAGGTGGATTTTGCATTGGTATCCATCGTACCTCCCGATCTGAAATTAGAAAGCTTGGACTTGTTTCAAAACAAACTATTTTTGATAGGAAATGCGGAGGCGAAGTTCAAAAAAAGCCGGAGCGACAAGGCTGTATTTAATGATTTACCGCTCATCTTGAGAGAGAAAGGATCGGGGACAAGGCAAACCATGGAAAAGTTTATTGAACACAACGGTATTACAGCACTGAGGAGGTTGGAACTCGTGTCTAACGAGGCCGTCAAGCAGGCGGTGCTGGCAGGCTTGGGCTATTCCATTATGTCTCTGGTCGGGATCAAGAACGAACTGCGCAATAAGGATTTACAAATAATCCCGGTAGAAGGGCTTCCCATCCGGACTATGTGGAGCTTGGTGTGGTTGCAAGACAAAAGGTTCTCGCCCGTAGCAAATGCGTTTCTGGAGTATATGAGAAAGGAAAAATCGGCCATCATTGAAAGCAAGTTTCACTGGCACGAACAGTATTAGCCTGTTTCGGCAATAACCGATGGTGGACAGATTAGAAAAGATGCCCCATTTCTTCCTGTTTGGTTTTGAGGTAGTTGAGGTTTTCGGCATGCGGCGCAATGATGAGCGGCACCCGGTCCAATAGCTCTATGCCGGAGTTGTCGAATACCTCGATCTTATCGGGGTTATTGGTCAGCAATCTTACCGACTTGATTTCCATAGCATTCAGCATGTCTATGGCGATGTGATAATCACGGGCGTCCACTTCCAGGCCCAGGTGAATGTTGGCGTCAACAGTGCTGAGGCCGAGGTCTTGCAGGTTGTACGCCTTGAGTTTGTTGATGATGCCGATGCCCCTGCCTTCCTGCCGGAGATAAATGATGATGCCGCCGTCGCGGGCTATCATTTCCATAGCGCCATACAGTTGTTCGCCACAGTCGCAGCGCCGCGAGCCGAAGAGGTCGCCGGTGATGCACTCCGAATGGATGCGGGTGAGGACAGGGCCGGTCAGGTCTGTTTTTTCGTGAACAAGTGCGAGGTGCGGCATCCAGTTCGTCGGATGGTCGGAGAAGGCCAGCATCCGGAAATTGCCCCATTTGGTGGGGATAAGCGCTTCGGCTTGTAGCGTCATAACGATGGATTCAAAATACAATGCAAAGAAAACGCAAAAGCGGTCAAATCGTTTGCCGTACGACTTTGCGCCAATCAAAAACGGCTAAGAGGAGTACCCCTTAGCCGTTTCGATCACAAAAATAAAGCGTACTATCAGAGAACTTGCTTCACCACGGCAGAGAAAGCCTGCGGGTGGTGCATGGCCAAGTCGGCAAGTACTTTGCGGTTGAGGTCTATGCCGTTGGTAGCGAGCAAGTGCATGAGCTTGGAGTAGGATACGCCGTTGAGGCGGGCGCCGGCGTTGATGCGGGCAATCCAAAGGCGGCGGAAAGCGCGTTTTTTGCTGCGGCGGTCGCGGTAGGCATAGCCCATTGCTTTATCCACAGCGTTTTTGGCTACGGTGTAAACTTTACTGCGCGCACCGAAATAGCCCTTGGCAGCTTTGAGGATTTTTTTGCGCCGATGCCGGGAGGCAACAGCATTCACTGAACGTGGCATATTGAGTTGTTTTTAGTGCAATGCAGGGTTCCGGTTGTATCAGAAACTTCGGCCTGCATTCTCGTTAAAAAATAAAAATTAGATCCAGAGCATACGTCTTACCAACGACATATCGCCGGCATTGACGATGCTGGAGTCGCGGTTGCGCAATTTAGCTCTACGGCTTTTGCTGGTGAGGCGGTGCGAGGTGTTGGCGCCAAAACGCTTTACCTTGCCGGAGCCGGTCACCGAAAAGCGCTTTTTAGCGCTCGAATTGGTTTTTACTTTCGGCATAATTGTGGTTTTTTAAAACGGAACGCAAAGGTAAGTCGCTTTGCAGGAAAAAACAAAAGCCGATGCAGATTATTTTTTAGCAGCTTTCTTGGGCGTAATGATGACGTGCATCCTGCGGCCTTCCAAACGGGGTAAAGACTCGGCAGCGCCCAACTCTTCCAACTCTTTGAGGAAGCGAAGCAAAATCAACTCGCCGCGGTCTTTGAACACAATGGCGCGCCCTTTGAACTGCACATACGCCTTTACTTTGGCGCCCTCTTCGAGGAAGCCCTTGGCATGGCGCACTTTGAACTCAAAGTCGTGATCGTCGGTGTTGGGGCCAAACCTGATTTCTTTGATCACAGTCTTGGCGGCCTTGGCCTTGATCTCCTTCTCCTTCTTCTTTTTGTCGTACAAAAACTTGTTGAAGTCCGTGATGCGCACCACGGGCGGCACGGCATTAGGGGAAATTTCCACAAGGTCAAGTTCCATTCTTTCTGCCCACTCCCTCGCTTTCCTGGTAGGATATACGCCTGCTTCAACGTTTTCGCCTACAACCTCGCTTATTTTTTCGAAGCTGTCGCCCACCAAACGGACTTCGGGGATGCGGATTTGTTCGTTGATCCGGTACTGTGCCCTGTTGGGATCCGGATCGTTGAATCTCTTTGCCAAATGTTGTTGTTTTAATGAAATAAAAATCTGCTTTCAGCCCGCGAAGTTCACAACTTTTTCGCAAACTAAACAAGTAAGAGGAGATAAAATATTAAGAACCCGGAGTTTTGAACGATTACCGGCACGCTAAGCAGGCTTGCCGGCGCAATTTCCAGTTGATCCAATGGGCCGTAGCAATGGCAAATCCACCTACTGCGGTCAGGTAGTGTTCGAGGTTTTCAGGGGCCAGGCGGCTCGCCACCAATACCGCAAAACCTGCCCCGGCCACCCACAGCGCCAAAGGCCGGCCATGTTCGCGCCGGTAAGACCCGACAAGAGACTGCGCCGCCAAACCGATGGCGGTTATCAACAACAGGCTTTCCAACCACGGCGTTTCCAACCAGGCTACGCCCGCTGATGCCCCGAGTGCCAGCAAAACAGGAATGGCCAGACAATGCACGGCGCAAAGGCCGGATGCCAACATGCCCCAGGCGTCTAATCCGAGGGATGAATGAGGTGATTTTATATATTTGTGCAACATTGTTGCAAATGTAGCGGGTTTTGTCTTATCTGTACAAGTAAAAGGAGGGATTTTTTTTAAATGGGGTAAAAAAGGCCCGCTGCCACACTTTGACAACGAGCCTTTTCTTCTTTATTTAAGGAATAAATGACCTACTCCTCGTTCGGGTTCATCATCTTGCCGAGGAACAGCACATTGCCTGCCTGATTCTCGCGGATGACAAACAGGAAGGGGCGATTGAGCAGAATGTCGGGATAAGAAGGAACGGAAGTTACAATGATGCCGATGGATGTGACAGCGGCGGCCTCCGAGCCTTCTTCGTTCACTTCGATGAAGGATTTGTGTTTTACCTCATCCACCGAGAGTTCTGCATCGGCAATATTGGTAAAGTCGGCAGCGCGGCTGAAAGCGGTTTGCATGCCCAATTCCTGCAGCGCCCGGTTCAGCGTTTTTTCGTACTTCATCTTGAATTTAGGCATCCGAAGGTTCATTTCCTGCACGCTCATGCCGGTGGTGATTTGCTGCCATTTTTGCATGTTCAGGTCGGCGATGAGCGTCTCCACATCGGCATTGCCGCGAGGTACGAGCAGGGTCATGGAATAGACGGAATCGCCGTAAGGCAAATCAACCGCATAAAACGCATCCTCGGTGTAGAGCGGGAATTTTACGGTGCCGCTGTACCCCATCATGTCCACCGGCGTAGTGGTCTGATTGCTCTTGATGAAATGCATTTGCGTGGTCTCGTCTTTGTCGAATTTGCGCGTCCAGGAGCCTTTGAAATACATGGCATTGATGAGGTACATGATGGCATTGTCGGGAATTTCGTCAATGATGGTAGGAATCAGCCCGCGGGTTTTGTCGTTCACCCAGCCGTTGATGACGTTTTTGGCGTCGGGATTGCGAAAATCGAGGGCCTGTACCTGACTGCCGAAGTATTGGGTATTGGTTTCCAAAAACGGCGGTTTGACCGGAAAGCCCTGGCGATACCATATAGAATTGGCCGATTGGAGCGTCACCTCATTGTCTAAGGCAGGCAATGTGGTCAGCATGGTTTTGTAGGCGGCATTGATTTCCGGCAGATCAAACTGGTTGATTTTCAGCATGGTTTTTATTTCGTCTGCCGTAGCTCCTTTGGCGCCGTTGAGGGCCATGGTGAGGGCGGTGGCGATGCTGGAGGGCGAGACAAAGAGGTTGTCGGCGGGGTTGTGCTGATGTAGTTTTTTGAAAACATTGAATCCAAATTCATTATTGGCCCGGCTCAGATTGCAGACCATCGGCGATTCCTGACAGTTGAAGCTGAGTTCCGGCGTTGGTTCGACATTTTCCTGATTGCAATGCCAGTTGGTGATAGCCAGCAGCAGAGCCGGCAGCAGGATGAGCATTTTTTTCATCGTACATAAAATTTTCAGGTGATACAGATAGCACAGCGCCTGCAAAGCGGAGGCACCTTAGAATATAGACGTTGCACGATGGATAAAGGTTGGGATTGTAGTTAGATTCTACGCTTGGGTCTCTTTGGTTTTAGACAGGATTAACGGGATTTACAGGATTCGGGCGAGGTCAGGCCGTAACTTCATGGTTACGCCCTGACTTGGTGGCTTTTTCGTCGGCGGGTAGAATCCGCAGGATAGTCTGCACAAAGTAGAACCTTGCGCAGGCGGGACTTTATGATTTCCGCTGCCCGGAGAGGATTTTTCCGACGCTGATCTTTATGATTTTTATGATTACCGCTGTTCGGAGAGGTGCCACGGTACGCTCAGGTACCGGCGACTTCAGTCGCCGAAAACCAACCGGCGACTTTAGTTGCTGGTACCATCTTCTTCAGTGGTGAATGTCGGCGGGTAGAACCCGCCGGATAGTCTGCACAAGGTAGAACCTTGCGCATGCGGGTTTTTATGATTTCCGCTGCCCGGAGAGGATTTTTCCGACGCTGATCTTTATGATTTTTATGATTTTCGCTGCTCGGAGAGGTGCCACGGTACTACGCGCAAAATCAAGACAAGTCCCGCAACACACCCAGCGCCTCGTCCTCTTTTTGCGTCATGGCGGCCTTGTCGGCATCCGTTTTGTCGGAATACCCGCACAGGTGGAGGATGCCGTGAATCATCACGCGGTGGAGTTCCTGCTCAAAGCTGACGCCGAACTCGCCGGCATTGTCGCGGATGCGGTCGGCGCTGATGAAGATATCGCCTTCGATGTGGGGCGGCTTCAGGTACGGGAAGGTGATAACGTCGGTGAGGGTATCATGACTGAGGTATTGCACGTTGAGGTCGTAGAGGTAGTCGTCGCTGCAAAAGATGAAGGAGACCGTTTGCAAAATGCAAGATTCGCGGGCAATGACCTGCTCTATCCACTGCCTCAACCGGGCGGGATACAACAACTCAAATTCCGTATCCTCGAAATGAAACTGGATGCGCTCTTCGTCCTCGTCCTGATATGGCGCACCTTTGACAGGCTCTTCGTTGTAAGGTTCTACCATAGTTTGAACTGCATTTCCACGGTGCTGCCGTTGTTGCGGAAGTCAATGCGGTCGGAGCAATTGCGCATGAGGAAAACGCCGCGCCCGCCGCATTTGCACACATTTTCAGGCAGAGTAGGGTCGGGCACGTTGTTATAATCGAAGCCGCGCCCCTCGTCGGAGATGCGCACAGCAATAGCGTCTTTGCGCTTGTGCAATTCGATACAGACGTTTTTGGATTCGTCTTGCCCGTTGCCGTGAATCATGGCATTGTTGACGGCCTCTGTGACGCTGAGGCGAAGATTGCCGAATTGGTCCGGGCTGAGCCGGTATTTTTCAGCAACTTTTTGGACGAAAGATTCCACGAGTTCAATGTTTCGTGGATCGGAAGGTAGTTTCAACATGACCTGCTGCACTCGTTTTTCCATAGAACACGCAATTTAAGACAAAAGCCGATACGGCGCAAGGGGTATAGGTGGCTGTATTGATACGGCAATACGCTAATATGCTGATTGTCAAATAAGAGTGTTTAAAAAAAAGACGGGCGGCTTGGCAGATATACTCCTCCCAAGCCGCCCGGTAAGCGTTTTAATTCGACTTGACGGATTTGAAATACTCCTCCACCAACTGTTTGTAGTACGGTTTGAGCGCGGGCGATACCGTCTTGTACATTTCCACTTCAGCCTCTCGTTTTTTGAGGTATTCTTCCAGCGAGGGCGGCATTTTGCGGTCTTTTTCGCGGGCGACTTCCGCTTTGCGCTGCTCGTCGAGGCCGCGTTCGCGTTCGGCCTTGTCGTGCTCCAGCAGGCGGGTGAGGATGTCCTGTTGGCGGCGGAGGGTTTCGTTGGTGAGTTTTTTATTCACCAAGTCGGTTTCTACCTTGTCCATCTGGTCTATGGCCTCTTGCAATCCAGGGCTGCCCTGCCCGCGTTGCTGCAATTCCTGTTGTTTTTCGCGCAGGGCTTTGCGCAGGGCGGCTTGTTTGGCGGCCATTTGGGCAAATTCCTTGCTGCCGGGCTTCTGGCCTTTATCCATGCGGCCTTTCATTTGCTCCAGCGATTCTTTCATTTCCTGCTGTCCCGGCGTGATGCGGTCGGAGGGTTTGCGGCCCGAACCTCCCGGATTTTTGCACATCTGGTTGCCCGACATCATGCCCGCCATTTGCTGTTGCATCTGATTCAAGGTCTCGCTGAGCATGAGGGCCAAGTCGTTGATGTTTTTCATGGCGCGCTGCTGATGATCGGCAGCCTGCGGTTTGCGGCGTTCCTCCAAATCGGCCAGCGTGCTGCGGAAGTTGGAGTTGATGTCCGACACTTTTTCGGTGATGAAAGATTCGATCTGAAAAACACGCTTGGCCAATGCCTGCAGGCTGTCTTGCACGAGTTTAAAATCGTCTTTGATTCTGAATTGCTCCTGCGTCAATTGCACATATTTGGGCGTATTGATGGGCGTTTTGTTGAAATCCTTGATGAGCGATTCCTGATTGAAGGAAAGCCCCACCAAGTTTTCCAGCAATTGCCGCAGCGACTTCATGTCTTCCTCGGTTTGCTGCATTTCGGCCTGCTGCATTTGCATGGACATGCTGTTGGCCATGTTTTTCATTTTCTGCGAAGCCTTTTTCTGCGACTTGGAAGCCTTGCTGTTTTGTTTTTCCTGCAATTCCTGCTCGCTGTTTTCGAGGTCTTCCTTGATATCTTCCATTTCCTCTTCCTGATCGCCGAGGTCCTGTGGTTTTTCCAACTCCTCGTTTTTCTTGTGCGCCTCTTCTACGTTCTTTTTGATATCCTCGAATTTCTCGTTGATCTTCTCCTGCTCTTTTTTCAGTTCCTCCTGCGATTTCTGGTTTTTCTCGGTTTGCTCCGCCAATTTTTCCTGTTCTTCTGCCAATTTTTCCAGGTCTTTTACGGCATCCTCCATCGCTTTTTCCACCTCCAACTGCTTGAAGAGTTCGAGCATGCGGTCGAGTTCTTTTTCCAAGTCTTCGTTGTTGAACTGGAAATTCTCCATCATTTCCAGCGCGTTTTCTTTTTCCAATTGTTGCATCAACTCCTCAATCTGCTGCATGAGTTCTTTCATTTCGTCGCTCATGACTTCTTCGAAAAGTTGCTCCAATTTCTCCTGTTTGTCTAAGATGTTTTGCTCGGTTTTGCTGTACTCCTGTTGGTTTTTCAGGTTTTCCTGAAAGGCTTGCTGCGCCTGCTCAATCTGTTTTTCCAACTGTTTTTGGCGTTCGAGCATTTTCTCCAACTCCTTGCGGTTTTGCCAGGTGAGGTCTTTTTCCTGAAGCATTTTTTCGCGCATCTTCTTAAGTTCTTCCTGAAGTTTGCGCGATTCTTCGAGCGCTTTGAGCAGGTCGTCTTTGATCTGTTCGTTGTTGGCTTCTGCCATCGCCTTGAATTCCTCTACCGTAGGCATGGAAAAAACCATGAGGTTGGTGCGGCTCGATTTAGGGCCGTTTACGCCGTCGTTGTCGAAAATTTCAAAGTAATACGTCACTTCGTCGCCGGGTTCGAGGCCGAGCTTGGCCATGTCGAAGGTGTAATCGAAGTTGGTCTGCTTGACGCCGGGGCGTTTGAGAGAGCGCGTCACGAGTTCGCCCTGCTGCTTGCCGGCCTTTTTGAGGCGGTAGTTGAAGGTGAGGTGCGACAGACCGTGATCGTCGGAAGCATCGCCGGCAAAAAAGAGCAGTTTGATGTCGGTGCTGTCCTGATATTTATCGGCTTTGATGGTGGGATAGAGATCGGGAATGACGGTGATGATGTAGTTGATGGAGTCGGCTTTGGGAAGCAACTTATTGGAAATAAGCACCTTGTAGCTTTCATCCTGCATGGCCCGGCGTTTGAAGGTGAACAGGTCGTCCGAAAAACGGTTGGCCTTCTGTTCCTTTTCCTGCGACGCAAAGAGCAGGGTCACGTCGTCGGTATTTTCCGCATTGAACACCCAGTCAATGGTAGTGCCGAGGGGCAGCACCAGATCGCCGATGCTGTTGAGGGTTTCAGCGGGGCGCTGGAGATAGGAGGGGAAATTAAGTTTGACTTCAAAGCCCAGCATATTGGGTTTTTCCAATGCGTCGAGCGTAAATTTTTGAGAACGTACCGTGCCGGAAAACAGGCGGAAATCGGTGTCTTTTTGTACGTTGACAAATTTGTAGCTGAACAGGCTGGGGCCTTCTTTGGTAAGGCGATACTGGAAATTGTCCACTTCTATGAAGACCTCGTTGGGCAATTGCTCGCCTTCAATTCTCACCATCAGCGGGAAGTCCTCAAACTGCCCCACGCGGAGGCTGTCGCCGGGTACCACAAAGGAAAACGGCGCCGGTCGGAGGAACTCTATGTTGCTGTTGAGCAGGCGCCTGGTACTGTCGCGGAAGCTGGGCGCTGCAAAAATCAGTACCAGAAACAGCATGAGCGGCGGCAGGGCGTAGCGCAGGTATTTGCGATTTTGGCCCAAATTGATGGCCGATTTGAACGGCACGAGCTTGATTTCCTCCGATTTCTGGTTGATACTGGCCAAGATAAGTTCTTTGTTGTCAACGGTATCGGCCTGGCGGCGGAGTTGCAACACGTTGAGTAGCTTGTCTTTTACATTGCCGAAATGGCTGCCGATGATCTGTGCGGCCCGCTCATGGCTGATGATGCTGCCCAAGCGAAAATAACGCAGCAGCGGCAGCAATACCCAGCCGGCCAACGCAACTACGCTGACGCCCACGAAGGTGTAAAACAAGCCCTTGCGCACCCCTGTACTGAAGTAGAAATTGTACTCCAGCAAGGACATAGCCAGAAACAGCACCAATATGAGGCCAATGCTGTACAGGCTGCCCCGAATGAGCTGATTGATGTAATACTTGCGAATGAATTGGTCGAGCTTTTCAACCAACAGCCGGTAGTTATCCATTTTGGGCGATTCCTTTTGTATAACAAGCAAAAACCGCCTGAGCACGCAAAAGGTTGACACAACGCGTCCTCAGACAGGGCAAATGTATTGACAAAAGTCAAACGCTGTTTTGATAATTGTCATCTTTGGGAGAGATAGAAAGGGGTAATTTTGGCATGAAGCGCTTGGAAAACGCAGTGAAAGATGAATAAAATAGCTGCCCATATCACCCGTTCCGGGGCCAAAGTTTCGCCGCTCGAAGTACGACAATTGATGGTGGCGCTGGCCCTTTCTGCCGCCGATGACACCACCCTCCATTATGTGTCGTTTCTGGCCGGCCGGGTGCCCGTTTCATCTGCCTTCTTTTTACACGTTGCCGGTCGTCTGGATTTGTACAGCGCCATGTTGGAACGCGAAGCGCAGGCGATGGTCAGCAATTTTGATTACCATACCGATCAGGCCCGGCAATTGGACAAGGTTGCCCGCGACCGAATGGGGGCCGGCACACAGGTACAATGTGATGTCCGCGAAGGTGATCCTTTGGAGGAGGTACTTCGGGAATGCGTTGATTTACAGGCAGATTTATTGGTGGCAGGCAAAAAAAGCGGGGCTTCGGCACATGGCATCTTAGCCAATAACTTAGTGCGGGAAACGCCGTGCAGTACCTTGGTCGTACCGCAGCAGTCGCGCATTCAGATAGAGCGCATTTTCGTGCCTGTTGATTTTTCTTCCTACTCGGTACGCGCTTTGCAAACCGCTGCAGCCATAGCCTTGCGCCTGCCGCAACCGCCCGAATTGGTAGTAACGCACCTCTACGAGTTGCCCAATATTTTCACTTATCGGCTGGGGAAATCGGAAGAGGAACTCAAGGCGATTCTTGATGCAGACCGGGAAGCGGCACTCAAAGATTTTGTCAACAATTACGCGCCGGAAGCCGAACGCGTCCGCATCCGCATAGAACGACACGACGACGCGGATTTGGCCCGCCAGATAAGCGATGCCGCCCTGCAATGCAACGCCGACCTCATCGTGATGGGCGCCAAAGGCCATTCGCGGGTGGAACGCCTGTTGATGGGCAGCGTCACTGAAAAGTTGCTGCTCGTCAATGATTCCATTCCCGTTTGGGTAGTTAAATAAAAATTAGTGAGGTTAGTTTTCGAAGGACTGTCAAGGTTGGGTTCTTCTCGCTTTGACGGTCTTTTTTTGTTTCATTCAACCAAACACGCCATGATCATTTCCGACGATAAAAAGCTCAGAGAGGTAAAAGAGGAATTCCACAAAAAATTCACCCACCTCAAAATTGAGTTCTACTCAGGCAGTCACCAACGCGGTCAAGGCTCTCGTCAAAGCGAACTATTGGACGCGGAACTGACCCTCGGACAAGTGCGCACCCAACACAACGAAGGCGATTTTCGCATCGACCCGCAAATGCCGGTAGGGGAATTTGAACAAAAATTCTTAGCCAAATACGGCCTCAACGCACAGGTTTTCCGCAAGTCAGGCAATCTCTGGATGCAAACTACCGCTACCGATTCCTGGACTTTGGCCGAACAAAACCGCAAGGGCGGCGCATCGGAAGAGGCTTATCATGAAAAAGTGTGATAGAGGAGGAGGTGAGATGTAGCGGCTGAGGGTTTTAGGCTATACATGAAATCTAAGGCCATAGCCCCAACTGCCACAGCAGTTTCCTTTCAATAATTCTATCAGGATGATTGAATTGGAAAATTTTCAAAGTAGCTCTTCCGATATTGGTTCTGGCATATATCATACCGGTTTCAGCGCACTCAAAGTGGGTGTCCCAGTCATCCAGGCGAGGATTGAAGAATCGTATGAGATTCGTTGAATCGTCAAGTAGGGTGCCAAGGTCTGTCCCCTTACTTCTATTGCAGTCTGGGCAGGCGCAGGCAAGGTTGTCAAGATCGGTAGTTCCCCCGTGTTTTCGGCTCACTACATGGTCTATTTGAAACCCATAGAAAGAGTCTACTGCCGGTAATAGACAATATTCACAACGGCTTCCTGCTCGTTCGGCCGCTGCTTTTCTCATTGCATCAGGGATTTTTCTGCTCATTGCTCTGCAATCCGCAACCGTGCATGCGCTTTGGACAAACGAATCAGGCGTTCAAGCACGATATAGTGATCCAGTTCGTCTTTTTCCTCCGAACTAAGAGTTCCCTCTTTCTCTTTGTCGATCAAATCCTCTAAGCGAATACTCATTGCTTCGGGGGCTTTGAGTTCCAGTAGCAATTGAGGGTTCATTCTGGAAATGAAGTCGGCTACATGGTCATAAACAGTATGTGCTGTCATACGGAGGAGTTGTTAGATATGATGAAAGACAATAATTGAAAACAGTTCTTGCCCCAAGACCAAGCCAAGCGGACACACTCAAATGTATCCGCTTGGCTTCTCTTTTATTACAACAACTTCAAAATCTCAGCCTCAATGGCTTCGGCGCCACGCACATTGGTGGAGGTGATGATGCCGTTGCGGTCAATCATAAAGGCGCGCGGAATACCCGACACTCCGTACATCGCCGCCGGCGCCGCTTCCCATTTTTTCAGGTCGCTGACGTGGTATTCCCAGGCAAGTCCGTCCTGTTGGATGGCATCTATCCAGCGCTGTTTGGATGCCATCTGCACCTGCTTGATCTGATCGGGCGCCTGGCCTGCCAATGCGCGGCTCTCCACGCCGTCGAGCGAAACGCTGAACACCGTAAAGCCTTTGTCTTTGTATTTGTTGTAAACGGCCACCACGTTGGGGTTTTCCCGGCGGCAGGGGCCGCACCAGCTTGCCCAGAAGTCGAGGAGTACAATTTTGCCCTTCAGGTCGGAGAGCTTGTAGTTTCTGCCCTTGGGGTTGGGCAGGTTGATGTCGGGCGCGGGTTGTCCCACCTGAATCAATTCCTGGGCCTGCTGCGCCATGATCTGAGACTCCATCGTAGAGAGGAACTGCGTGTAGCCGGCGGTGATTTCAGCAGTCGGGTGTGCGGCCTGCAATTTGGCCAAAGCCTTTTTTTGCAAAGGCAGGAAAGCAGCGCTGCCGCTGAGGGAACGGAAGGCCACAAAGGCGCCGAGCATGGGATTGGAGCAAGTGTCTATAAAGGTCTCAATATTTTGAGACGAAACCTGCTGCGCCACTAAGCCCTGCATGATTTTGAGATATGCCTCCGTATCGGGGGAGCCGCTGACGGTGATGCCCTGGAAGTTTTCCAGATTGTTCAGGTCGCCCTGGATGGCAATTTTTTTCTCATGGCCATTGGTTACAAAATTGAAACGACGCGCTCCGATGCGCAGGCCGTACACACCAGCCTCCAGCCCTTCAGGGAAGGAGAACTCAAAATTGCCCGAACCGTTGATGTCCACTTTGCCCAGCACAGAGTTGGCCTGCCCGATGACGACTTTGTCCATGAATGCCTGCAAATTGCCGGCGTTTTGAATGGTGCCTTCTACGGTTGTGCCCTTCTGCGGCGCGCACTGTGTGAGGGTGATGGCCGCAAGGAGCGGCAGCATGAGAAAGAGAAAGTTTTTCATATTTTTTTAAGAAAGTTAATGGTATTGTTTACAGTGCTTCATCAACACGATAAGGCTGAAAATGGTTGGGGCGGGCGCTACTGCTGAGTTATAACAGTACATTTTCTGTAGTATACCCGATGAAAAATGGTTTGCGAAAAAATATAAACCATTTTTCATCGGGATAACTGATAGCCAGTGGTTTTTGCAAAAATCTAAATTCGCAAACCACTGGCTATCGAGTATAAATCCAATATTTATCTTGTCTCGTTTCCTATGTTAATTTTTCACCTGCCCCTTGTTTTCTAATTTTATTTTCCCTTTCTTTGCAGCATCCAAACAGATTTACTCACCTTTCTAAATACTCAAACCATGAAGAACCTCGCCCTACCTTTGATCGGTACATGTTCTAATTACCTCCTGCCCGAATCCGGCGCTGCTATAGTCCTTCCATTTATTTTACAATAACAGAATCAAGGTTCCTTCCGGTAGCCCT
>DDUV01000001.1:403-5866 GCA_002344975.1 Saprospiraceae bacterium UBA2329 | reverse complement strand
CTTTATTTTTTTATCGCCCCCTATCTCCTCTTCTTCTTCACCGGCTTGCGGCCATATTTTTTGTAAGAATTTTTGCTCTTCTTTTTAAAAAGCTGTTCGTGCGTGGCTCTGTTCAGGCGGCTGTTGGCGTCTGCGTCCACTTCCTCGCGGGCAGGCTCCCATTGGTATCGCAGTCCCAGTGAAATGGTTTGTTGGCGGGCCTGAATGCCGTCAATGTTGCTGTGCAACAAGTCGGGTTTGGTGTCTTTGTCGTACAGGTTGGACAGCGACAAAGAGTAGCCGGCAAACATGCCTACGGAGGGCGTGAAACGGTAGGCCAATTCGCCCCGAACGCCAAAGATCAGGTTATTGAATCCGTCGCCGGAATTTTCCACGCTGGTGCCTTTGCTGTAAACACACTCACTGACGGTGACGCCGGTCGCATTGTTGAAATAGCGGCGATTGATGAAGACATCTTCTTTGGCAATGCACGTGAAGGCAGGCAACGCAGCCCAGGCGCCGGCGGCTATTTCCAACTGTCCTTTGCCGGGGCGGAGGCGCAGCTCAAGCGGGATTTGCAGGTGCAGCACATCGTGGCGATAAAAGGGATCGGTGGCGGGGTCGAAGTCGTCGGGGATGACGATTTCGTCGCAGGTGGGGGAAATGGTGGTGGGAGGCAGAAACAGGGTGTCGCTGCCGCCGGGCGCGGGGAGGTAGCGCAGGAAATCGGGCCTCAGATCGTAGCTGCTGTATTGCAGGGTAAGCCCGGTGCCGATGAGCAGGCTGCGGCTGATGTTCCACTGCACGCCGCCGGAGAGGAAAGCGCCGGGGCCGGGCCGAAACTCGAAGGCGCTCTCGGAGAGTACGTCGTAGGTTTTAAATTTGCCGTTGACAAACTGTGAAAACGGAATGAGTACCTGCGCATCGGGCGACTGCAAGAGGGAGTAATTGGCGCCGCCCGATATGGAAAATCCGGCGGATTGTGAGAGCAATTGAACCGTGAGGAGGAATGCCGGCAGTGCGGCGATGGCGGTTTGGAATGTTTTGTTCATAAGGAAGCAGGTTGACGAGGTGTGAAAAAGAAATGAGCGTCCACATAACGCCTGATGGCCTGTGATGGTGTAGAGGCGGGCGGTTTATTAACATTGTTAGAGCCGACAACTCTCTACCTGTATCGGGTGTGGAGCTGTCGGCTCTTGGCGGTCTGCTGCGTGAGGGGGCCGAAGGCAGTGACGACGCAGGAGGAGCGACTGAGGCGCCCGACGGCGCTTTTGTTTCTGCCAGAGCGCCGGCACGCCCCAAAAACAATCACCTTGCAGCGCCGACAACTGTCATTAGTAGAGCGGATGGCTCGGCCGGCGCATGTTTTCAGCGACTAAAGTCGCCCGTACCGTAGGCTGGTGCTGTAGGCCCTTGTTTCGGCGACTGAAGTCGCCCGTACCGGAGGCTACTGCACCGTATTGCGTCCGATGCTTTCGTAGTAGAAGCCCTGCTCGCGCATGAAGTCGAGGTCGTAGAGGTTGCGCCCGTCGAAGATGTTGGGTTGGCGGAGGAGACGGCGCAGCACCTCGAAAGCGGGGGTGCGGAACACGCTCCACTCGGTGACGATGGCCAAGGCGTCGGCTTCGATGAGGGCCTCGTAGGGGTCTTTGACAAAGGTGATGCGGCTGCCGTAGATACGCTCGACGTTGCTCATGGCTTCGGGGTCGTAGGCTTTGACGGCGGCGCCGGCTTCGAGCAGTTCGTCAATGATGTAGAGTGCGGGCGCTTCGCGGATGTCGTCGGTATTGGGCTTGAAGGCCAGGCCCCACACGGCGATGGTTTTGCCGCTGAGATCGTTGCCGAGCCTGGCTTTGATTTTGTGGGCGAGGATGTGCCGTTGGCGGTCGTTGACAGACATGACCGAGTGGAGGATTTTGAAATCGTAGTTGTATTCGCCGGCGGTTTTGGCCAATGCCTGCACGTCTTTGGGGAAGCAGGAGCCGCCGTAGCCTACGCCGGGAAAGAGGAAGCGCTTGCCGATGCGGGTGTCGCTGCCCATGCCCATGCGCACCATGTCCACATTGGCGCCCACGCGCTCGCAGAGGTTGGCGATTTCGTTCATAAAAGTGATGCGGGTGGCTAAGTAGGCATTGGCGGCGTATTTGGTCATTTCAGCCGAGCGCTCGTCCATGAAGAGGATGGGGTTGCCCTGCCGCACAAAGGGTTCGAAGAGTTGTTTCATCACTTTGACGGCACGAGGGGAGGAGGTGCCTACCACCACGCGGTCGGGTTTCATAAAGTCTTCAACAGCAACGCCTTCGCGCAGAAATTCGGGATTGGAGACCACGTCGAAGAGTTCTGTGCTGAGATTTTCGGCGAGGATGGCGTGTACTTTTTCGGAGGTGCCGACGGGTACGGTGCTTTTATCCACGATGACGGTATAGTTCTGGATCATGCCGCTCAGTTGCCGCGCTACGCCGAGGATGTATGACAGGTCGGCGCTGCCGTCTTCGCCGGGAGGGGTGGGCAAGGCCAAAAAAATGACTTGGGCGTGGGCTACGGCCGGGGCCAGGTCGGTGGTGAATTCGAGGCGGCCTTGTTTGGAATTGCGCTCGAAGAGGATTTCGAGGCCGGGTTCAAAAATGGGGACTTCGCCGTTGCGCATGCGCTCTACTTTGGCGGCGTCTATGTCCACACAAATGACGTGGTTGCCGGTTTCGGCAAAACAAGTGCCGGTGACCAAGCCTACATATCCTGTTCCTACTACTGCTATATTCATGATGCGAGTTGTTTTGAGGCCGCAAAGGTACGGATATGGCGGGGAAAACGCGACAGATGTGTCAACATTCCGGCGGATGCACATACACTGCTACCGGGCGCAACAACTCTCCGGGGCGGGCCTCCGAACTGAGCAGGAGTATGTCCTGAACGGCATTGAAGGTTGTGCATTCTAATATCAAATCCGGTTTGCCGTCCTGATCCAGATCGCCGGCCCAAACGGGTTTAAAACTTTCGATGCCCGGCAAGATGTGGGTCAGTTCCTGCCAGACTTTGTACTGGGAGTAGTTGTCGGCCACAAAGAGGCGAAAGTTTTTTTGTGTAAAACCCCAGGACTCCAATTCGTAGCTGCCCGTCGCCAGCAAGTAATAATATGGCGGGATGAATCCATTTCTGTCTCGTCCGATCGGAAGCGCTGTTTGATCGCCCGCCCGGATGTAGTCGGGGTCGTTCCAAAGCGCTCCGACAGTGGCGGCCCAGATTCCTGCCTGCCGGGATGACAGCGGCTTGTTGAGGCCGATGATGAAAATAGCGGGGGCGCTCTGATTGGTTTTCAAAACCAGATGAGCGAAAGCTCCATCATCGTATTTCACTGTGTCAAAACGCACGCTGATGGGGCGCAGCATTTCACCCGTTTCGGTGTAATAAATTCCATACCAGTACTTTACAACAGGGGCGTTTTGCAATGTCGCTCCTTCGTTCAGCAGTACATATTTCCCTGACAGATAAGCCGAAAATACAAAGCCTTCCTGCTCTTGATAGCGCACTTTCATCCAGTATCCTTTCAAGCCATTGACGGTCAGCAGCTTGCCAGACTGAAGACTTGAAATATGTGCCACGAATGCTCCGTTGGGAATGGTCGTCAATACATCTGCTTGAGCGTCGGGTTCGGCGCGCAGGCGCAGCGAGGAGGCAATGACCATCCACTCGTCCAAAGGCAGTGAAGTTTGGGCAGGAAGTGTATGAATACAGGCAATCAGCAGCAGTAAAAACAGCAGTCGGATAAGATGAGAATGCATAGGCAGCGAGTTGTTATGTTGTTGTGTGACCTATCAAAAAACAAGCATGCAGTAGGCGCGCTGTGGCGCGCGGTTCTAAGCGTGAAGGAACGCGAAACCTTGAACACGTAACGTGAAACACGGAACCCGAAACAAGGCCCGTTCCTGTCCGTACTACTAAGGCGCACTAAACTTGCTCCACGACGACCTCTTTTCCCTCCACTGCAATGGCCAAGCGGAGGATGTCTGTCACGCCATGAGCATTGAGTTCTGTATCGTATTTTTTAGCGAGTACTTGAGTGCGGGCTTCTGTCAGGCGGCCGGGCAAGGTTTCGCCCCGTTTCGGGCGCACCGCCTTGATTTCCATAACGATGCCCTTCCGGGAGAAGTCTTTGGGGATGAGGCAGATGTCGTAGCGACCATGGCCGCTTTCTCCATTGGAGCGAATGAGGTACGCCGAATCCAAGCGGGCCAGCAGTCCCAGTAGAAAGGCATGGTAAAAATGCTCGGTGCGGTTATCTGCCGTGTCGTAAAAACTGACCACCTTGAGTACGAATTTCGCCAAGTCCTCGCCAAAGGTCAGTACATCGCCCGTGGTGAGGGCCTCCAGCAACTTGTCGTTGAAAGAGCGCCCCAAATCCTCGTTGAACCAAGCCATGAGGGTACTTCTGTAGGCCAGCAACACCTCGCGATTGGGGATAGCCAGTTCATATTCAGTGATGAGGTCAACGGTCTCTTGTTTGCCGATGCGCAAGTAGCCCGCAAAGTACATCAGACTGAGAATAGCATTGGGATTGGTCTCCAATCCCCGGAAGGTGAGAAATTCGTCCACTTCCGCACAGAGGCTTTTGCCGCGCATCAGGGTAGTGAGTTGCTCCTTCACGTCGGCCTCCCTACCAAAGAAAAGCCGTTTGAGCAGATCGTGCCCGCCGGTATTCACCCAATAAGGACTCGGAGATTGGCCACCCTCAGCTACATAATTGAGGATGGACCAAGGATTATAGATTGGGGTGCCGCCGTATCGGTAGCCATCGTACCAAGCGGTGATTTCGTCCATCTCGCGGCCATTGAGACCGTAGTGGGCCAACATGGTCTTTACTTCCTGCTCTGTGAAGCCGAACTTATCAGAATAGCGCCCGACTTTGAGACCTGCGTCTGAGATGAAGTTGTTCAGCCCGCTGAAAAGGCTCTCCTTGGCCACCCGCAGGATGCCTGTGAGTACGCCTTTGAAGAGAGCGTTATTGTCCTTCAGCCCCTTACCCAAAAGCATCCGCATGAACTTGACCATGTCGTCGTAGTACCCATGCAGCCAGGCATCCACCAAAGGCGTGTCGTACTCGTCTATCAACAGCACTACCTGAGCGCCGTGATGTTGGTGCAGCAGGTCCGCTAATTTTTTGATAGCGTCCCAGAAGATGTGCTCGGCTGGTTGTCCGGTATCCATGCTCGTTTCCATCTTGGCCATCAGTTTGTCATATACCGGATGCCCCGCCAGAGAGGTGTGCCGCGCCCACTCCTCGTACAGTAGGGTGGTCATGGCCTGCATGGCGGTGGTATAAGTCCCCATTTTCACGTCCTTGAACGACAGTTCAATGACCGGGTATTTCCCCTGATACCGGGTCATCATCTCCTCGTCGTCAGTCACGGCCAGCCCCTCGAAGAGGTGGCCGTACTCTCCCTCGCAGTCAAAGAAGTAGCGCAGCGTGGAGAGGTTCAGCGTTTTGCC
>DDUV01000001.1:0-137 GCA_002344975.1 Saprospiraceae bacterium UBA2329 | reverse complement strand
GCCGCGGGCGGCAGTGGAGTTGTATCTCAGCCCCCTCTACAACGGCGCGCACCATTGCAGTTTTGTCCACATAGTAGCGGCCAGTCTCTATGATTTTTTTGAAGTCTGATGAACCGAGTGGCGATAGCTTGGGCATG
>DDUV01000120.1 GCA_002344975.1 Saprospiraceae bacterium UBA2329 | reverse complement strand
ACTACGAGCGACATCATCATGATTCGCCGCCTGATCCTGAGCATCGTTGATGATCTGCCGAACAACACCAGTTGGAGATTCGTACCGACGAGCTACACGTTCCCGGTACCGACCAACCCGTGGTTCGAGCAGTTCCCGGAAGTCATCAATGAGAACGACCTGCAAGGCGACGTACTGGGCCGCGACTTCGTAGCCGTGAAGATCGGCGATGTAAACGGCACCGTGGTTCCGAATCTGGCTTCCGTTGAAGACCGCAACGTACAAGGTACCTTCGGATTCGATTTGGAAGAGCGCGCAGTGAAAGCCGGTGAGGAAGTGAAAGTAGCCTTCCGCGGCAAAGACATGGAGCGCATCATGGGCTACCAGTTGACGCTGGGCTTTGATCGCACGGCACTGAGCTTGGACAACATCGAATACGGCGTGGCGAAAGAAGGCAACTTCGGTTTGCGCTATGTAAGCGAGGGCATGATTACGATGAGCTGGCACGAAATGAATGCCGGCAACCGGATCAAGTCCGACGAGGTGCTGTTCACCCTTGTGTTCCGCGCCACGGCCTCCGGTAAGCTCAGCGACCTGTTGAGTGTAAGCAGCCGCCTGACCAGAGCCGAGGCTTACGACCGCAACAGCCGCACATTGGATGTATCGCTGAACTTCGGCAGCCGCGAGTTGACGGAGGAGTATGCGCTGTACCAGAACCAGCCCAACCCATTTGCGGGCAAGACGACGATCGGGTTCTACCTGCCCAATGCCGGCGAGGCTACGCTGACCATCACGGATGTGAGAGGCCGCGTACTCAAAGTCTTCAAGGGCGAGTACGGACGTGGAATGCACCAGATTCAGTTGGATGGAGAAGACCTGCCGGCAGGCGTGCTGCAATACACGCTGATCAGCGGAGACTTCACCGCAACTCGTAAAATGGTGTTGACGAGATAAGGGTTAAGTGTCAAAAAGAACAACCTGAATAGTTGTTCGGACAGATAAAGTGTAACAGGGGCGTAGGGCAATTAGTGTCTGCGCCCCTGTTTTATCTTGTAAAGGGAATTTGAAGGACGAAAGAACAACAACACAATAGTGAACTTGAACCGTGCAGTTGGACATTTTGCCGGTATGTACTTCCCAAGTACTTTTTATTAAGAACGACACTATGAATAAAAGGAGCATTGTGTACCGTCGGGGCGCTGCGCAGTGGCCGGGGCATTTTTCAGAAGAGTCCGCATTCATCAGGGCAGATGTGGTATTGGGTTCCCCAAAATCAAAATGCTCGGGAGTGGGTATTTGCCGGATATCGGCATCTGGGAGCGGAAAGGCATATCCGTGTCCGGTATATTCCGTTGAGGTCATTGGTTGTGGCGGCAATCAAATGAAACTCATTTTTGAGAAGGCGCACTTGGAGCCATCCATAATTGAAAAGCATTTTAAGGGAGGTTATTTTTGTGTGGAGGAAGATTACATCATTCCCCGTGACCTGGTCGAAAGGTTGAAGATGAAGAAGCGATGGATTCGGCCGGGGGTGTATCCGGTTCAGCAGACCGCTGCACATATAATGGTGATATTCACATTATAAGAATGAAATTGGAGGAATCATGGTTCGGTTGGCGGTAATGATTGGAAAGGAAAGAAACTAAATCCAAAACAAAGATGTAACCTTGTAAACAAAGATGAGACAGGCTGGAAAGCCAATCATAATTTTCATGTGATTATGATTTGTGTAGGCGGTCGCTTCAAAAGAGCGGCCACTTTTTTTGTATATATGGCGCTGGACTTTGATTTTCTCTCCAACTTTGTCCCCTCAACAACACAAAACAACCATGCCCAAAATCCTCGTCACCGGAGGTTGCGGTTACATCGGCAGCCATACCATCGTGGACCTCATCGAACACGGCTTCGAGGTCGTCAGCGTTGATAACTTTTGCAACGCAGATGCCTCGGTGTTGGACGGCATGGAGGCCATCACCGGCCGGAGGGTATTCAACTATGCCACCGACCTCTGCTATCTGCCCGCTACCCGCCTCATTTTTGAAGAGCATCCCGACATAGCTGGAGTCATCCATTTTGCGGCGCTCAAGGCAGTGGGGGAGTCGGTGGAGCAGCCGCTGCGGTACTTTCACAACAACCTCAACAGCCTGCTCCATATCCTCACCTGTATGCGGGATTTTGGGGTGCGGCATTTGATTTTTTCATCTTCCTGCTCTGTGTATGGAAATGCTGCCGAGTTGCCGGTGACCGAAACTACGCCCTGGCAGGAGGCGGAGTCGCCTTATGGTCGGAGCAAACAAATGGGCGAGCAGATCATCCGCGACGCGCTGCCGGCTTGTCCGGGCATGAACAGTATTTTGTTGCGATACTTCAACCCGGCGGGGGCGCATCCCTCGGCGCTCATCGGCGAATCACCGTCCAATCCGGCGTCCAATCTGGTGCCGGTCATTACGGAAACGGCGATGGGATTGCGGCGTGAAATGACGGTTTTCGGTGCGGATTATCCTACCCGCGACGGCAGTTGTGTGCGCGATTACATCCATGTGATGGACCTGGCAAACGCGCATACCAAAGCTTTGCAATACCTGTTGGAGCAGCGCAATGAGTCGCCTTGCGAGGTGTTCAATCTCGGCATGGGTCAGGGCGTCACGGTGCTGGAAGCCCTTGCTGCGTTTGAGCGGGTTTCGGGCGTGCAGCCGGCTTACCAAATCGGGCTGCGGCGCCCGGGCGACGTGGTGGCAGTGTATGCCGATAATGCCCGTGCCGTAGAGCGTTTGGGCTGGCAGCCGGGGTACCGTATAGACGACATCATGCGGAGCGCCTGGGATTGGGAACAGCGCCGGCGGGGCTGATCGGCAGTCTGTTTGTATCGGCGTATGGTCTTCTTTTTCAGGAAATTAACAAGTGGTATGTAACTTGAAAACACCTTTCTCATGGCCAGATATATCTTCTTACTTTCGGTTGTTTTATTTAACAATCACTGTTTTGCACAGCGCGAGTTTGGAGTTTGCGACTCTACTTCTTACGCACTCAATGCAGATACGACCATTATTGCAGGCAGGCATCATTTGTACTTGTATTCTAATAATACGTTGAGTACGTTATATGATTTCACATCGCCGGATGACAGAGAGTACATCAGAGATTTTGATATCATTCATCCCGATCTTTGGTACACGGTTGTAGGGAGCAGATACATCGGAGGGCCGACAAGGTTATATAAAAGTACCAATGGAGGCCAAATCTGGACGCTGGATACGAGCCACCATAATGCTGCCAACTCAGGGTTTCTATCTCCGCAATTTTTTCAATCCATCAATAATTTACAGCATTTGAATGGCGATACATTGATGATGTTTATGAGCTATTACGAGTCGGGGATAATCTATTCTACTGATTTGGGGCTGACCTGGACCAAGTGGTTTCACAATTTAATATCATATTATCAGGGCATGTTTGAATGCAACGACAAGTATTATATTTTTGGATATCAGGGTGATGGATTCAGGGCCTCTATGTTTAGTTTTGATAAAAACTTATTGTTCACATCAGACAGCACCGGGCTTTGGAATTCGTTCAATCATCTTGGTTATCACCCACCCTGTTACAATGGGGCCGACTTGGAACGTTGTATTTTTGCGCCGCACAATTCGACCCGCTGCGAAAGTTATTATTATTTTGAAAATAAGATAGATACCCTTTGTTCTGCGCTGAGTATAGAGGATGTAAATACCATTGTTTACAGGGTTTTTCCCAATCCGTTTCATGAGAAAATAACCGTTGAAGGCGATACGGGGACGGAATACTATTCCCTCATAAATGTTTATGGACAAACGGCTTGGTCGGGCCGGTTGATAGCGCAACAGGATTTTTTCCGGTTGACAAATGGAGTTTATTTTTTGACGATTTCAAAGGGAGATTTTAGTCAGACTATACAACTTATTAAATATTAAATGCTCCAGCTATGCAACAAGACTGTTTCGATACCATGAAAATTCTGCTGGTTTATCCTGAAATGCCCGATTCGTTTTATGCCTTTAAGCACCTCACTTCGTTGGTGGGTAAAAAAGCAGCGTTTCCTCCATTGGGATTGCTTACAGTTGCTTCTATGTTGCCGGTAAATTGGGAGCGCAGGTTGGTTGATTTAAATGTAAAACCTTTATTGGATAAGGATATTAAATGGGCTGACCTGGTTTTTCTTTCGGCCATGAATGTGCAGGAAGAATCTGTGCGGGAGGTTATCGCGCAATGCAGGAAAAATAACACCAAAATTGTTGCAGGCGGCCCACTGTTTACACATGAGCATGATCGTTTTGAAGGAATAGATTATTTTGTATTAAACGAAGCAGAAATTACCCTTCCTCTATTTTTAGCTGATTTGGAAATGGGCAAGCCACAACCCATTTACCAAACCAAAGAGTTTGCGGATATCAGTAAAAGCCCCCTTCCGCAGATGGAGTTGATTGATATGAGTGATTACTTGTATGCCATTGTACAATACTCACGCGGATGTCCGTATTTATGCGATTTTTGTGATGTGACGACGTTATTTGGGCGCAAGCCTCGCACCAAATCGCCTGAACATATTATTGCGGAATTGGAGGTGATACAAAAAGCCGGTAATACGCAAATGGTGCTGTTTGCTGACGATAATTTGATTGGCAATAAAAAAATTCTAAAATCTGAGTTACTGCCTGCGCTGATTGAGTGGCGCAAAAAATGCTCTCCAGGTTTTTATTTTGCCACCCAACTTACCGTAAATTTAGCTGATGATGACGAATTGATGCATCTTTTACTGGAGGCCAAGTTTGGCAATGTGTTTATTGGTATTGAAACCCATCAGGAAGACAGTTTAAAGCTTTCGCAAAAAAACCAAAACCTGAGGCGCAACCTGCTGGATACCATTCATAAAATACACAAGGCCGGGTTTATTATTGCCGGAGGCTTTATTGTAGGTTTTGATACAGATACCGATAAAAGTTTTGATGAAATGATTGCTTTTATTCAAGAGAGTGGAATCCCGCTGCCTATTGTAAATGTACTCAAGGCTCCTCCGGGCACTGCGTTATTTAACAGGATGAAGCTTGAAAACAGGCTTTCGCAGCATTTTACTTTTTCGGAGGGCGAAACCAATGTGATACCTGTAATGGGTGAAGAAAAATTAACCAATGGTTTTTTGCATGTGGTTTCTAATATTTATTTACCCGAACATGCACATAAAAGAATTATTACCTTTTTAGAAACCCACGGGATTCATAAATCTTCTACGAAGGTTGCTGTAAAATATTCGGTTTCCCAACTCTTACATTTATCTAAAGCGGTGATTAAACTTGCCGTATTTGATAAGGACCGGAAGTACTTTTGGAAGTTATTGCTTTGGGCGTACAGGCACAAACGCAACCACTTGGATTTGGCGGTGCTGTATGGAATGATGTTGTACCAAATGAGGGAAAATTACAGGCAAATTATCAGCAGACTTGTCAAAGCAGCTTAATAGTTAGAGACGGTTCATTTAAGTGTGTCCACTATCTTTGCCCCGCAAATTACTGTGATGATGCAACAAGACTTACAGGCATGGAAGGAGCAGGCCCAACGCGACCGCAAAGATACCGGCGCCTACTTCAAACGCTTGCGCCGAAAACCGCCCAAGCAATTGGACGAGGTGATGGAAACGCTGCACGAGGAGGTTTTTGAACAGACGGATTGCCTCGCTTGTGCCAATTGTTGCAAAACCACCAGCCCCATTTTTCGGGATAAAGACATAGAACGCATTGCCCGGCACCTCGGCATGAGGCCCGCAACCTTGGTGCAACAATACCTGCATATAGACGAAGACGGGGATTATGTACTCAATGAATCACCCTGCGCGTTTTTGGGCGCCGACAACTACTGCTCCATTTACGATGTGCGCCCCAAAGCCTGCCGAGACTACCCGCATACCGACCGCAAACAGTTTCATCAGATATTAGACCTCACCCTGAAAAATACGCAGGTGTGCCCGGCTACTTACGAAATCATCAAACGGCTGAAGGCTGCCCTGCCGATGTAATCACCCCAACTCCTCCTCGCCCCGGCGATACGATTTGTACCTGCCTTTGGTAAACTTCGTGCCGTTGAACGTCATTGTCGGTTTCAGGCGCTCGCGTTCCGTTTCGGGCAGCGCGGCAAAATCGGCGCAGTGCGTAGAGCAACAACCCGCATACCGGGCGGCGCAGGCGGGGCACTGTATGAAGAGCAGGTGGCAGGCGTCGTTGGCGCAGTTGGTATGGTCGTCGCAGGACGCGCCGCACTGGTGGCATTGGGCAATGACGTCGTTGGAAATGCGTTCGCCGAGGCGCTCATCGAAGACAAAGTTTTTGCCGATGAATTTATTGGGCAAACCCTGGTCTGCGCATTGCCGGGCATACTCTATGATGCCGCCCTCCACCATATACACATTTTGAAAACCCTTGTGCAGGAAGTAAGCCGACGCTTTTTCGCAGCGAATGCCGCCGGTGCAGTACATCACCACGGGGCGGTCTTTTTTGTCGTGCAGCATCTCCTCCACCAAAGGGAGCGCCTCGCGGAAGGTGACCACATCGGGGCAGATGGCATTTTCAAAATGGCCCACCTCGCTTTCGTAGTGGTTGCGCATGTCCACCACGATGGCGCCGGGATCATCGGTGAGGGCGTTGAAATCGCGGGCATTGAGACCTTGGCCGCGGCGGGTAGCATCGAAGCTGCTGTCGTCCAATCCGTCGGCTACGATTTTGGGCCGCACTTTGATTTTGAGTTTGTAAAACGACTTTCCATTGTCCTCTACGGCTATGTTGAGGCGGATGCCGTTGAGTTGCGGCACGCTGTACAGGGCGTTTTTGAAGGCTTCAAATTGGGATTCCGGCACCGACACCTGCGCGTTGATACCCTCCTGTGCGACATACACGCGGCCCCAAACGCCGAGCTGCGACCATTGGCGGTAGGCGCTGTCGCGGAATGCCTGCGGGTCGGGCAGGTTCCAATATTGATAAAAAGAAAAAGTGATGCGCTTCTCGTCGGTTTCGAGCATTTGGCGCTTCAGTTCCTCGTTATTGACCAAGTTGTACAGTCTGGGCATGTGAATGTTTTGGCAGTAAATCGGGTATGATAAAATTCAATCGGGCTGCAAAGGTAGGGAATTACATAAAAAAACGGCAAGCCGGGAGCACCTGTCCCAACCTGCCGTTTTTAGGGTAAAATAACTCGTAGCTCGCAGCTAAAAGCTCGCGGCTCCCTACTGCTTCACAATCTGCTGCGTCACAACGGCCTCGCCGCTTTGCAACCTCAGCACATACATGCCTGCCGGGTACGCCGACAAGTCGAGCACGGCAGAAGTCTCGCCTCTTGCGATGACTCGTTTTTGTACCAAAATACCGTTGAGATCATACACAGACGCCACCCAATCGGCGGAAGCCTGATGTTGCAATCTCACAAAAACCGGCCCCTGTGTCGGGTTGGGATCAATCATCAATCGCTGGCCCTGCACCTCGTGAATGGCGCTCGGCGTCACCGTAAATTTGAAAGGCGCGGTAGTGGCGTTGCCGCACTCGTTTTGAGCCGTCACCCGCCAGAAATAATCACCTGCGACCAATGCCTGAGACGGCGTCCAGGAAGTGCCGGTTTGTACCTGTGTGGCCACAATATCCATCATGGTTTCATCGCGAGCCACCTCTACCCGGTATTCGTCGGCGCCGGTAGCCGTATTCCAACTCATCATCGGCGTGGGCGTCATTACAACGGCGTTGTTGGCCGGCGCTGAGAGGGTGGGGAAGGGCGGCGTTGTTTCTATAATGAGCAAAGCGGCTGTGTTGTTGGTGTTGCCCATTGCATCGGCAACCGTAATGACCAACTGATAGGGGCCGCGCAGCAACTGAATTTCATTGGTTACCGAAGCGGTATGCACGCCGTTATTGGTTGCAAAACTCAACTGCGGCAGCACAGGGCTTGGGCCGGAAGAGGAGAATGTAAACGTGAGCGGCGGAACAAAGCCCGGCCCCAAGTTGATGGTATAAACAGCCTGCCCGGTATTGCAAATGCTGACGCTCATCGGGGAAGCGCTCATGCTCAAATCGGGTACGGTGGTAAACTGCTGCCGGGCGCCGGGTTGGCCCCAACCGCATGCGCCTTGAGTAGCCACCCGCCAGTAGTAGGTGGTTCCGTTGAGCAAATTGTTGAGGTTGAACGAAGTAGCGCTCAATGTAGGATTGACAACGATGTTGGTAAACTCCGTATCTGTGGCCACCCAAAGCCGGTAGGAAGTCGCTCCTGTAACTGCGCCCCAGGTCAGGGTCGGGTTCAGCGCTACATTCACTGCGCCGGGGGTGGGCGCAAGCAGTGCCGGCGCGGCAGGCGGTGGAGCGACGGTAAAGTTGATCGGTGCAGCGGCCGTTTGCGCTCCGGCTTCAGCTTGCAGGGAGGCCGTGATATTGCCGCTGGAAGTGAAGCCCCACACGATAGCCGTCACAGTTTGGCCGGCTGCGGCGGGTTGAGGGGAGAACGCATATTGTGTGCCGGCGGGCAGGCCCGTCATCGTCAGGTTGACGGGGTTGGTGAAGGCCGTGCCTACGATGAACTCAATACGCGCCGTATCGGAAGCGCAGAGCGTAAACTGCGATTGTGCCGAGTACAAACTGACCTCATGCGGCAGGGCAGTGCATATTTCGATGCTCCATGCCTGCAAAGAACCACCGTCGCTGCTGGCCGCGTCTTGAATACGCATGGTCCAAACCCCTGATGCCGGCTCTCCGGCAAAAGTCGCCAGCGGATTGACCGGCTGGAAGGTGCCGGATGCTGCCGGCGGAGTTGCATTGCAGGTGGCTTCCAATTGAGCAGCCGTGTTGGCAGCCATATCGTTGAAAGAGAGCAGAAGGTTGTCGCCGTCGCAGCCGAATGATGAGGCCGGAAATCCTATCTGGTCGAACAAAACAACAGAAGTACCTGCCGGCGAAATCAGCGTGGCGCGCACGTCGCCTACCCAGGTATGGCGAATGTCCAAGCCGTTGATTTTTACAGAAGCTACCGTGCCCGGCGCTGAAACGGTCACGGTAGAATTGATGGTGGGCGTACCCTGAGCCGAGATGGTGATGGGAAGACCTGTACCCGCAAGAGGCGCGGCGCACAAGGTCAGTGCCGTCGTCAGGGAGTAGGCTGCCGACCAGGGGCCTTCGCCGCAGAGGTTGTTGCCGCGTACTCGCCAGTAGTAGGTGGTATTGGGTTGCAGAGCAATGCCGCCGGTACTGTTGGCGCTGATGCCGGTATTTTGGGCAATGATGTTGTTGAAAGCTGCATCTGAGGCTATTTGGAACTCATACTGCGTACCTGCTTGCTGTGCTTGCCAGGTGAATGTGGGCGCTATGGATGCGCCGATGGCGGCATTGGCAGGAGCCTGCAACACAGGAGCCACCGGTGCGCCCACATTGATGAGCAGGTTGAGCGCGGCCATATCTGTGTTCGTACCGTCGGTGCCGGAAACACTCATCGCGTAGCTGCCGGGAGCAACGCCGCCGGTATTGGAAATGGTGAGCATGGTGGCAGCGCCGGGCATCACGGGATTGACGGAAAAAGCCGCCGCGGCACCGGCAGGAGTGCCTGAAAGCGAAAGCGTGACGGGGCCGGTGAAGTTTTCACTTACCGTCAATTGATACTGAGCCGTTTGCGGAGCGCAAAGCTCTACATTGGCCGCCAAAGCTTCTATGCTGAAAGAGCAGGATCGCGCTGAGCGCCCGTCCATTTCTGTGATGCCGGTATTGTCGGGGTCGAGCCAGGGGCGCAGACTGTTGGTGGTGGCTCCACCGCCGGTCCAGGAGCGGTATATCCAGCCAAATGCGTCGTAAGAGTCATTGCCGCAGGCTGCAGCGCCGCCCTGTAATTGGCCCACCACTTGCTTTCTTCTGTTGAACAAAGGCGAGCCGGAAGAACCGCCCTCGGTAGTGCCGGTGTCCCAGTCGGGTACCACGATGAAGTTGCCGCTGGGGTTGGCAGCGCCGTTGGTGCCGCCAATGACGGTAGGATTGAATTCAAAGCTGATGCGCTTTTCGTCTGTACTGGGGTGGTGAATACAGATGACGGAGTCTTGCGGCGCCTGGTCGGAGATGTTCCAACCTGCGTAAAAAGCATCGGCGGCTGCCGGCACGTCGTTGTTCAATTCTACCAGACAGAAGTCGGAGGTGGTGTTCCGGGCGAGCAAGACAGAACCTGTATTGAAGAGGTTGAGCTGGCCGTTGCCGGGCTGGCCGCTGGCGGGGGTATTGGGTTGACGGCAGGTGCTGTTTTGGAAATTCCAATATACCACCAATGTGGCGGCATTGTTGTCGCGGACGCCGCAGTGGTTGGCAGTCATGAACAGGGGGGCGCAGTCGTTGCGGGCATTGTTGATCAAAAAGCCGGTGCAAAAAGTTTCGCCGCCGAGGCCATACACGCCTACCGACTGAATGATGTCGCGGTAGCGGTCCACGATGGCCCAGCCGTCGGCGGCGCCGCAGATGACGTCCAAATTGCAGGAGCCGGAGAGCATTTGCGAAAAGCCTAGGAAGTCGTGGTTTACCGATTCGAGGTGCAATTGCAGTTCGTTGCGCTTGGCTACGGGTACTTGTACTTCAATGACCATTTCGTCGCCGTTCAGTACGGGCGTCCAGAGTTGAGCATGCGCCTGATTGTCGGAAGGGGTGAACGGGCCGAGTTGATTCCTCTGGTCGGGGGAGAACAAAAACAGGTGGCCACCTTCGGGCATGACGTACTGGTCGAAGCCGAGGTTGAGCGACAGGGCGCCGGCAGAGCGCAGGCGGAGCCTCCATACAGCTATGCCGGAGGGCGTGGTTTCCCAACGGCCATGCGTCTGGGGAGAGATGCTGACAGGGTGGCGTTGTGCAAAACGCGGGGCACGGCCGGGCGCGCGTTGAGACATTTCTTCGGCGCGGAGGGTCTCATTGTCCAATCTGGGCATCTCAATCAGCGGTACTTCACTGAGCGGTGTTTTTAGTTTGGCAATGGATTGGGCAGGTGCGATGGTTGCCCATAGCAGCAGGATGGCTGCGATGATGGTTTTGATGTGCATATACAGGCGTTGTGAGTGAATGTGACTATTACATGTAAAACAGTAGCAAATCTATACCATAGTATCGGGGTAGCCAAACGAATGGGGTGCAATGTCGTGTAAAGGGCAAAAATGGGTCTTACTGCTCGTCTAAATACCTTTGGGTAAGGCCCTGGTAGGCGTCTATGCGGCGGTCGCGGAAGAAGGGCCAGATGCGGCGCACGGCCTCGGTGCGTTGTTTGTCAATGTCAATGACGGCGTGGCACTCGTCGTGGATGGGCGCGGTGAAGATGAGTTCGCCCTGCGGCCCGGCTACAAAGCTCTGGCCCCAGAACTCGATGCCGTTGGTGACGCCCGACCAATCGGGTTCGTGGCCGGTGCGGTTGACGGTGATGACCGGCAGGCCGTTGGCGACTGCGTGGCCGCGTTGAATGGTTTGCCAGGCTCCGAATTGACGTTCCTTTTCGGCGGTCGCGTCGGTGGATTCCCAGCCGATGGCGGTGGGGTAGATGAGCATTTCGGCGCCGGCCAGAGCCATGAGGCGGGCGGCTTCGGGGTACCATTGGTCCCAGCAGACGAGTACGCCGAGCTTGCCGACGGAGGTGCTGACGGGCCGGAAGCCGAGATCGCCGGGGGTGAAGTAGAATTTTTCATAATAAGCGGGGTCGTCGGGGATGTGCATCTTGCGGTACTTGCCGGCAGTGGAGCCGTCTTTTTCAAACACGACGGAGGTGTTGTGATAGAGGCCGGGCGCGCGCTTTTCGAACAGGGAGGTGACGAGCACGACGCCGTATTCGCGGGCGGCGGCAGCAAAACGTTCGGAAATGGGGCCGGGAATGGGTTCGGCGAGATCAAACTGCGCCACATCTTCGGCTTGGCAGAAATAGACGCCTGCGTGGAGTTCCTGCAAAACGACGAGCTGCGCGCCGGCTTCGGCACAGGCGCGGATGCCGGCGAGGCTTTTTTGGATGTTGGCTTCGGTGTCGCGTGAGCAGGATTGCTGTACGATGCCGGTTTTGATGGTGGTGTGGGACGATGTTGTCATTTTGTTGGATAGAATGAAGAAACGAAAAACCGCAAAATAATAAATGCAAAATGTAAAAGTGGCTGCGCGAGAGGCGTTTTACATTTTACATTCCTCTGTTTTACATTTTACATTTCTTACTTCTTCGCCGCCTGAATGCGCCGCACAAAGCGCTGGGCTTCGCTCTCTTCCAGCGGCTGAATTTCGTAATTGGCGCCGTCGGGCATTTTGATGATTCGGTCTTTGGCCTTCATGGCGGTGAGGGCGCTCATGAAGTTTGGATTGTTGGACGTGACATTGAGAATGCCCTGTTTGAAACCGAAAAAGTAGAATTGTTCGGAAGGTGATTTGAGATAAATATAAAGCCGGTCGTCGTCGTTGGAGGGCATTTTGAACTCGATATAGCCGGTGACGACACGGTTGATGCTCTCGCCCGCGATGGAAACAAGCCCGATGTTTTGCTCGGTGCCGATGAACGACTGGTACTCCACATCCCACTTGAGTTTGAGACGACTGAAAAGGAAGGTGTAGGGATTGATGCGCTTGGGTAGGTCCAAATAGCCGGAACTGAGGCCGCCGATGGCTTCGCGGGCGTCTTTATCGTCGGGCAGGAGCTGGGTGGCGGCGCGGCGGTAGTAGTCCAGATCGGTGAGGTAAACGATGGGCGCGGCATCGAAGGTGGAAGAACGGAAATCGGTGACCATGACTTTGGCCAAGGCGTCGGGGAGGGTCATCGTGATGCCGGTCATAAGTTCGGCGCGCAGTGGGTCCACCTGATTTTTGGTAGTGGCATCCGGCTCTTCGTCGAGCATGACATCGCCGGCGGGCGGGGGTGGAAACTTGCCTTTAGCAAAGCCGGCAGCGTCCACTTTGACGTACTTGAGGGCCGAGCCGATGTTGAAGCGCCCATCGGCCTCCACGCTGCCGTCGGAGTTTTTGAACGTGAAGAGGTTGCCGCGCACCTGACTCGCAACAACGCGGGTAGAATCGCCGAAAATGAACTGGTCTTTTTCTTTGATGTATTTGAAAAAGCCGGCAGCGGGGAAGATGTCGCGATCCTTGCGGAAGGTGAGCGGCTGCATGACGGCGGGGTAAATATTGGCCGATTCTTTGCCGAGGTAGAGACCGGTGTAGAGCGGATCCCCATTTTCGTTTTTAGGTGTGGCGTAGCGAATGATGAGGTCGTTTTTGTCGGCCTCGCTGCTCACCGAGAACCATTCGGGGTAGGGCAGCTTGTCGGCGTCGAGCAGGGCGAAGCCTTCAAATTTGAGCGCTTTGGACTCTGCATTGAGCGAAATGGTACCCTTGAACTTGGTTTTGTGGTCTATATAAAAATCCTTGTCGGCGGCCACTTCGCCCGTAGCGCGGGTCACGGAGGGGCGCTCGGAGATTTTGCCCCGGCCCACGGGCTGTCCTACGATGTTTTGGAAGTGAATTTCCTGGCCTCGCGTGCCGATGTTGTACTCGTAATAGCCCTCGGCCTGATAATTGCGTTTGCCGCGTACGTTGACGGTAGCCCGGTTGATGACGTGGTTACGGTTGAGGGTATCGGCAATGATGCGGGCGTTTTCCAGAGTGCGCATTTCGCCGCCCGACTGGATGGCTACGAGGCCCGAATCGGGATACACAAAAGCATCGGCAGTGATGAGGTATTCCACGCCGCCCAATCGCAATTCGTTGGATCTGAGGTCGTAATAAGCAGTCTCGCCCTCAAAGTTGAGACCGTCCTGTTCGGGATGTACGGAGCGAAACTTGCCCTTGATGCCTTTTTCAGACTTGAAAAGGATGGTTTCTTCGTCCATGTTCCAGGTGTATTCGTTGAGCGAAGTCTGGTACTGGTTGTAAGGGAAGTCGGTCCATTCGCCGGGTGTATTAGCCTTGAACTTGCCGATTTTTTTATCAAAATCCACGTCGCTGTTCACGTTTTTGGTGCGAATGGCCACGCCCTCCACGCCGATGGTGCGGATGTCAATATTGGAGGTGTCGGCCTTGACGGAATTGGCGCCGAAGGACAGCAGTTTGGAGCGCATACCGGCCTTGTCCCACTCCAACAGGCCATTGCCCTTGAGGCCGCCCGGCGTGAGAATGAGGGTGCCGGCTACGGTGTGTTTGCCCGACTGGAAAATGGCAAAGGGCGCCGTTTCGGAACTGATGTACATGCTGTCGCGGTAGGGCCGCCAGAGGATAGACACCGAATCGCCGTGTACCTGCGGGGTTTGCACCGCCCCCGAACGCGACTCTTTCATGTCGAAGATGTCGGCTTTGGCCAGCATTTCGGAGGGTTTAAACACGATGTCTTTGGCGTTCAGTTGTGCGCCGAGGTAGCTGAGGTTGCCCTTGCCCAGCAGCCCCTGATTGCTCAGTTCTATGGCGCCGGAATAGTTGCCTTTGCCGCGGTAGGCAGGCAGTCCTTTGTCGGGGGTGTTGCTGATGAAGCCCAGCGATTGGTCTTTTTGCAAAGAAATGCTTTCGGCAAAGGGCGGGAAGATGTCGGAAGAGAGCAGTTTGCCTTTAAAAACAAGGTCTTTGGCGGCCAGCACGTCCAAATGCTGGAAACTGAAAGGCGCCAGTTCAAAATAAAATGAATCGCGGACATACACGCCCTGTTGGGTTTCGGGTCGGTCATAAAAGACGAAAGATTTGGATTTGCTCTCCAAAGAAGGGAAGAGCACGATGTTGTCGCGGCCCGATTTGTTGCCGGGTGCGTCAATGAGCAGGGCGCCGGTGAGGTACTCGATGCGCGACTGTATGCCGAAGGCGACGGGGTTGCGGTTTTTATCGAATTCGCCGGTAGGCAGGAAGATGTCGAAATAGCGCACGGAGTCTAAATGGACGAGGAATTTGTTGTAATCGAAGCGGAATTTCTTGCCTTCCAGCACCGTAAATCCGGCGAAAAGCCGCCCGTTGAAGTCCATGTTGCGGTCGGCGCGGAGGGTTATCTCGCTGCTGTCGGGTTTGAGGGCCACTTTTTGGCGGGTGCTGAACTCAATGTTGTCAATGCCGCGCAGGGTCATGGCGCCGTTGCGCATGTTGAGGGCCGCGTTGGGGCCGGCGTCGTATTTAGACTGTATTTTGAGGAGGTCGTAGTCGGTTTTGCCGGCGTCGGAGTTGACGTAGTGGAGCACCTTGTTTTTGATTTCGACGCGGTTGTCTTCGCTGTCGTAGTTGATAAAGCCCTGAGCCGCAAGGTCGTAGTAGAGCGTTCTGACGTTGTCGGTGGTGAATTTGGGGTCAATGCTCTGTGCCAGTTTTTCGGCATTCACGGTGGAACTGCCCTCTTTTTCGGCCACCATTTTCATAACCACCAAAGGGTTGCGGGAAGCGATGCTCTGAATTTTTTGATAATCGGACTGTTTGAAGTAATGCGCCGACTCGAAGGAAACCTCCTTTTTGAACGTATTGGCAATATTCCGCTCGCCGAAATAGATGGAGTCGCGCTCAAAATAGGCATTGATGCGGTCCACGTCTATGTTCATGTTGTGGTGCGAACTGAAGAAGGGGTTGCGGTCGCTGCCCCGGTCTCCGCGCGAGAGCTGAAGTTGCTTTTGGGGGATGTTGTAGCGGACATTGACGGAGGGGTGATAGATGGAGTCCTTGCCCATGTACACGGAGGACTGCACGCGCTCGCCGGTGATTTGCTCTTCGCGTTTGATGATAAAAAGCTCGGCCAGGCCCCGGTAGAGCAACTGGTCGTTGTCGTTTGAAAACTGAAGGAGGGCGGGCTTGCTGCGCGAACCGAAACCATACACGGTGGCGCCGTACATTCTGAAACCACCTGCGTAAGAAAGGCCCTTGCCGAGTTTGCCTTGCAGGGTCACGGGCTGCGATGACTCGAAACGCGGGTAAGACCCCACGGTGACGTCGTCGCCGGCGATGAGCTTGTCGCTGAATTTGCCTTCAACGGCTTGATTGCCAAAAAACTGCGGGTAGAAAAATTTTACTTTTTCCACCTCATACACGCCTTTGTTGACCTCCATTTCATAATCGTCCAACTCTACATACACGTCTTTGCCCAAGCCCCGGCGTTCCCAGGTCACTTTGCCGCCTTTGCCCTTCCACTGGTTTTTGAGTGGGAATAACACGCCGGAGGTTTTGAAAATGAAGAGCGAGTCGTCGCGTCGGGCGGCCAGCAGATCGGTGGTTTCAAAAACGACGGAGGGCGTCTGGTTGTCGTACCGGAAGCGGTAGGCATCGGTGAGGGCCGTCCAAGAGGTGCCGAGTTCGGAATCGCGCAGTGCCCGGCGCTCGAAGAAGGGCGGCAGGAAGTCTAAAAAGGCCAGGATGTCGTTTACGCGGCGCTCCGGCTCGGCCAGCATGGCGTCCATGATGCGGTGCATATCGCGGAAACGCATCTCCGGGTTGTCGGATTTTTTGACAGACAGGAGGGCTTTGAGGTAGGCGTTGTAATGCGGGGATGCGCCGAGCCGCAGGCCGATCATGGTGTTGGAACTGCGCAGAATTTGCTGAAATTCCTCATCGGGGAAAGCGCCGCCGGAGAAGGCTTTTTCAAATTCTTTGTACGTTGCCTCCAGCGCGGTTTGTTTGCCCTCGGTCATGAAGTTTTTCATCTGGTTGAGGTATTCCCCCTGGTTGTCGGAGAAGCGCTCCAAACGCTGCGCCTGAACGGCGATGGGAAGACTGCACAGCAGTGCAAATGCGAAAATGTAGAAAATGCGATTCATGCGATGTTGTTGTTTTTTGGCCGGCATGTAGAAACATTGCATGCAACCTCTCTGTAAATGTAGCAGTAGAGGGGCGCTTTTTGTAATTGATTTACACATAGTTAGGGGGCAATGATAGGTGCCTATACTGGTTGATGAAATATTACGTCTGGCAAAAAGTCGAAATCGCGGACGTTATAGGTATATAGTGGTATTTGGTAAACTATGGCAGTTGCTCCAATGATGGCATCCGGTATTTGCAGGCCGTGACTGAGCCTGAATGTTTCGATAAATTCTATGGCCTTCGTTGATATATGCTCGTCTATTTGTATTACATCATAAAATTTGATTTTTTTCTTCATCTGTGCCAGTTCCTTTTTGTTGCCCATGCCCTGAAATAATTCCATGACAGTTACAGCAGACAATAGGATTTCGTTGAGTCCGATTTTTCCCAACTGGTCAATAGTATTTTGTCGGCCATTGAAGGCGCTGATGAAAATATTAGTATCGCAGAGTACCATAGTCAAATATCCCAGTTGCGTTTCCATGAAGTTGAACGAACCTGTTCCAGCGTCCGCGGAGAGCTTTGCCAAATACCAAAAAGCGCTCTCGGTTCCAATTTTTTATTCCCCTTAGTGATGACGGGTTGTCGCGTTGGCGAGGTCTCTTTTATGTTTATATTTCTAATATTCATAGACTTGAGCAGTTGGAGTACTTGCTCAACCTCCTGTGTGCCGGAAGTTTCAATCGTGATGGTCATGCGAATTATTTTTTATGCAAAGTACGCATATTTAGATGGATTTTCAAAATACGCTGTCGGGTGTCGCTCCTATTGTTAGTGTGCTCCTTGCCGAACGTCCAACCAATAACGTAAAGCAGCTCTGTAAAGTGCCTCGCTACTGCTCCCGACCTTGCAGCGCCATGCACACCCAGTCGCCCTGCTGCATCCGGCTTATCGGGTGCAAGCCTTGCGCGGCGGCAGACTCGGTGATGACCGGCACATCCTGCTCCAGAATGCCCGACAAGAGCAGCGTGCCCCCGGCCCGGAGGCGTTCGGCCATTGGGCGCATGGTCTCCAACAACACATTGCGGTTGATGTTGGCCAAGATGATGTCATAAGTATCGTGAGGCACAGCTTCGAGGGTGCCGCAGTAGGCGCGTATCTGGGGCGTGCCGTTGAGGGCGGCATTGTGCAGGGTATTGGCGTAAGATTCGTCTTCGATGTCCACCGCGTCGGTGAGGGCAGCGCCGAGCCGGGCCGCCAGAATAGCGAGGATGCCCGTGCCGCAGCCGTAGTCGAACACTTTGGCGCCGGCGAAATGCAGGTGGCGCATTTGGCGCATCATCATCTCGGTAGTGGCGTGGTGCCCGGTTCCGAAAGCCATGCGCGGCTGTATGACGAGTTCGTGCTGCACGCCCTCTATCGGCTGGTGGAACTCGGCGCGCACGGCGCAAAAATCATCCACAATGACGGGCTGGAAATTGCTTTCCCACACTTCGTTCCAGTTTTGGTCGGGCAGCAGTTCTTTGCTCCAACTCAGCTCAAACCGACTTTGCAAGTCGTTGATATCGGCATCCAACTGCTCACCGGCGAGTTCGGCGGGCACATAAGCCAGCAGGCCGTCTTCGGTTTCTTCAAAGACTTCAAAAGGCAGTTCGCCCAAAAATGCGAGGAGGATGTCTTGCCACTCGGGCGCTGTGTTGAATTGGTATTGGAAGTATGGCATGGTCATTTTTTGATTTCGGATTTCGGATTTCAGGTTGGAACGGGTTGATTTCGGATTTTCTGGTTTCGGGTGGGAACGGCTGCTGGCTGTTGGCTGCTGGCTGTTGGCTACTGGCTGTTGGCTGCTGGCTGCAAGCTGCTGGCCTCAAGCTGCGTTTTCCTCGCATTCGCGGGATTTCGCGTGATTCGCGTTAAAGATTTTGGCGTTCCGGCAGGAACAGGCGGGTTTCGGGTTCAAGGTTTCGGGTTGCTTACCCCTCACCCCCTCACACACTCACCCCTCACACACTCACTTCTCACTTCTCACACACTCACTTCTCACACACTCACCCCTCACTTCTGGAAACTGCCCACCGCCTACTGGTTTCCCCGCGCTTAGCACCGCTTACCGCACACTGCCCACCGCCTACTGGTTTCCTCGCGCTTAGTACCGCTTACCGCCCACTGCCCACCGCCTACTGGTTTCCCTCGCGCTTAGCACCGCCCACCGCCCACCGCCTACTGGATCTCACTCCGACTCCGGCGCCAACTGCACTGCCAGGCCGTCCATTTCCGGCGTGATGCGAAGTTGACAGCCGAGGCGGGAATTGTTTTTTACAAAAAAAGCCTGATCCAACTGAGCCTCCTCGTCGCCGGACATCTCCGGCAGTTCGTGGTCTGTCAGCACATACACATGACAGGAAGCGCACAAGGCCATGCCGCCGCAGGTGCCTTTTACGGGGAGTTCGTGCGCCTTGCACACCTCCATGAGGTTCATGTTCATATCGGTAGGCGCTTCATAAACATTGGTTGCGCCTTCTCGGTCGGTGATGGTGATGGAAATAATACTTGAATCCACAGTTCTGATATTCAGTGAGATGTCTAAGAAAATGTCGCGCAAAAATGCCGCTTCTTTTGCCTGGCTATTGTGACCCGGCGCACAGAAGGGGATGTCAAAAGTTTGCTGAAAGACCGCAAACTTACAAAGTTTTGAGATACTCGATGAGTGCGGCGCGGTCGTCGGCGCTGAGCGCATCTCCGAAAGTGTGGCCTCCGTTGCCATAGCCGGGTAGCGTGGTATCGTAAGTCCAGCCTTTCTTTTGGGCGCGGGTAGGCACGGTGTATTTCCAACCCACTTTTTCGAGGTCGTAATCCCGGCTGTCGCCGCTGCGCTGCCAGCGAACGGGGCGCGAAGGGCTGTGCAGCAAGGCTTCGAGCGTAGGCACCGAGCCGTTGTGCAGGTAAGGCGCGGTGGCCCAGATTCCGTCCAAAGGCGGCGCAACGTAGCCCGGCAGCGGTTCGAACCAGGAGCGCGGCTCGCTTTGGGCAAACCAGCCGGAATTGTACCATGCCGTGATGCCCGACTGATGGATGTACTGCACATACACGGGGTCGGTTTTGATCACCTCTAAGGCCACCACTTTGTTGGGGTACGATGGCTGCGCGCCATAAGCGCCGTGACATTTGGCGCATTTGTCTTCAAAAATGAGTTGGCCGCGTGCCGCTTTTTGCTCATTTATTTTTTCAGGGAATGCCGGCGGTTCCAGCGTATGCAGCCAGGCCAGCACGTCTTTGAACCCCGCAATGGCCTGTCGGGCGGCGGTGCTGTCGGGGATGCCCAGCACAGAAGCCTGGAAGATGAGTTTGGAAAAGTCGCCCCGCCCGATGCCGTCGTAATACAGGGCGTTTTTCTTTTTCACATTCCACAGCGGCGGCACATCGGTGGCCACCGGAAACGGCGAGATGGCAAACTGCGGCGTCTCGCGGAAACTCAGATCATCGGGATTTCGGTGCATCATGCAGGCTTCGGCGAGGCGGAAAGCCGGGTTGGCGCCGGGCTGTCCGGTGCGAATGTGCGGGGCCATTTTTTTGAAATAACGGCCAAAATCCTCAAACGCCTCCCACTCTGCCGAGCGCTTGCCGTACTTGATCCGGACGGCCATCGATGTCGCATTCGCCATGGGTTTGAAACTGCGCCGGTAGTCGGAAAAACTATTGCCGAGACCCGGCACGAGCCTGCCGTTGAGCGCGCCGGCGTGGCAGGTGAAGCAATTGCCGTTCATCACCGGTACGCCGTTGGCGGCTTCAAACACATTCATCAGGTAGGGCGCGTGGGCATTGGGGCCGCTGCGTTGCCAGAGGGTGTCGCGTACGGTGCGGGTGAAGCGTTTTTCCACCATGCTCCAGGGTACGCCGGTGCCGAGGTAGTTGCCGTACAGCAGAAAACGCAGTCCGGCCTCCGGATTGCCGCTCAGGTCTTGCGGCGTGGCGGGCACTTCGAGGGTTTTCCAGTCAGGGCGGGTGGTCAGGGCCGGCAGCGGGGTGTCGTGTTGCACGGCGCAGGCGTACAGCAAAAAGAGGACGGCGGCAGTGAGGAGTTTTTTCATGGTAATGGTTGAGGAAAATAAGGATGCGGGTAGAACCCGCCGGATAGTCCGCACGAGGTATGAACCTCGCGCGGGCAGCGATGATCGTAACAATTGAGCTTGGATTGGGTTGAGAGGCGAGCGTTTTCAGGTGACAAACTGAGCGTCAAGAGTTAGCGAGGCGGGAAGGTGTCGCATGAAAACGGGGGGAGATTTAATTCTCAAATTTGCTTCTTTCAGCGTCGAAGACAGGCCGTAACTTCGGGTACGCCCTGACTTGTGAGGCAAAATCCGAAATCCGCCCGTTCCTGCCGGAACGCAAAAATCTTTAACGCGAATTTTAGCGAAGGGCACGAATTTCCGCGAACGAGAGGGGCATAACGATCACAAGAATCTGCGTCTTTCAGCGTCAGAAATCTACGCCTCTTTTTCAGGCATGATTCACAGGATGGCTCTACGGACCAATCGGCCATAAAAACAACGAAATACCCTTCCATCTTCCCCAACTTTTCGCACCTTTGCACGAAAACCAACGGCATGTCGGAAACGGCCCAAAATCCACTCAACACCTTCATCATCTACGCCCGCGAGGACAAAGACGCGCTGCTGGAGTTGAAAAAGCAGCTCATCCCCTTGGAGCGCAGCCGGCAGATTGCCCTGTGGTACGACGGGGAGATCGTGCCGGGCGAGGTAAAGGAGGTTTGCCTTTCCTGGCCTAACTATGAGCAACCGCTCGCGCGAGATTCCATCTCGTGCGGCCTTATTATGCGGGTTCCACCTAAGTTTACCACGCAGGGCGTGGCGTATAAAAAACTCGTTCAACTCCCAAATTTATCGCACCTTTGCGCCCGCTCACTCATCAAAACAATTCGGCGCCCAAGGGCGTACTCGATACAAACTCGACCAACTATGACGATTGCTTCACCACAGAACACCCCGCTCGCGCCGAGATTCCATTCACTAAGCCTGAAACCGTGTGGCGGCGAACTTTTCAACATAATATGCCATTTTGTTTGTATTCATTATATCAACTTCAGCCTATGTTCAGCGCACACAGCACCTCAAGCGGACACATGAGTAACCTTCAATTGGAATTGCTCAAACTTTATGCCACCAACATCCCGGAACAGCAGTTGCTGGACATTAAACAACTGCTCGCTGCTTATTTCGCCGAGTTGATTGACAGGGATATGTCTGCGCTTTGGGAAGAAAAAGAATGGGATGAGAGGACGATTGAAATCTGGAAAAACGAGCATTTGCGTACCTCATACAAGTAAGCGTTCGTATGCGAATAGTATTAGATATCAACGTATTACTGATCTCCCTCCCGGTTCGTTCTCCATACCGCCCAATATTTGATGCCGTCAGGCTGGGTGATTTGACTCTTTTGATTACGAACGACATACTCATGGAGTACGAGGAAAAGATAGCCGAAAAGACCCGACCGGAAATTGCACAAAATGTCGTCCGTCTGCTTCTGAACCTCCCCAATGTTGAAAAAATAGATGCATGGTATCGCTGGAATCTGATAGGTGCGGATGCTGACGACAATAAATACACCGACTGTGCTATTGCCGCCAATGCCAAATACATCGTTTCGGACGATGCTCATTTTCGAGTATTAAAGCGCCTTTCTTTCCCGAAGATAGATTTGCTTACCTCTGATGAATTGCTGGAAATAGTAAGAAATGAACTCCCCCCGCGCTCGCGTTGAGATTCCATCTTCATGTTTCCCGCCCCGCTCGCGCGAGATTCCATCTCGTGCGGCCTATTATGCGGGTTCCACCTAAGTTTACCACGCAGGGCGTGGCGTATAAAAAACTCGTTCAACTCCCAAATTTATCGCACCTTTGCGCCCGCTCACTCATCAAAACAATTCGGCGCTTCAGGGCGTACTCCGATACAAACTCGACCAACTATGACGATTGCTTCACCACAGAACACCTTCCGCTCCATTCCCGGCGACCCGTTTCAGGTGCTGGAACACACGCTCTCCAACGGCCTCCGCATCTTTATGAGCGTCAATCCCTTTGAGCCGCGCATCTTCACCAACATCGCCGTGCGCGCCGGTTCCAAACAAGACCCCGCCGATACCACCGGCCTGGCGCACTACATGGAGCACATGTTGTTCAAAGGCAGCAGTCGCATCGGCGCTTTGGACTGGGAAAAGGAAGAGCAACTCCTTCAGCGCATTTCCGACCTTTACGAACAACATCGCGCCGCCGAAACAGAGGAAGAACGCCTCGCCATCTATGCCGAAATAGACCGCGTGTCGAACGAAGCGGCCCCCCTGGCTGCCGCCAATGAATACGACAAACTCTCCGGAGCCATCGGCGCCAACCACACCAATGCCTACACCTGGTTAGACCAGACCGTATATGTCAACGAAATACCCTGCAACGAGTTGGAACGCTGGATGCGCCTCGAATCGGAGCGCTTCCGCATGATGGCCCTGCGCCTGTTTCACACCGAATTGGAGACTGTTTACGAGGAGTTCAACATCAGTCAGGACCGCGATTTCCGCAAGGTGGGACACGCGCTTCGGGCGGCGATCTACCCCACTCACCCCTATGGCACCCAAACCACGCTGGGCAGTCCCGAACACCTCCGGAGGCCTTCGCAGGTCAACATACAGCGCTACTTCCACACCTATTATGTGCCCAACAACATGGCCATTTTGCTGTCCGGCGATTTCGATCCGGCAGAGGTAGTGGAATTGGCCGAGCGCTATTTCGGCAACTACGAAGCGCGCCCCGTACCGCCTTTTACTTTTGAAGAACAACCGCCCATCACGGCGCCCATTCGCCGCGAGGTGTTCGGGCAGGAAGGGCCGTACCTCCAGATGGCCTGGCGCTTTGGTCCCGCTGCATCGGAGGAACAGGTGATGCTCTCCATGGTACGCCGGATTTTGTACAATGACCAGGCCGGCCTGCTCGATACGCAACTCAATCAGACCCAGATGGTGCTGGAATCGGAGGCCTGGAGCTGGCCCAACGCCGACTACACCGCCTTTGGGCTGTACGCCAAACCCCGCGAAGGGCAAACGCTGGAGGAGGCCGAACAACTGCTGTTGCAGCAATTGGAGTGCCTGCGCGGAGGCGAGTTCGACGACCGACTGCCGGAAGCGGTGGTAAAAGATGCCAAGTTGGAAGAGTGGCGCTCGTTGGAATCGAACAGCGACCGCATTACCCGCATGACGTATGCCTTCATCAACGGCCTGCCCTGGGAACAAATGACCCGCCGCATAGAGATCATGCAGCGCTTGACCAAAGAAGACATTGTGGCTTTCGCCAACCGGCACCTGCGCCCCGACAACTATGTGGTGGTGTACAAGCGGCAGGGCGAAGACAAGGGCGTCATCAAAGTGGAGAAACCGCCCATTACCTCGGTGACGCTCAATCGCGAGGGGGTATCGGATTTTGCCCGCGAGTTTTTGGAAACGGCTACAGAGCCGATTCAGCCCGTTTTCGACGATTTTGAAGCCGGCATCCAATCCTACCCGCTGAGCAACGGCCTGCCTTTCGACTACGTTTACAATCCTACCAACCCGCTGTTCCGCCTCGACTATATTTTTGAAATGGGCAAAAGCAGCGACCCCGCCTTTGCAGTGGCCATGAGTTATCTGCCCTACCTCGGCACTTCCCGGAAAACGGGCACCCAGATCAAGCAGGAACTGTTCCGGCTGGGGCTTTCCTTTGCCGCCACCTGCAACGACGAACGCGCCTACATTACGCTCGAAGGATTGGAGGAATCGTTGGAGGAAGGACTGCAATTGCTGGAAGAACTGCTGGCCGGCGTGCAAAACGACGATCCGGCCCTGCGCAACATCATCTCCGACACCCTGCTCAAACGCGACAACGCCAAAAAGGACCGCAACGTCATCCTCCGCGACGCCATGAGCGCCTATGCCCGCTACGGTGCTCAATCGCCTTTTACTTATCGCCTTTCGGAGCGGGAACTGCGCGCCCTGCAACCCGAGGAACTCACCGGGCAGATCAGCGCGCTGTGCGGCCTCGATCACCGCATTTACTACTATGGCACCAAAGATCACAACGAGGTGGCGCGCCTGTTGGAGAAGTACCACGTTCCCAACAACTCGCCCAAGCCCGTACCTACCTTGCGCACTTTCAACGAATTAGATACCCCGCAAAATCAGGTCTTGTTTGTGGACTTTCCCATCGTGCAGGCCGACGTGTTGTTGGTGTCGAAAGGTACGCCCGCGTTCAGTCGCGACGAACACCTCTACCGCGACTGGTACAACGAGTACTTCGGCTACGGGCTTTCTTCCATCGTTTTTCAGGAAATCCGCGAGGCCAAAGCCCTGGCCTATTCCACCTACGCCATGTACAGCTCGCCGGCCCGAAGCAACCGCGCCCACTACCTCCGTGCTTATGTGGGCACGCAGCCCGACAAGCTCTCCGACGCGCTCCCGGCCTTGCTCAGCATCATAGAAGACATGCCGGTAGCCGAGGCGCAAATGGAACACGCACGGCACTCCATCCTCAAACGCATCGCTTCGGAGCGCACCCTGCCCTCCATGTTGTACTGGACGGCCCGCGCCTGGCAAGACATCGGCATCAGCACCGATTTTCGCCGCGAAATTTATGATCATCTCCAAACCTGCAGCATCCAGGACCTCCAGGCATTTCAGCAGCAATACGTCAAAGGTCGCGCATTTACCTTCCTCGTTCTGGGCAGCCGCGACCGCGTGGACATGGATTATTTAGCCTCGTTCGGCCCGGTGAAGGAGTTGGGCATGGAGGAGATATTTGGGTATTAAAACTTTGGTAATGAGTTGGTTTGAAAAGCTGACCGGATTTTCAGAATACTCGCCGGAGCAAGTGAGGACAAATTTTGAAATTGAACTTTGGATACAAAACAAAAAAGTATTCTATGAAAATTGTACACATTTTGGTCGTATTGCTTTTGGTCGTGTTGGGAACAGCCTGCCAAACGAAAAAAGATAGGGTAGAGAAGTTTGTCGCTCAATTCAATGCAGCCACTACTAAGTATTTCCCTGAAACGCAGTTGCTCAGAGGTGTTTCGGCTAAGCTGAAGTCCGAAAATGAAGTTGAAATATTTATTGATGTTATAGTGGACACAGGGTCCGTAGCCGCTACTTTGATGAATAATTATCTTCCAACAGTTATGGAGTTGATAGTTACCGATATTAGCGAGGCGCGGAATTTCATTAAAGAGGGCGTTGTCATGAAAGGCTATGTCAGAAACCAAAAAGACAAGACCATTCTCAAAGAAATGACCATCAATCAGGGCAACTACCAAGACTTCATGGCGAAAAACAAGCTTGGCGGACCCGGTGACAAGGCAATGTCTTCCAAAGAAAAAGACTTACAGTTGATGCTAACCAGGATCAATCAGCAGTTTCCGGTCGTGGATAAAGAAAGTGATTTGGTTATTAACAATGTTACACTGGAAAATGGCAATACGTTGGTGTATCACTGTATAGTGGGCGAGCTGTACATAGATGTTTACAGTATGCCCAACGCAGAACAGATATTCAAAGAGTCTATTCTGGAAACTCCAATGATTAAAGATGGTTTCAAGCTGGTGGAACCTTCGGGCATTACAGGAATAACTTACCTTTATGCCGATGCCAGTGGCAAGGAACTTCTAAAAATACACTTTACTGCAAAGGAAATCAAAGAGTTGTGAGGTCAGAGGTTGCTGCTCTGCACGAGCATCTAAAGATATGGGGTTCAGCGCGAGAAGTGGTTGCATTGGCAGTAGAGTTTGAGTGAAGAATATTTGTTTTTCACCACCGGAACCCTCTGGCCTTGCCTATTGTTCCAATGTCCTTATATAATGAAGCGGCGCGCGCCGAAATCGAACAAACGCATGTTACTGGAGCCGAAAGACCTTTTTGAAAGGCTGGAATTTGACAAAGTATTGGAGTTGCTCACACAACTCTGCCTCGGCGAATTGGGCCGTGAAGTGACCGCCGCCATCCGGCCCGAAACCGACCTGGCAGCCATAGAACAGAAGTTGGAAGAAGTGAGCGAATTTCGCCGCACCATAGACCGCAGCGACCCATTCCCCATCACTGCCTACTTTGATATAGCGCCCGACCTGCGCATGCTCGACATTGAAGACTATGTGCTCAGCGAGGAAGCCTTCCGCCGCGTCAACATCGTGCTGCTGTTTACCCGCGATATTTTCCGCTTTTTCAACCCCGAACGCCGCCTCCTCTACCCGGCTCTGTACGAAATTGTACGCCCCATCCCTTTTGATGATGGCCTCATCAAAGCCATCGAAAAAGTGATTGACGAAGACGGCAATATCCGCCCCGATGCCTCGCCCGAACTCATGCGCATTCGCAAAAACATCCTTTCAAAACAGGGCGAACTCGACCGAGTATTCCGCCGCATCATTCAGGAAGCCCGCAACAACGGCTGGCTGAGCGACAACGTGGAAAGCGTGCGCAACGGTCGCCGAGTACTCAGCGTACCTTCCGAACACAAGCGCAAAATCAGGGGCATCATCCACGACGAATCTGCTACCGGCCGAACCGCCTTCATCGAACCGGAGCCCATCATCGAAATCAACAACGATATCTTCGACCTCGAATCGGAGGAACGCCGCGAGATATACCGCATTCTCAAGGAATTGAGCGCCACGCTGCGGCCTTATTCGCCCCAAATGAGAGACTACCTCCACCTGCTCGTGCGCTTCGATGTGTTGCAGGCCAAAGCCCGGTTGGCGGTGCAGATGCACGGTCTCAAGCCCAGGGTAGCAGACAAAGCACAGTTGGGGTTCATTAAGAGCTATCACCCGCTTTTGTTGGTGAAAAACAAGCAGTTGAATCGAAAAACAGTGCCCTTTACCCTGCATTTGCACCACGAAAATCGCCTGCTTTTGCTCAGTGGCCCCAATGCTGGCGGGAAATCTATCACCATGAAATCGGTGGGATTGATGCAACTCATGGTGCAGTGCGGCCTCTTGGTGCCGGCGGCTACAGAGTCGGAATTCGGCATTTTTCATAAATTCTTTGCCGACATCGGCGACCAGCAGTCCATTGAGGACGACCTGAGTACCTACAGTTCCCGGTTGGCCAATATGCGGGTGTTTTTGGAAAACGCAGACCGGCGTACCCTTGTACTCATTGACGAGTTTGGTTCCGGTACCGACCCCAAAATCGGCGGCGCCATAGCCGAGGCCATCCTCCGCGAACTGAATCACCGGAAAGTGGCCGGCGTAATCACCACGCACTATTCCAACCTCAAGATTTTTGCTTTTAAAACCAAAGGCTTGGTCAACGGCTCCATGACCTTCGACAAAGACAGCCTGTCGCCAACTTACGAGCTGAAAATAGGTCGTCCGGGTAGTTCTTATGCTTTTGAAATTGCCCAAAAGAGCGGCCTCGATGCCAAAGTGCTGGAGTACGCGCGCCGCAGGGTAGGGGAGCAGGAAGGCGCGGTGGATCAGTTGCTGATAGACCTGCAGCGCGAAAAGCAGGAATTGGAGGAGCAAATTACCCAATTGGCGCTCAAAGAACAGAAGGCAGACAAGCTCATCAAGTCGTATGAGCAAATGTACCGCGATCTGGAATTCCGCAAAAAGCGCCTCAAATTGGAAACTAAGGAACAGGAACTGCAACAAACGGCGCAGGGCAACCGGGCCGTAGAGCACCTGATTCGTGAAATACGCGAAGAGAAAAACTTAGAGAAGGCCCGCGAAATGGCGCAGAAATTGCGCGAAGAAAGGCAAAAATTGGCCCAACAGGTAACGGTGCTGCAAGAGGAAGTGTATCAGCAACCCGAAATTAAAAAGTCTCCCATCCGTAAGGGCGATTTTGTGCGCCTCCGCACGGGCAGCGCCATCGGCAGGGTAGAACAGGTGAGCAAACAAAAGGCTGTCGTTCTTATGGGCGATATGCGCCTCACGATCAAGCTCTTAGATTTGCAACACTCCAACGAACACTTGGAGATCAACTCCAGAGCCAGCGTACAGACCGACACCATTGACCAATCGGCGGGCTTCCAGTCCAAGATAGACATTCGCGGTATGCGGATGGACGAGGCCATGCGCGTAGTGGAAGCATTTGTAGATCAGGCCATTATGATCGGCGCCAACAACCTCCGCATCCTGCACGGCAAAGGCGACGGCACCCTGCGCAAGGCCGTGCGTATGAAGCTCCGCGAGTACCATTTCCCGATGGACATCAAGCACCCCGAATCATCGGAGGGCGGCGACGGGGTTACCTTGGTTACGCTGGCGTAAGTTTCCAATTTTTGCCATGCTTTATACCTCGCACCGTCAGGTGCGAAGCCGCTTTTGTCATACCTGGCGCTGCCATGGCGCGGGTGCTGAAGGCTATGCTCAAAACTTCGCGGCGCAAGGTATATACGACTCAGCGCTTGTTCTGTGCGGGGCAGGCATTGCCATATCTATGCTGAATATCGTTATTTTCAATAATTTCTGAAAGTTTGATGAATTTTTAAAAAATTAACAATTAACATTAGTGATTGATTTTCAATATTTTAATAAATTAAATAGATGTATGTACATCTTTTTTTGAAAAAAAATAGAAAAAAAATTAGGCATTTTGTTGAAGTGTGTTGTATCTTTGTTTCAACAATAAGGCGATTGAGCGCTATCATTCTTCAACAAAAATCTTACAGCCATGTCTCAAGTTGAATTTTATACCCGATTTGACCAATTGACAGCACTTTTGCAGGCTTTTGCATACAACCTGACCAAAAATCAGGAAGATGCTAAAGATTTGTATCAGGAAACGGCTTTCCGTGCATTGACCAACCGGGATAAGTTCCATCCCGGCACCAATTTCAAGGCCTGGTCGTTCACGATCATGAAGAATATCTTCATCAACAATTATCGCAAGAAGGTGAAGGCCAATACCATCATGGACAGCACAGACAACCTGTACTACCTCAATTCCGGCAGCGTGTCTATTTCCAATGGCGCGGAAGCCAACATCCTGATGGAGGAGTTGACAGAGATGATTGCCCGTTTGGACGACAGCATACGCATTCCCTTCCTGATGCACTATCAGGGGTTCAAATATCAGGAAATTGCAGATGAGTTGAATTTGCCGCTGGGTACGGTCAAAAGCCGTATCTTCTTTGCTCGCAAAGAGTTGAAAGAGATGATCGGCGCCAACTATACCAGCATTCCCGATCTGATGGATATGGATTAATACTGCATTCGGAGCAAGGAGCGAACCATGAAATACTGATTCGCTCCTTGCTTATGATTTGCAGCAACGAGAAATAGATTTCGACAAATAGTGATGATTTTCACTAAAGGCCGTTCATTCCAGGAGCGGCCTTTATTTTTTCCTTGATGGATTGGATGAGTACCGGGGATGGTTTTCGTCTGTGTATTCTTGTCTTTATAAATTCTCTAAAGGATTGCTCTCTGCTAAGTATTTGGAGGTATGCGGGGTTGGCTTGTATTTGCCGGAGCAATTCGGACTCTTCCGCTTCACTCAGTCCGTTGTCGAGGAAAAGATTGATTTTCCCGATGAGTGCTTGCAATGTTGGATCGTGCATAACAGTAATTTTTAGCGGTGAAAAAACGTGTTGATTTATTCTTCTGAATCTTTTGGCAGAGGTAAGAATCCCCTCTTGGCAGCATAGTCCATGAGCAGATCGCGCAACAAACCGCGCCCCCGGTGTATGCGTGTGCGTACTGTATTGAGTTTGACGCCCGTGATGGCAGAAATCTCTTCGTAGGAGAAGTCCTCCACATCGCACAACAAAATGGGAATTCGGAAAGCGTCGGGAATGGCATTGATGGCGTCCGTTACCTCGTCGCCCATCATTTTATCAAACATCTCGGTACGGAAATCGCCATAGCTCGACAAATAGGAGCTGTCGTCTTCATCCTGCACATTGGTGAAGGCATTGAAGTCGGTAGGAATGGCCGCTTTGGCTTTGCGGCGGTACTCGTTGATGTAGGAGTTTTTGGCGATGGTGAAGAGCCAGGCTTTGGCGTTGGTGCCTTGCTGGTAGTTTTCCAATGCCCTGTAAGCTCTCATGAGGGTATCCTGCATGACGTCATTAGCATCTTCTTCGTTGCGGGTAAGAGAAAAGATGAAGTTGTATAATGCATCAAAATGAGGCACTATCTCCTTGTTGAAGATACCGTCTAAATCTTTCATAGATGCCATTTCCAGCATAAAGGTAGGCTTTTTCTCTGTTCCGACAAGCGTATAGGCACAAACTATGCTGAAGAAAGGAAGGTTCCCGGTGATAGGATTTTTTTTTCAAGGGATTCTGCGCAGCTCAATTTTATTGGGCAGAATCGTTGACCAACTTTGAACGCGACGCAGTTTCAGGGTCATGGAAGCGGCGTTTAAAATGATTCCATGAATGAGTAAAGTTTTCATTTCATGTACATCAAATATAATGGAGCAAAAATGACTCCTGTGAAAGCCGGCGCACAAGTTATGCCGATCCGGCCAAGACAACTTATCTTTACCCCTCCATTTTTAAACCGATCAAAAACCATTACAACATGAAATTTTCCAAATTCGCCCTCATGGCCATCCTGTTTTCGCTATCCATCTGGGCAACATCCTGCGGCCACGGCCACCATCACGATCATGGCAATGCCCAACAACAGGAAGAACAACAGGTGGACCGCTCAGGCCCGGAATACACCTCGGCTTACATTTGCCCCATGCACTGCCCCGGCAGCGGCAGCGAGCAGCCCGGCAAGTGCCCCAAGTGTGAGATGGACTATATAGCCAATAAAGATCACGACCACGAGGGCCACGATCACCAGCATTGATGAAAATTCAAGCGCCTACTCCGAGCCTACGATGGCGATTTTGAAATCCCGGTAGCCGGGGCTGAGGGCGATGCGAGTGATTTGACGGATGTTGTAAAAACGCAGATCGGCCACCTGTTTCCAGTCGTCGTCAGTGCGGGGATTGTACTTATACAGGCGGCTGCCCTGCCCCATGAGCAGAGAACCGTCGGGCAGCACCGCGAAATCTTCCGAGCCTGGGAGTGTTTCAATCATGAATTCCGGCTCTGTGTTGGTTGCCATAGGTTTGCGCTTCATCAGCCGGGAGCTGCCGAAATCGCTTTTTTCCACATAAGCCAGATTGCCGTCGGGCAACATGCGGAAGCAGCGACCGGGATTGGTGCAGATGGGCGTGAGGCGGTCGTAGTCCACTTCGGCTACGGTCAGTTGGTTGGGTTGGCCCACCAAGAACAGCGCTACTTGCCTGCTGTTGAGCCATTGGTAGTAACCTATTTTGTTGATATACTTGAAGATAGGCTTGCCGTTGCTCAGGCGGTCCATCGGAAACTGCCATAGGCGTTGCACGGTGTCTCCACGTGCAATTTCCATACGTACCGCCGAGAAGTTGTAATAATCCGGCATTCGGAAAGGTGAGTACTCGCCTTCGGGGGTGTTGGTTACGCGGGTTTTGGTGAGCTTTTCCAAGTCGAAAGCATAGAGTTCGGGCTGCGATTCAGTGGGCTTTTGGCAAGACAGGTACAACTCCGTCGGGCTGAAAAAAGCCGGATGATTGTTGTAGCCGTCGGCATTAAAAGCCGTGAGGAATTTGGGTTGTACAAACTCGTAAACAGAGTCGTTCAATACCCGGACATCGAACAAATAGACGTTGGAAGGCTTGATTTGAGCCGTAGCTAAAGAAGCGGCGAGCAGAAAAAACGATAGTGTAGCGTAACGCATGGCTGTATTGTTTGGGCGTAAAATTAGGTAAACTCCTCACAAAATGAACCAGACAATCGAGAAGAATCTCTCGAAGAGCATTATTCATGTAGTATAGGGAACATGGAGGGGCTTAGAAAAATATGTTCACAGGATTATAAAGTTCAATGGATGTGATTACAATTTGTTATTAGCAAGTCGTTCTTTAAGGAACTTTACGCGGGCAAAGGAAGTTGTTTTTTTTGAAACGACATAATAATTTGCTGCTGATGCAGGTTTTTATGTTGAGCTTTTACGAGAGAGCTTTGTATTGGTACATATTCATGGGATTATAATTTGTTAGTAGTAGGTCGTATCATCTGACGGATGGTGCGACTTTTTTATTGCAGGAAAAATTGCCCCCAGATTGGATGTTTGACAAAAAAGGTTTTTCTTTGTTGCTGAAAAGCAGTGTAGGCGGTATTTGTACCACAGAAAGCCGATTTTGAACAGCCGTAACACGCGCATTTTCAATCCTGTATGAGTTTCCCTTCTGTTGATCTCCCTTGTTGACAAACTTTGAGCGACATCCGCCCGCATAGGCGAATTTACGCAAAGGATAAATATCCTGCATGGCATTACGGCATGAATATTGCTGTATGGCCATTCAGGGTAATGTACTACACTAACAAATTATTAATCCGCTATGTGTCCAAAACTACACTTGACACGCAAACAGGCGATGCTGTTTATTTTATTCTCAGCCTTGCCTGTATTCGGTGCATTACATGCCCAGATCACCGTGCAATTCAATATTACCAACCCGCCTTGTTTCGGCGTGCCTACGGGCGCCGTCACGGCGATTGCTTCAGGAGGCGTAGCTCCATACAACTACGCGTGGAGCAATGGCGCCTTCGGTCCCACGATCAGTACCTTGCCGGCGGGCACCTACACAGTGACCGTAACAGACTTTGTGGGAAATTCTAAAATCCAGAGTGCAACGGTCACTCAGCCGCCGCTTTTGGGCATCGTTTTTACCGGCGATACCTGCACCTTGCCGGCCTTTATCACGGCATCGGGCGTTGGCGGTGTGGGGCCTTATAATTATGCCTGGAACACAGGACACAACGGCCCCAGCATCGTCATCAACAGCTTGGGCAATTATTGTCTTACACTCACCGATGCCAACGGCTGCGGGGCCATCGGGTGTGTCAAAATCACGGTGCCTCCCATCAATATTTCGCTGAACAGCACCAACCTGCTTTGTCCCGGCGTGAACAACGGGCAAATTACCTCGACCGTAACAGGAGGGCAGCCGCCATACAATTATCAATGGAGCAACGGCGCGACCACTCCCAATCTCATCAATGTGGGCGCAGGAGTTTATACCCTGACCGTGACCGACGCCAGAGGCTGCACCCGAACGGCTACTTCTACCGTCACCGCGCCGCCGCCTATTGTGATCACACTCAATACCATTCGGCCTTCCTGTACGGGCTTCAACAACGGCAGCATCACTGCGAGCGCTGCCGGGGGCACCGCGCCTTATATCTACCTCTGGAACACCGGCGCTACCGGCCCGACGATTAACAACGTGGGCGCGGGTACTTACACCGTTACCGTGACGGACATCAACAACTGTCCGGCACAGCAGACCGTTACCATCACGCCGCTGTCCAACTTGATGTTGGGAGCCATCGGCACTGCGCCCAATTGCCCCGGTTTTAATACCGGCAGTGCAGTGGCCAATCCCTCGAACGGCTTACCTCCGTATAACTTCCTGTGGAGCAATGGCCAAACTACTCAGACCATCAACAACCTGGCGCCGGGCGTGTATTCCGTAACGGTGACAGATGCAGCGGGCTGTATCAGAACGGCTTCTGCAACGGTGGGAACGGCCCCGGCATTCAACATCACGGTAACGTCTACCAACGTAACCACCTGTGGCGCAGCCAACGGCACTGTGAATGTAGTAGTCACTCAGGGCGTTCCTCCGTTTACATACATCTGGAACACAGGTGCTACAACTCCCAACCTGACCAATCTGGGCGCAGGTACCTACTCTGTGACGGTTACCAGTGCAAACAACTGTGTAGCCACAGGCACTGCCACCATCACGGCGCCGCCGGCCATCGGGGCTACCATCACAGCCACGCCATTGGTATGTCAGGGTACGGCGGTAGGTATGGCTACGGTGAACGTCGTTGGCGGTACTGCGCCTTTCAGTTTTTTGTGGAGCAACGGCGCCACCATGCAAACCATCTCCGGCCTGGGCGCGGGTACTTATTCCGCTACCGTAACGGATGCGTTTCAGTGCCAGGCATTTGCGACAGCGACGATCCAATCGGCGCCGGTGCCTACTGTGAGCATCAACGCTACCCCGGTGGTATGCGGTACCAATAATACCGGCACCGCCACTGCAACAGGCGCGGGGGGCACGCCGCCATATTCATACCTGTGGAATACCGGCGCTACCACACCCACGATTGCGGGCCTGACCACGGGCACCTATGTCGTTACGTTGACCGACCTCAATGGGTGTAGAGCTACGGCCAGTACATCCATCACGGTATTTGACGACTTGGTGGCCACGATTGCAAAAACTAATGTGGACTGCTTTGGAGCAAGTACGGGAAGTGCAACGGCAACCGCGACAGGAGGCCAGGCGCCTTACGCCTTTACATGGAGCAACGGCGCTGTCGGTTCGGTGATTACCAATTTGCCGGCAGGTTTTTATACCGTTACGGTCCGAGACGTGAATGGGTGTATGACTACCGCCACCACCATTATTGGCCAACCGGCGCAGTTGAATGTCAGCTTTACCGCCAATTCTGCATTGGTTTGTGTCGGCGCCTCTACTGGCACGCTCACGGCTTCAGCCACTGGAGGTACAGCTCCTTACAGTTATCTGTGGAACACCGGAGCCACGACGCCTGCAATTGCCAATTTGCCGGCAGGCACTTATTCTGTTACCGTAACTGATCTGGAAGGATGTACGGCTACGGGGTCTTATACCTTCTTTCAGGCGCCCGTATTGGAAGTGACCATTGCCGGCTCAACCGTAGTTTGTGGTCAGGAAAATGGAGGAGCGGCCACCGTTGTAGTGAGCGGCGGCACAGGGCCTTTCACTTATTTGTGGAATACCGGCGCCAATACGGAATCCATTGCCAATCTCGGTTCGGGGGCTTATTCCGTGACGGTAACGGACGTTAATGGCTGTAGTGACACTGCTGAAATAGGTATTTTGGTAATAACCGATTTGACAATGGAAGTGACGCCCCGAAGCGTGCTGTGTTTTGGAGGAAACTCCGGCAGTGCTCTGGCAGTGGCGTCGGGCGGAACTGCGCCATATACTTATGTGTGGAGCAATGGCGTGATGGGACCTGAATTGTTGAATGCCACGGCAGGTACCTATTCCGTAACGGCTACTGAGGTCAACGGTTGTACCGTATCCAGAACCATCACCATTACACAGCCCACCCAGCTACAAGCGACGGTCACCGGTGTGAATGCACCGTGCTTTGGCGGTACCGGCAGCGTATCGGTAACGGCTGTCGGCGGCACTGCGCCATACACTTATTTGTGGAACAATGGCGCTACTACCGCGCAGGTAACCGGAATTACTGCGGGCACTTACATGGTGACGGTAACAGACGTCAACCTCTGTACGGCCACTGCACAAGTGACCATCACGCAGGCTTCTTCTCTGACTGCCAACATCAACGCCGTACAAATACTGTGCAACGGAGCCAACACAGGCTCGGCGACGGCCACCGCAACAGGTGGCACCCCTCCTTACAGCTTCTTGTGGAACAACGGCCAGACTACGCCCGCGATCAGCAACTTGGCACCGGGTATTTACAACGTGACTGTGACCGATTTGAACGGATGTGATGATATTGCCGGCGTTCAAATTACTCAACCGCCGCTACTGGCCGTGACGATCACTCAGGTGCAGGGCACTTGCCAGGGCGCTTCCAACGGCGTACTGATGGCCATCGCATCGGGCGGTACAGGCGCTTACACCTTCCTGTGGAGCGGCGGCGGCACGGGGGCTACCCGGTCCAATCTGGCTGCCGGAACCCATACTGTGACCGTGACGGATGCGAATGGTTGTACGGCTACGGCCACGGCTACCATTACTGCTTTCCCCAATCCGACTTGCTCTATTTCGCTCGTAAGTGATGTGATCTTTGGCAATGACGGCGCACTGACGGTGAGCGCTACGGGCGGTACCGCGCCATACAGTTTCCTGTGGAGCAACGGCGCTACAACGCAAACCATCACCGGCCTCAATGGTGGTGTTTACTCTGCTACGGTGACCGACGCCAATGGCTGTACCAGCACTTGTTCGTTCAACCTGATTGCTCGCAGCGGATTGGGCGACTTCGTTTGGGAAGATATTGATAAAGACGGTATTCAGGACGCCAATGAACCGGGCGTTCCCAATATCAAAGTGAGATTGAAAAATGCTGCCGGCGTCGTGATCGACAGCACATTCACAGATGCCGGCGGGCGTTATTCCTTTGTGGGCTTGGTTCCGGGCACATACTCTGTGCAGTTTGTTATTCAGTATCCTTACCTCTATACTTTATTGAACAGAGGCGGTAATGACGCCTTGGACAGCGACGCGGATTCTACCACCATGCTGGGCATGACGCCCAACGTAACGCTGGCGCCCGGAGAATTTAATCCGACGCTGGATGCGGGCATTTATGTGCGGCCACAGATTGACGACTCCGACCCATGTATCTGTCTCAATAACTCGACAACAGAGACGAACGGCCAATTTTCTGAGGTCATCACCATTTTTAGCTATCCTGGAGAGAACTGGGTGCTGTTCAACCCTATGAATCTGTATCTCACCAGCAGCCCGCCGCCGCCGGGGATTCCTATTCTTGCCACCGGGGTTATTCCTTTTGTCGAAGTTGCCCCCGGTACTTATCAGGCCGCTTTTATTTTGTTGCACGAAATGCCTTACAGCGCACGCTTTACTAATGGAGTGGACACCCTCGGCAATGGCAACGTGTGCCGTTATCCTACCATCAACTTGAGCACAGTACCCCCCAACAACCTCTGTATTGCTGAAGAACCAATCATATTCTCAGGGGTTCCAAGCGTCCCCGGCACGCTCACCTTCTTCGTCAATGGCGTACAGGTGGACTCTATCGTTCCGGGAGTGTTGCCTATTGGTACCTATGAATTTGTCGCATATTTTACGCCATCCGACCCGCGGGAGTGTGAAACAACGGTGCGCTCCATTTTTCATATTGTGAACGACTGTTTTGCCAAACTCGGCGACCGCGCCTGGCGCGACGACAACGCCAATGGCATTCAAGACCCCGGAGAGGTGGGCGTTCCCAATGTAAAAGTAGTAGTGACCGGTATGGCCGAAAGTACCCCCTACTCCGACACCACCTTCACCGATCACACGGGGATGTACATGTTCCTGTTGCCGCCGGGTGAGTACAAACTGACGTTCATGTTGCCACCTGGCAGCGACCTGGTGCCTACAGTGCAAAATGCAGGCAGCGACGACGCCATAGACAGCGACCCGGACACCGTGATGCTGATGACTGAGATCATCACCCTTGATCCGTATGAAATGGATATGACCTGGGACATCGGCTTTGTGCCGCCTTGTATTAATATTACAGCAGCGGGTAACATCGGGCCTGCCTACCAGTTCCTGTGTGGGCCGGGCAATATACCTGCGCCCCTGACGAATGTAACCCTGCCCTCCGGCGGCACGGTCACCAACCAGATAGAGTACATGTGGATGCGGACTTACACCAACTCTCCATTCGATAGCGGTTTCTGGGAGATCATGCCCAACAGCAATTCGCCCAGCTACCAGCCGGGGCCGCTGTATCAAAGCGCCTATTTTGCTCGTTGTGCGCGCCGGGTAGAGTGCGGGCCGTTTATAGAGTCCAACGTCGTGTTTGTGGAAGTAGGCACGGTATCTGTAGCCAACATCACGGGGCCGGAAGTAGTATGCCTCGGCGACCCGGCCACTTTCTCTGCTTCGGGTACAGCTCCGGGGGCGGTGATTCAATGGAGCTTTGGTCCGGGCGTATCTCCGAACACTGCTACGGGTTCGCCGGTAACGGTCAATTTCTCCTCCTTCGGCTCGTTTTTAGTCACTTTGACGGTGACGCAAAACGGCTGTACGGCCTCCAACTTCCGCTACATTACCGTCACTGATAACCCGACTTTCTGCATGGGCAATATTCAGTTGGATGCAGAGGTGACCGCCGCCAGAGAAGTTGCATTGGAATGGTCGCTCCAACAGGGAGTGCCTTACACGGGTTTCCGCGTGGAGCGCTCTGCCGACGGACGGGTATTTCAGTCTGTTGCGACAGTGAACGCTCCCTGGCATACCGGTTCAGGTATGTTGCGCTTTGCTTACGATGACGCCTCGCCGAAGTACGGGCGCAATTACTACCGCGTCATTATGATAGGAACAGACGGGCTGGAGCGGGCATCCAACGTAGCAGAGGCCATCATTTACGGCGATTCCAAGTTGGTCTTGTTGTATCCCAACCCGGTTACGGATCATGTCGTATTGGAATTGTTTGAAACCTTCAACGGCGCTGTGCAGGTGGACGTAGTAACGGCGAGCGGCATGGTGGCCAAATCAGAGATATTGCAACCCAATACTCCGCGATTGGAAATGGACTTCTCTTCGTATCCGGCAGGCGTTTACTTCCTGCGGGTTCGATATGGTGAGTTGGAGTTGAAACGATTGAAAGTGTTGAAGTTATAAAATCTAATTGGTTGGATGTCGGCTCAAATTCTCAAACGTCGGCGTCCAACCCTCTTTGTTCTCTGCCCTTCGCCCCTCTGAAAAATCTCCCTTAAAAAAACAACCGCAGCAGGTTTTGCGCCTGCCGCCAATTGGTAATTATTACCCTGATCTGTTGTATTGACAGCAGCGCGAGGTATTTGTATGAAAGTTTTTTCACTCTGTAAATCAAATCTCATGCGAACGAGTTTACACCAAACGGCCACAATGAAAATAAACCTTCGGGCTGTGTTAACGGCCATTTTTACGACAGCGAGCTTAGCTATGGCTTCGGCCCAGTTTATTCTTAGCTTTTCCGTTACGGAGCCTACTTGCTTCGGGCTTGCCACCGGGGCCGTTACCGTGACGCCCATCGGCGGTATCGGGCCGTACTCTTACCAATGGAGTACGGGCGCTGCAACTCAGACCATCTCTGATATTCCGGCGGGTACTTACGGTGTCACCGTCACCGGGGCCAACGGGGTGGTATCGCAAAACATCACCGTGGACCAGCCCACGCAGGTGCTGGCCAACATTTCGGGCGATACCTGCCGCCTGCCGGTAACATTATTTGCTGTAGGATCGGGTGGGACCGGCCCTTATACCTACACCTGGGACGGCATGATTCTCGGTCAGACGCTCACGGTGACAACGCCGGGCACTTATTGCGTTACGGTAGTTGATACAGAGTGGTGCGGCATAGTGGAATGTGTAAAAATCTCGGCAGGATCTATCAATCTAAACGTGCAGGCCACCAATCTGATTTGCCCCAATGTGAATACGGGGCAGGTACAGGCAACTGCTACGGGCGGTTTGCCGCCTTATACTTTTCAGTGGAGCAATGGTTTGCAGGGGCCGACCATCAGCAATCTAGCTGCCGGAACCTATACTGTAACGGTGACCGATACGCGGGGTTGCTCGGTGACGGCCACAGCTACCGTGACTTCGCCGCCGCCACTGATCGCTGCCATCACCCCAACGAACCCTACCTGTACCGGCCTCAACAACGGCAGCGTCACGGCTACGGCCACCGGTGGAACTCCCCCCTATACTTACCAATGGAACAACGGTGCATTAGGCCCGACGCGCAACAATCTGGGGCCGGGCACTTACACCGTGACGGTTCGGGATTTGAATAACTGTATTGTCACACAATCGGTTACGCTGGCGCCTTTGTCCAACCTGATGGTGGGCGCAGTACCGGTTCCGCCTACCTGTCCGGGAGTGAACAACGGCAGCGTGACGGCCAATCCATCGGGTGGCGTGCCGCCATACACCTACTCGTGGAGCATAGGCGGCGGCGGGCAAGTGCGCAACAACCTCGCGCCCGGCACTTACAGCGTAACGGTAACAGACGCGCTGAACTGTACGGCTATTGCTACGGCTGTTGTTCCGGCAGCGCCAGTATTCACCATTGCCATGCAGTCCACTAATGCCACTACCTGCGGAGCCAACAACGGCACGGCTTCGGTAGTAGTCACGCAGGGCGCGCCGCCGTTTACCTACCAATGGAGCAACGGCGTGACCGGCACTTCCATCATTTCCAATTTGTCGCCGGGTACTTATTCTGTAACGGTGACGGGCGTCGGCGGATGTACGGCCAATGGTTCGGTCACAATCACACAGCCTCCGCTGGTCTTTGTCAACATTACCGCTTCGCCTCGGGTGTGCGCAGGAACCTTCACCGGCTCCGCCACCGCCACCGCTACGGGCGGCACGCCTCCCTTCAATTTCGTGTGGAGTACGACGGGGACGGGTCCTGCTATTACAGGTTTGCCTGCCGGCCAATACTCGGTGACGGTAACGGATGCCAATGGTTGTCAGGCATTTGCAAGCGCCAATATCCAACAGGCTCCGAACCCGGTGGTGGGCGTAAACGCCAATCCCATTGTGTGTGGCTTGGGCAATACCGGCACGGCGACGGCTTTCGCCAATAACGGAACCCCTCCCTACAGCTTCAGTTGGAGTACCGGCGCGAACGGCCCCAATGTAAGCGGCCTCACTACCGGCACCTATACGGTGACCGCCACTGATGCCAACCAGTGCGTGGGCACGGGCAGCGTCAACATCACGGTGGTGAATGTGACGGTGAACATCACCCGGCAAGCGGTGCTGTGTTTCGGAGGCAATACTGGTAGCGCCATTGCTTCGGGCAGCGGCGGCATGCCACCTTACACTTATGCGTGGAGCAATGGCGTGCAAGGACCGGTGAATGCCAATCTGGCGGCGGGTTTTTACATGGTTACGGTTACGGATTTCAACGGCTGCTCAGCCACTCAAACTGCCATCATTTCGCAGCCGCCGGCATTGGCGGTGACCATCAACTCGAGCGCTTTGCAACTCTGCCCCGGAGCAGCGGATGCGACCCTTACGGCGCAGCCCGTCGGCGGCACGCCTGCTTATTCCTATTTGTGGAGCACCGGCGCTACTACGCAGGCCATTCCCAACCAACCTGCCGGCACATACAGCGTAACAGTGACCGATATGAATGGCTGTACGGCTACGGCATCTTTTACGATCACACAGTTACAGGCATTGCAAGTGACCATTACCGGCGCAGAAATCGTTTGTGGGGAGTCGAATGCAGGCACGGCGGGGGTCATCGTTACGGGCGGTACCGGGCCTTACACTTTCTTGTGGAATACCGGCGCCAACTCCGAAGCAGTGGGCGGCTTGGGTACGGGCGTTTACTCTGTGACCGTAACCGACCTGAATGGATGCACATCAAGCGCGGAGATCGGCATTCGTGTGGTGGATGATTTTACGGCAAGTATTACCCCGCGCGATCTGCTCTGCTTTGGCGACAATAGCGGCAGCGCCCTCATTTTAGCTGAAGGCGGCAACACGCCCTATACCTACCTGTGGAGCAACGGCACAACCGGCCCGGAGGCTGCCAATCTGAGTGCCGGAGTATATTCGGCCATTGTAACCGATGCCAACGGCTGTGTTTTGAATGTACAAACTACCATCCAACAACCGCCGCTCTTGCAGGTTTCCGCCTCAGCGGGCAATATATCCTGCGCCGGCATCAACAACGGCACGGCCATCGCCACGGCTACCGGTGGCACCGCGCCTTATGAATATTTGTGGAGCAACAATCAGGCAGGCCCCACCTTGTCGGCTCTGGCAGCGGGGACATACACGGTCACTGTTTTTGATGTAAATAATTGTACCGCTACTACCACCGTACAGATTACGCAGCCGGCATCGTTCACAGTGGCCATCAACGGAACCGGCCCTGCCTGCGCGGGTGCATCTACCGGCACAGCTACGGCTACGGCTACCGGTGGGGTGGGGCCGTATTCTTACCTTTGGAGCAACGGCATGACCGGCTCGGTACGAAACGGACTGCCTGCGGGTACTTACTCCGTCACTGCCACGGATGCCAATGGCTGCACGGCCTCGGTCTCTATCGTACTGTCTCAGCCACAGGCTATTGTGCCTGCTATTCAGGTCTTGCAACAGCCCTGTACCGGTGCGGCTACCGGCGCATTGACAGCATCCGCTACTGGCGGAACGCCCCCATACAGTTTCACCTGGAGCAATGGCGTATCGGGCGCCGGTTTGCTCAATGTTCAGGCAGGCACTTACACCGTGACCGTCACCGATTCGAGAGGCTGTACCGCTACCATCTCACAAACCCTGACCGCACTGAACAGCCCCTCTTGCAGCGTGGAAATTGCCAACTATGTAGTGCAGGGCAATGACGGCGGACTGAGCGTATTGGTCAGCGGCGGCACGGGGCCTTATAGTTTCCTCTGGAGCAACGGTTCTACCTCGGCCAACCCGGCCAACCTCGCGCCGGGCACTTATTCGGTAACGGTGACGGATGCCAACGGCTGCACCTCCACCTGTACCCGCGTGCTGCCCGGAGCTTCCGGCGTAGGCGATTTTGTGTGGCGCGACGATAATCAAAACGGCATACAAGACCCCGGCGAACCCGGCATTCCCGGCGTAACGGTGATTGTTTCCGGTACGCAGGAAAATGACCCCTACGCCGATACCACGGTGACCAATGGCAACGGCATCTATTTCTTCAATCTGCCTCCGGGCGAGTACAAACTCACTTTCATCCTGCCGGGCGGAAGCGACCTGACGCCCACTGTGGCCAACGCCGGTAATAACGACAACCGCGACAGCGATATGGACCCGGTGATGTTTATGACGCCATATTTCATAGTGCCTCCGGGGGTGGTGGATTTGAGCTGGGACGCGGGTTTTGTGCCGCCTTGCATCAATATTACCAATGCAGGTACGATAGGCCCGGCTTATCAATTCCTTTGCGGGCCGGGCAATGTGCCTGCGCCGTTTGTGAACGTAACCCTGCCTTCCGGCGGCACAGATGTGGTGCCGTTCGAGTATATGTGGATGCGCAGCTATGTCGGCGGGGCGTTCGATAACGGTTTTTGGGAGATCATGCCCAACAGCAACTCACCCTTCTATCAGTCGGGGCCGCTTTCCCGCAGCGCTTACTTTGCTCGCTGTGCCCGCCGCGATGATTGCGGGCCGTTCTTAGAATCCAATGTGGTGTTTGTAGAAGTGGGCAACATTTCTGTGGCCAACATCAACGGTCCGGAGGTCGTATGCCTGGGGCAATCGGCTACATTTACGGCTACCGGCACAGCGCCGGGCGCCTTGATTCAGTGGACCTTTGGACCTGGGGGCGTAGTGCCTGCGGTGGCTGTGGGGCCGTCGGCTACGGTCAATTTTACTTCATTCGGCACCTTTATTGTCACGCTTACCGTTACACAAAACGGCTGCACGGCTACCAACTCGCGTACCATAACCGTCACCAATAGCCCCATCTATTGCGGCAATGGCTTGGTTATCAACGCCGAAATCAACTCGGCCCGCGAGGTGCAAATCGAATGGGAACTGCCCGAAAACGAGCCGGAGCATTTGTACGTCATTGAGCGTTCGGCAGACGGCGTTGGGTATGATGTGCTGGGAGAACTCCGAAATTACCACAGAATCACCGCCGGGCAAAAGCTGTTCCGGTTTGTGGACACACGGCCCAAAGCCGGCAGAAATTACTATCGCATCAAGTATGTCTCCACTTTGGGCGATACCGGCTACTCCAATGTGGAGGAGCTCATTTTGTTGGGCGATTCCAAATTGGTGCTGCTGTATCCCAACCCGGTGAGCGGCGAGGCCATGCTGGAATTGTTTGAAACCTTCAACGGAGACGTGACTTTGGACATCATTGCGGCCAACGGTATGCAATTGCAACGCATGGTACTGCCCCGCGAGGTGAAACGGCAACCGCTTGATTTTGCAGCGTATCCGGCGGGTGTGTATTTCATCCGTTTGCGTTACGGCGATGTGGAGTTGAAGCGCCTGAAGGTGGTGAAGATGTAAGGCGTTAACATATCTATTGACGGTTTTCATGGGCTTCTGGCCAATAGCCAATAGCTGTTAGCGTGTTATTCAACAGAGTTAACACTAATTAACGAAGGCGGGTTAATCCTGAGTGGAATGTTTCGGTCTTATGCTCGAATCAAATAACTAATTGACATGAGAAAGATGAAGCAATCCATTCAGGTCGCCCTGCTGGGGATGGCATTATTGTTCAGCGCTGCATTATCAGCACAGCCCGGCCCGCCTCCCGGTAAACCCGGAGATGGCAAGCCCCGTCTGAGCGCTGCTGAACGCGCACAGAAGCATACCGACCGAATGAAGGAATCATTAGGTTTGGATGAGAAACAGTACAAACAGGTACTGGAAATCAATCAGGAACAGGCCAAAAAAGTGGAGGCCCAGCAGTTGGAAGCTCAGAAAGAGCGCGAGCGTCGCCAGGCAGCCATGAAGGAGATGGAGGCTGCACACGAAAAGCGGATGAAGGAAGTCCTCACCGAAGAGCAGTATGTGAAATACCTCGTTCAGAAGGAGCAAATGAAAGGACGGGCCAAAGCGCGCATGAATGAAAATCGCCCGCAGCGGCCCGGCCCCGGCCCGCACAAGGGGAGACAATAACCGGGAGTAGAAAAATAAAAATGCCGGCTACGCTTCGTTGTGTAGTCGGCATTTTTAGTTAGGATGGCCCCTTCTTACTTTATCACCCTCACCTTCATCCACACATCCTCGCGGGGGCGGTCGCCGGGCTGCGTAGGCGTAGCGGCGATGCGGTCGAGTACATCGAAGCCGTCAATGAGGTAGCCGAAAACGGTGTAGTCTCTGTCTAAGAACGGCGTGCCGCCCTGCGTCGTGTAGGCATTGCGTTGCTCGGAAGAGTAGCGCGTATTTTTTTGTGCCTCTAAGCGGTTGAGGGTATTTTCATCGGTGGCACGGCCCTGCACGATGTAGAACTGCGAGCCGGAAGAAGCCTTGGTCGGGTTGGCCTGATCTCCCATGCGGGCAGCCGCCAGCGCGCCTTTGATGTGTACCAGCGAGTCCACAAACTCTGCCGGAATGGTATAGCCCGGTCCGCCGCGGCCTAAGGCTGTATTGGGTGCAGCACCTTTAGATTCGGGGTCGCCGCCCTGAATCATAAAACCCTCAATGACCCTGTGAAACAACAAGTTGTCATAGTAGCCCTGTTCGGCGAGTTTGAGAAAATTATCGCGGTGCTTGGGCGTGGCGTCGGAGAGGCGAGCCAGCATGGTGCCGAAAGAAGTTTCAATTTCTACGAGGCAGCCGTCGGGCGCTTCAATGTTGATTTTTTGTTCCATCATGCGATGTTTTTTGCCGTCGGAGGCTTTGAGAATGACTGAATAAGTGCCGGAAGCGGAGTAGCGGTGTACAGGCTCGGCCTCGGTAGAGGTTTTGCCGTCGCCGAAGCTCCACTCGTAGGCGGTAGCTTTTTGAGATTTGTTTTCAAAACGAATGGAGGAAGGCGCTTTGCCGCCTCCGTCGTAAGAAAACTGCGCGATGGGCCGCGAGCAACCGGATGCCAGCGCGATGGCCGCCACTGCCGCGAAAAGCAATGTTTTAGAAGACATGTTGTTTATCATTTTCTGACCAATTTCACTTTCATTTTTACATCCTGCAAGGGGCGGTCGCCGGGTGCGGTGGGCACGGCGGCTATTTTATCGAGCACATCCAAGCCTTCTACCACCTCGCCAAAAACAGTGTAATCGCCATCTAAAAAAGGTGCGCCGCCGATTTCGCGGTACAGTTGGCGTTGTTCGGGGCTGTACCGGATGCCTTTTTGCTGCTCCAATCCATTGAGCACGTTGTCGTCAACGCGCTGACCTTGTACAATGTAAAATTGCGAGCCGGAAGAGCGTTTTTCAGGATTTTGGTCGCGGGCGGCAGCCAGCGCGCCTTTCAAATGGGGCGAGCCGATCTCTGCATCAATCTGATAGCCGGGGCCGCCCATGCCCAACATAGCGCCCGGAGCGGCATTGCGGGAGTCGGGGTCGCCGCCCTGAATCATAAAGTTGGGAATGATGCGATGGAAGAGCAAATCATCATAGTAGCCTTCTTTGGCCAATTTGACGAAGTTGTCGCGGTGCTTGGGCGTCGTGTTGTACAGCATCACTTTCATGTTGCCGTACTCGGTTTCGATGAGGGCGTAGCGATTGCCGTCGCCGCAAGACGCCAGTATGAATGCGCTGATAATGAAGAGTATGTATTTCATGGTTTTGTGATTTAATACCTAAAATTGAGAGGCTTTTATTGGGGCGCCCCCGCCACAAGTACTGTCATTCGGGCGGGCGCCGTGCCTGCCGGCAGGGGCCATCCACTGCATGGCGGCTACTTCGCAGAGCTGTTAGCTTTATCCGGCTATTGCAGTGCTAAAGCTAACAGCTCTATCCTCGACACGCCGCCATTCCGTTTCTGTCCCTGGCGCAACATTTCCCTCAGCCCGATATGTCTGTTCCATTTTCAGACTCTTGCTCTCTGATGTACCGAATGACGTGCTCTTTGAGCAACTGCTCCTGCTCCTCCAGTGGTCTTGGCGGCACCGGTTTCAGCGGTTTCCAATGCGGCCAGCCGTCGGCATCCCGACCAATGAACTCGTAGTGCCCGTCGTAGCTGAGCAGTCGGCAAACGGCAATGTGCATCAGGTCTTGTTTTTCCTCTTTGGAAAAGCTCTTTTTCCAGCGGCCCAACTCCTGCATACCAATGATGAACAACATGCCGTTGAGGTCGGGAAGTGTGTCGCGTTGAAAGGCATCCTTGACGAAGGTGCGCACACGCAGCCACTCAAATTCAAATTCCCAGCTTTCCATAGTGTGGTTCATGCGCGAGGTCAATCGTCGTTGTGGTGTTCGATGTCTTCTTCGCTGAGCAGCCCCAAAGTGACCAAGGCGCGTTCGGATGCCATCTGTTCGGCGCTTTTTTTGTTAAAATCGTCGGCAGTAGAGACCTTTTGCCCGTCCACCATAACGGCCACTTTGAAGCGGTCGCGTTTTTCAAATTTGTATCGGGCCAGCAGTTTGTAGGTCACGGTTTGGCCGTTTTTCTGGCACCATTCCAGCAGTTGGCTTTTGTAATTGTCGTCATAATGCTCCAATTCATGCACATTCACATGGTTCATAAGCATTTTTCGGATCACAAAATTTCGGGTGGCCACATAGCCTCGTTCCATGTAAATGGCGCCCACCAATGCTTCGAGGGCATTGCCGAGCATGGAACGGCTGAGGCGGGTATTGTTGTACTCGGCCAGTATCTCATCCAAACCCATTTTGTCGGCTATCAGATTGAGCGACTGGCGTTTGACGATTTTGGAGCGCATCTTGGTGAGGAAGCCCTCATCGCTGCCGGGGTATTTTTTAAACAGATATTCGGCAATAATGGTGCCTAATACGGCGTCGCCCAAAAATTCGAGCCGCTCGTTGTTGCTGTATTGCGACTTCTCGGTAGAGGATGATTTATGAGAAAAAGCCAGCTTGAAAACAGCCAGATTGGCCGGCGTATAGCCCAGCAGGGGCCTAAGCCTGGCCGCCAGCTCGCGGTCGGGAGCTAAGAAGCGATTGTAGAGGCGCAATACGAATTTCAAGTCGGCTCCGAATTAAATAGTGGTCAAAATCATCCCTCATAAGCTTTGAAAATGACGGAGGCATTGTGCCCGCCAAATCCGAAGGTATTACTCAGTGCGGCTTTTACTTCGCGGTGTTGCATCTGGTTGAAGGTAAAGTTCAGCGCAGAATCCAACCCGGGGTCATCCGTGAAGTGATTGATGGTAGGAGGCACAAATTGGTGCTGAATGGCCAGAATGCAGGCAATGGCTTCAATGGCCCCCGCCGCGCCGAGCAGGTGCCCGGTCATGGACTTGGTAGAGCTGATGTTGAGCTTGTACGCATGCTCGCCGAATACCTGCTGAATGGCTTTCACCTCGGCAATATCGCCTAAGGGCGTGGAGGTGCCATGTACGTTGATGTAGTCAATATCGTCGGGGGTCATGCCGGCGTCGGCTAATGCCATTCTCATTACGTTGGTGGCGCCCAAACCTTCGGGGTGCGGGGCCGTAATGTGGTGCGCATCGGCCGTAGCGCCTGCGCCCATCACCTCTGCATAAATGGTAGCGCCTCTGCGCAGGGCGTGCTCTAAGTCTTCGAGTACCAAGCCGCCGGCGCCTTCGCCGAGTACAAAACCGTCGCGGTCCAAATCGAAGGGGCGCGATGCGGTGAGGTAGTCGTCGTTGCGGGTAGAGAGGGCCTTCATGGCATTGAAACCGCCCATGCCGGCCTGAATGACAGCCGCTTCGGAGCCGCCGCACACAATGACGTCGTTGCGCCCTACGCGAATGGCGTCGAAGGCAGCCATGACGGCATGAGTGGAAGATGCGCAAGCCGAAACGGTGGCGTAATTGATGCCCCGGAATCCATACTTTATAGAGATATAGCCGGCGGCAATGTCGGGAATCATTTTAGGAATCATGAACGGATTGTAGCGGGGAATGAAGCCGCCCAATGCGTAATCGTGTATTTCTTTTTCCAAAGAGCCTAAACCGCCGATGCCCGAAGCCCAGATGACTCCGATGCGGTCGCGGTCGAGCTGTTCAATTTGTTCGGGGAGCTTGGCCATAGCCACGGCTTCGTCGGAGGCGGCGGTAGCATAATGGCTGAAAACGTCCATTTTGCGAGCCTCCTTGCGGTCCACAATGTCTTCGATATTGAAGTTTTTGACCTCGCAGGCAAACTTGGTTTTGAAATGGGTGGCGTCGAAATGAGTGATGAGATTGGCGCCGCTGACGCCGTTTTGCAAACCACTGAGATACGCTTCGATGCTGTTTCCGATGGGCGTAAGGGCGCCTATACCCGTAACGACAACTCGCTTCATAATAGCTGCACAAAATTTATGGCCTGCCGAACCATTGTTTCAGAACGTGTCCTATGGTAAAAACTGCTGCTGAAGCAATGAGGGCAGTGCCGCAATGATTTTGCAAAAAAGAAAATCAACTAAAAACTGACGCCCGCAAAATCAACTCTGAAAGTATGCTTTGCGGGCGCCGTGTGCCTGACTTTCCGGCTCGAAATTACTAGGCGGCGTTGGCCTCCAGATATTCGATAGCCAATCCGACCGTTTGGATGGTTTCGGCCTGATCGTCGGGAATGGAAACGTTGAATTCCTTCTCGAACTCCATGATCAGTTCTACCGTATCCAATGAATCGGCGCCCAGATCGTTGATGAAGCTCGCTTCGGGGGTTACTTCCGATTCGTCAACGCCCAACTTGTCAACGATGATTTTCGTTACTCTTTCTGCAATGTTTGACATACTCAATCTGCTTTAGGATTGTTAAAAATTTGGTGCAAAGAAAGCTAAGACCTGTATGATACGCAAAGTTTTCGCCTCTTTTTTTTCAGACAGTAACTTGGCGTGTCATTGCCGGCTCATTCCAACTCCAGTATAAGCGCGGTTTTGGCAGGCAATTCCAGTGCATTTTTTAATGAATAGGTTTTGCCGTCGGTCACGTTTTTGCCGTTGCGCGCCGTGCCGATCATCTCCGAAAAGCGCTCCAGGCCCAACTGCCTTTGCTGGTCGTTTTTGTTCAGAATGACCATTACGCGCTGTTTTTCGGTGTATCTGAAATAGACATACGCGCCGTTTTCGGGCAGGAAGTGCATGAGCTTGCCCCGATGGATGACCTCGGCCTGCCGGCGCCATTGGCCCAACTTGCGCAAATAATCCTGCGCTTCTTTTTGCTGTGCGCTCAGCCCGTCGCCGGTAATGGCGTTCACCTGATCGCCGACCCAGCCGCCGGGAAAATCGCTGCGAATGATGCCATGATCGTCTGTGCCGGGGTTTTTCATCAGTATTTCGGTGCCGTAATATATCTGTGGGATGCCGCGCATGGTGTAGGTGTAGGCCATGCCCATTTTGAACAGGTCGAAATCTTCGTTCATCTGGCTGAAAAAGCGGCTCATGTCGTGGTTGTCGGGGAAGATGACAAACTGCGAGGGATCGGCGTAAAGGAAGTCGTTGGCCAGGGTTTCGTACAGGCGCATGAGTCCCTCGTTCCAGCCGTCGCGTTCGGTGAGGCCCTTGCGCAGCGCGCCCTGTAGCGGGAAGTCCATCAGAGAGGGCAGGCAGGAAGAGTAGCCGTCGGGATTCTTTTTTCCGCCTTGCCAGTAAGCCACCCAGGCGGGGTTTTCGGTCCATTCTTCACCCACAATGTTGAGGTTGGGGTACTCGCGCATGACGGCGCAACTCCAGTCGCTCATGAAATTTTTATCGGGATACGGGTAGGTGTCCATTCGGATGCCGTTGAGAGCGGCGTATTCCACCCACCATATTGTGTTCTGAATGAGATAGGTAGCCATCAACTGGTTGCGCTGGTTGAGGTCGGGCATGGTGGGGACAAACCAGCCGTCAACAAAACGGCGGCGGTCTTCGGTGCTGACGTAAGGGTCCTGGATGACGGATTTGCGGTGGTTGGTTCCTACAAACCCGCTTTGGTAGTTGAGCCAGTCGGCGGCGGGCAGGTCGCGCATCCACCAGTGTTCCGAGCCGCAGTGGTTCACGATCATATCCATAATCATTTTCACGCCTTTGGCCTGCGCTGCAAGGCTGAGTTTGCGGTAGTCTTCATTGCTGCCGAAGCGGGGGTCCACTTTGTAAAAATCGGTGGTGGAATAGCCGTGGTATGAATACGTCTGCATGTCGTTTTCGAGCACAGGATTGACCCATATCGCAGTAAAACCCATGTCGTGAATATAGTCTAAACTCTTGAGCAGCCCGGCAATATCGCCGCCGTGCCTGCCGCCTTTGTTGCTGCGGTTGGCCTTTTCGCGCATGCCTGTCACGTTGTCGTTGGAGGGGTCGCCGTTGACGAAGCGGTCGGGCGTAATGAGGTACATCACATCGGAGGGGTTGAAGCCGGGCCGTTCGGAGGCTCCGGCATCGCGTTGGAGCAGTTCGTAAGGCTGCCGGTGCATGAGCTTACCGTCTTTTTTAAATTCGATGTTGAATTTGCCGGGTTTCACATCGTCCAGCAAGAGCAGGTCAATGAACACATAGTTGGGGTTTTCGGTGCGAACGACGCGCTCTACGCGCAGCCCCGGATAGCTGATGGAGGGATGCCATTCGGCAATTTTGGGCGCATGCACCATGAGTTGCAGAGCCGGGGTTTTCATGCCCGTCCACCAAAAAGGCGGTTCTACGCGCACCTGAGCGCTTGCGGAGGCGGCAAACATGAAAATAAGACAGATGGAAAGGAGGTACTTTTTCATAATGGAAATGGTTTGACTGCAACGTTCAGAAAAAAACGGCAGATAAACAAACGGGAAAGGAAAAAGGCAGACTTCCGCCTGCCTTTTTACGAATGTTGCGATGCTTTCCTTTGCACTGCATCGGCTGTTTTCAAAATACCACCAATTTGGCTTGTATGATCCGGCCGTTGGCGGCGAGCAGAGAAACACTGTACATGCCGGGAGACAATGAGTGTAGCGGAATCTTTACTATGGATTCACCCGTTGATTCGTACTGCCCGACGAGGCGCCCTGTGAAATCGTGCAACAAAATGCGCCCCTGAATGCTCGTTACGTCGTCAAGCGTCAGCCAGGTTATGTCCTGAGCCGGATTGGGGAATAAATTAAAAGCAGCCGGCTTTATGGGTTCTTTGGCCGTCACGGAAACAGAGCGCTTCCAGATGTGGTGGTCGAATACACTGGATGGGCTTCCGGCGGCATAAATAACATTATTGTGAAGAATGGCAGAAAAATCGGAGTGAATATTGAATAAAGGCAGTCCTTCTGCCAAGTTTCCCTCCCAGAAGGCGCCTCCGTTTCGGCTCAAATACAGCTCAGGTTGAAGCGCATGGTTTTTTCCGGCCAGTAAAGCGTTGTCGGTATCTCCGACAATATTGAAAATATAGGGAATATCTCCTGTTTCGTTGTACAAGCCGACGCTGGCAGGCAGCCATTGATCGCCGTCTCGCTTCCAAAGTTGATAGTTTGCCGACAAGAATACATGATCGCCGGTATTCCACACGCCGTCCACCCTCGGACTGTTTCCCAGCCCGCTATTGATGAGTTGAAAATTTTGCCCCAGATTGACAGAGGTATAAACACCGCCCCACCCGTTCACATACAGTGCATGCCGGCTGCCGGCTATATGTTCTGTACTAAGGGAGGGCGTCGGAAATGCTTCCCAGGTAGCTCCGAAATCGGCAGATCGGTAAACGAAATCGTCGAACCAGGCGAGTGAAAATAAATGCTCGTTGACCCGTGCAAAATTGTAGTTACCGAAGAGGGGGTTCAGAAAATCTTCATTGATGATATGGTGCCAGGAGTTTCCTCCGTCGAAAGAGCGCCGAAGCCCCCGACCCAAAAATGCAAGGGTGTCGCCCTGTTGGAAAAAATGAGAAAAAGGCCCGTGGTTGGTGTGCAATCGCCATTCAATACCATCATTTATAGTAGAAAACAGCCCCCTGTCGGACGAGAGGTACAATTTGCCCTGATGAGAGTGCATGGCTGTAATTGAGACGGACAATTCGCCGATACCGAGTTCCTGATCGTGCAAATTCCCCGACAACCAAGACTGCCCCTGATCGTAAGACTTAAAAAAACCATACGAGCAGCCGGCAAACAACGTATCGCCATAACTCGAAAATTGGCTCGTGCCATGTGGCGCCAAACGGTATTCCCATGTCTCTCCGCCGTCATCAGAAGCAGCGGCGCCGCCCGAAAATATTCCCCACAGCTTGTTGCCCACTGTATGCAAGTCCCGGACTTTTGTGTCGTATAATTCGTATGGGATAGAGACCTGCGTCCATGATGTCCCGTTGTCATAGGAGCGATATAGCGTAGAAACATGGTCGTTATCTAGTTCGGCGAACACGCCCGGTTGAGTTGAGTAAAGATAAATATAAGGATAATCCATGCCGGAAGCATCGAAAGGCGAAGACAATGCTTCCCATGTAAGTCCTTGATCGGCAGAACGATAGAGGTTGCTGACGGTAATGAGCAGCACCGTCTGATCGTCTAAGCGCTTGATGTCCCAAATGCTATCGGATAGCGTCAAAACCTGTTCCCAGTGCAATCCGTTGTCGGCACTGTGTTGAACGGTATATTTTGATGCGGTTACCAGTGCGTCGTCAAAAGGAATGAAAAAATAAGGTTTTGGCGAAGGCAAATGAAGTGACTGCCAATTTTGTCCTTCATCATCGCTTGTCCAAGCGGAGGCTGTCTGTTGTGATCTGCTGTGGCTGAATAGGTAGAGTTGTTGGTCGCTTACAATGACTTGAGATAGTCCGTACTCGGAATTGACCGGTAAGTCGGCTAATAGCGACCAGTGGATGTAATCATCTGTACGCAAGCATTTTAACTTGAAATCTGAATGGTGTGAAGTATATACCTTTCCGTTTAGTACCTCCATGTCTCCTGAAATGTAGGGGCCTGAGGGAGTAGGTATTTCCGTCCATTGGCCCGAAGCGGCAAGCGTGGAAAGAAGAAAAACTGCGATGGCAGGAAGGGTGGCTGTAAATAGTTTTTTCATAACAAATGGATTTTGCGCGTAAATATAATGGCGCAATCTGGTTTTTTTAGAAAATAATGTAGCCGTATATCAAGAGTGTTTTTTAATTTTCCCGCAGATATTGTTTTACTCTGAACCTTTAAATCCTGTTTAGCCATGAATCGCATCTGGTCGCTATGCCTTCTGTTTTGGGGAAGTATTGCATTATCCCAGCCGGGACAACTTTTTTTCGGGAACGGCCTTATTCAGCAAGTCGTGCCTGCCCCCGACGGCAACTATTTTCTGCTTGGCTCCTCCGGGGGCGCCAACAGCATGGTCAAATTGCTGAAAATCAATCCTGTCGGTGATGTCGTCTGGGAAAAAAGTTATATCTCCGGAGCCAACAGCTATGGTCACGGCCTTACCCAACTCGCCGACGGCAGCCTGCTCATCGCCGGGCAAAGCGGGGCGGTGGCGCTGCTCATTAAAACGGATGCGGAGGGCAATGAACTCTGGAAGCGCACTTATGCCAATACCACCGCTTTGTTTGACGTGGCGCCGAGCGGCAATCAGCTTTTACTGGCAGGCTGGCAAGACAACACCGGCACCTCCGATAGCGGACTGCTCATGTTGGTCAACAGCAACGGTATTCTTCAATGGCGCAAGCCGATAGATGTGAGAAGTCAGACATACGCCAAACGCATATTTCCTACTGCCGACGGCAACTTTTTGTTGTTGGGGCGGGCCAATGACATCGGCGCGGGGTTCAAGGGCATTTTTATCAGAAAAATAGACCCTGCCGGTAATCTTATTTGGCAGAAAACATACGACACAGGCTTTGAGGAACGAGATTACAACATGCCTGTAAGCGGTGAATTTTTCTCCGAACCTTTGGGTATGGTTTTTATGCCCGATGAAAGTATCTGGATGGCAAATCCTTACCAGACCTTTGCGGAAGAGGTGGCACTGTTGCATTTTTCAGCAGAGGGCGTTTTGTTGGAACAAAAAATATACGGCAGCGCGGGTTGGAGGGAGTTTCCGTACGCATTGTATGCTCTGCCCGATGGCGGCTGGATGATTTGTGGAAATGCTTTGTCCACTTCGGGTAATGCCGATATCAACGGTTTTGCCATGCGCGTCACCGCCGATGGATTGGAAGTATGGCGCAGATACTACGGAGAAAGCACCTCCCGCGAAAGGATTTTTACAGGGGCAGCCCTGCCTGACGGCCAATTTTTGCTTGCCGGTCTCTCCAATACGCCGGCGGGTGGAGGCAGCGCTGCCTCGTCCGCATGGCTGTTGCGGGCAGAAGCCGACGGCAATGCCCGCCTCTGGCGAGTGGATGGAAAGGTGGTCATTGACCTCAACGGCAATTGTGTGGCCGATGCAGATGAGCCGCCCGCTGTGGGCTGGTTCGTTCGCGCAGAGAACCATTCTGCTCATATCCTGATAACGGATGCCGAGGGAAACTTTACCTTCCACACTGAAGATGCGGTTACGGAGTTCACGGTTCGGGCGCCCGACGAGTCTGCCTGGTCTTTGTGCAACAACGTTCAAACCATTGAAAGTAACAGCGCCCATCCTTCGGCCAATCTCACTTTTACAGCCTACCAAAACGACGGCGGCTGCCCGCTTACCGAGGTGGGCATTACTCAGCCGGACTTGGTGCGCTGCGATACCAGCCGCTTTTTTGTGACGATTACCAACAGGGGAGTGGGCGAGTCTGGAGACTTGCTGCTCCAGGTGCGGCTTCACCCGGCATTGCAGGTGGTTTCGGCTTCCGCGCCCTTCATACAAAACGGCGGCAGCATAGAGTTTGCTGTGCCGCCTATGCAGGGCTTGCAGTCTCAAACCTTTGAAATTTGGGCGCAACTCGATTGCAACGCGCGGCTTGGGGCTTCTCATCCTGTTGTGGCCGAAATTGTTCCTGCGGAATGTGCCCCCGGCTGGAGCGGGCCGCGATACATCGTTGAAGGGCGTTGCGACGGCGACAATGTCCGTTTCGATTTATTCAATCGCGGCGGCGGCGGCGCAGGCGCGGAAACTTTTTACAGGGTAATGGCCGACGGGTTGCTTGCTGCAAATTGGACAGCGGTCAACTTGCCGGAAGGCGAGCCGATGCACACGCTTACTTTTCCGGCAGACGGGCGTACCTGGCGGGTCGAATTGCGCCAGGCGCCTGGCTATCCCTCCGAAAGCTACCCTGCCGCTTCGGTGGAAGGCTGTGGGCAGGGAAACAACGGCCTGTATTCAGTGGGGTATCTGAATTCCTGGCGGTATGACGATGCTGCGCCCGAAATATCGGCCGTTATGCCTGCCAACACCACGGGGGTGCCCGATAAAATTGCCGAAGCAGTACTTGGATTAGGGTTTTACAATTTGCACAATGACCTCCGCCCGCTTGAATTTACTGCCAGAGTCCGCAACCGACTGCCCCATACAGTTCAAAAAGTCTCGTTTCATTTGACATTCAGTCCAACGCTGGACGTTACATCTTTGCGCCCCATAGCTTCCAATAGACCTGCTGTCATTACCCGCGCAGACAACGGGCTTGTACATGTGGTAATGGACAGCCTCCATCTCGTCCCCGATTCTGCTGCGGAAGCCGACGCCATGTTCCGGTTTTCTATACAGCCCTATGCCGATACGCCCCCCGAAGCCGGTGCCGGCAGTATTTTTAAAGTGGACGCAAAAGCATATTTAGACGATGCCGGCCCATTTCCTGTGGCTTCCGGGTTTCTCAACTATTCTCAATCTTTTCCCGTCGAAGTGGACGAGTACAATAACTATCCGCCGGAAATGAAACTTTTCGGCGCCCGCAATTTCACTTTTGGTGGCGAAATGGCCCAAGCTGCCGATGGAACTGTTCTGCTGGTTGGAGAAACAATGAGTTACAGCGACCGGACGAGTTTTGACGGATTGATCCTCAAAACTGAACCGAACGGCAACACCATCTGGCTGAATGCCATAGACTTGGGAGATCAAGGACGAAATACTTTTGTCGGTGTGGCGCCTCTGAGCAACGGTGGATGTTTTGTGGTCGGCAATTACCTGCCGGCGGGCGCAGAGTACATTTTGCCAAACGGCCATGCTTACCTTGCCCGCTTAGATACAGCCGGCCAACTCCTCTGGCATAGAAAAATTCGTCCGGCCGGCGAGCAGTACGGCTCCTGGATGAGCGGCATCGTTCCAACTACGGATGGAAATTTTGTGATGTTTGGCTATACAGCCAATGCCGATAATCGAGGCAGCGATCAATTTTATATCAAAATAAATGATGTGGGAGAGGTGATCTGGCAGCAGTATGAAGAAATTACAGGATCGGCCTTTAAACCCTATAAGGCTGTTGCGTTATCCGGCGGCGAGCTTGTTTTTACAGGCACTAACGAAAGTACCGACATTAATTCACAAATATATTTCCAAAAAATAGCTTCAGACGGGAACATCTTGTGGAGCGTGGAGTACGATACATATACGTTGGATTTTGCACTTGCGCCGACAGCAGATGGAGGCATTATGTTTGCAGGGGCAACAGTAATTCCCGGCATCTTCAGCAGCATACCTTTTTTTATCAAATTGGATGAAAACGGCGATTTTCAGTGGATTAAAACTCATGTAATCGGCTCATTCAACTACGCAACGCCGTACAGTATCAAACCCGCTCCGGGGGGCGGCTATTTCGTGGCTGGTGAAATATTGGCCGACACGACTGACCACTTTTATGACTTTATGCTTCTGAAAATAGACGAAAATGCCGAGCCTCTGTGGGTGAGAAATTTTGGCGCTAAAAACACAGAATGGGCAGAAGATTTACTCGTCGCCGCGCCCGATCAAATTTTGCTGTGGGGCTACAATCAGCTCCGCCCGCCGGTATGGAACTTGCATGCGGTGCTCGCCCGCACCGATGGGGAGGGCAATCTGTCGGTGGGTACGAAAGAGCCGGCTCCGGGCGAAAATCATCGGGTTGTTGTTTTTCCCAATCCCGCCGGCATCAACACAAACATTGTGCTGTCTCCCCGTCCGGCGAAGCCTGTACACTGGCTTCTGACCGATGTAAACGGCAGGTCGGTAGCGCAGGGCATTACACAAACGGGCATACTGGAAATGGGTTTGGAGCGATACAGCGCCGGAATGTATTACATCGTGTTTCCCGGCAGTTCATACCCTCCTGCCAGGCTGGTGGTGGCAAAATAATTGCCATGCATTATAGAGTTTAGAGTAGCCTTGTCCAAGACGAGGCTACTCTAAAAATCCCCATAATTCACCTGAAAGCAAGACAGCCCCAGCTCGCGCCGCCACAAGTCCACCACCTGATTGCGGTCGTCCAATACGAATTCGATGTAAAACCGCCCCCGGATGTGCTGATCGAAAAGCTCTTTTTTGATCACGGCGTCCATTCGTCCGTCTCCCGTGGCGCGCATTTCCAGCATATCGAACGGAATTTCGTGCCGGGCCAGCCAGTTCAGCGTGGGCTGCCGATGCTCCGACTGCCTGCCCGACAACAGCAAAATCTTGTAGCCCACGTCGCGCATTCTTTTCAGCACTTCCGCCACCGGCCGGTTGAGGACATCCTTTTCGCACTGCGCTGCATCAAAGGGATTGCGCCCGTTGAGCAGAGCCAGGGTGCCGTCGAGGTCGCAGATGATGGCGCGCGGCAACGACTCGTCCTGTTGCATAGACGAAGCCTGAGCGGCGGCCATAAACTGCCGGTGCATTTCGCGGATGCGGGCCGCGCCTACGGGTTGCGGGCGCAGGGCATCGCGGGCAATGCACTCTTCGAGCGGCGTGTCCATTTCTTTCAGTTCCACCTGCACCGAATCGTTGTGCGTGCGGTTGTATTCGCGCACTACTTCCCGGATGCGGGTTTCGTTGTGCGGCGCCAGGTTGGTATCGTCCACAATGACGTGTTTGCCCTCGCTCAAAGCGCTGACAATGAGCAGGTCGCGCACTTGTTTGACGAATTTTTCATTGCCTTTCGACCAGTGCCCGTTGTCGAACATGGCGCGCAGATCGTCTCGGTTGATGCGTTTGTAAGCGCCGGGCGTTTCTGCCAGTAATTGCCGGGCGAAGGTGGATTTTCCGCTGCCCGGCAGCCCGCGCAGGATGATGACTTTTTTCATGGTGTGAGTAGTTTTAAACTGTTTCATTCTTTCGATGCCGTAAACGCTTTTTGAAACGCCGGCCTCACCATTTTCCAGATAATGTCGTGGTAAGGCCGCCCGTCCAGCATTTTGAAAAGCACATTCGGGTAAGCACAGCGGGCAAAATACTCGGCGCTTTCTTTTCTGGTCGGGAAGATTTTAAATGCTGCTTTGCATTGATTTTCAATGTCTTCAAATCGGTTGTGCAACTCGGCAGAGGTAGCTTTCACCCAGTGGTAAAACTCGTCGGGTACGCGCTCCAGATACTCGTCCAAAGGAATGCCCGCCGCCAGATGCTCCCAAATGTTCACGCTGGAAATCTGCGTCACGATGCGATGCAGGCGCAGGTATTCCTCAAATTTCACTTTGTACCGCTGCCCGTTTTGAAAACGAATGACAAAGCCCTCGTGGTTGTCGGTTTCCATCGCCTTGAGGATGCGCCAGTCTTTGATGCCGTGATACTGCCGCACCACCGGAAACCCGATGTCTTCCAGAGGCAGGTCTTGGCCGGTAGCGGTATCCATGACGGCGATGAGTACCAATGCTTCGCGGTCGCCGTAGTCCACCACGATGCGGTTGCCGGGATAGATGATCTCGAACAGATAGGTTTTGGCCGGGTCAATATGAGGCAGTGCAGCGGCATATTTCGAGCGCAATATTTCGTTGGCCTTGTGTGCCTGATCGCTGGAAAACGAACCACGGGTAGCGATAAAGCACTCGCCGGCCACTTGGTACAAAATACCCAATGATCCGTCCATTTTTTCAAACACATCGAAGGGCAGGTTGGGAATCTCGGTCGGATCGGCTTCTTCGAGGTTGAAAAACTTGGCAAATGGCCGCGCAGCCACGCGCATTTCTGCATCCATGATGAGGCCCCGGCAGGTTTTGGTTGCCTCGTTCCAAACATAGTCGTACTGGGCTTTGGCCGAGTAGTTGTAGATAAACAACTCGTAATGAGGGTGTTTCTGTACGTTGATATACCCTTCTTCGATCATCCGGTGCAATAAGTTCAAGTCCATTTCAGCAAAAGGGCTGGTTATAGAATGGCGGAACAACCACGAAGGACGGGAAAAAATTCTTTACAGATAAAATCCACTCGTGAGCGCCCGGTACGCCGGCGTCCAGTTATTGGTCTCCTCTTCCTGAATGATGAGTTCGTCTTTTCGGACGGCATCGGGGATGTGGCGGGTGAATTGCAGCAACAAACGGCTGATAGGCTTGCCGGCTTTGGTGCGCACCTCGGTCATGCGCTCGCAGTAGAGGCGGTAACTGCGGGCCATTTCTACAAAACGCAACCCTTCGAGCAGGGGCAGCACCACTGCAAACACGCCCTGCGGAGCGAGCAAGGTCTGCGTAGCTCTGAGCAGATCGCCGTGCGGCAGTTTGACGGTGTGCCGAACGCCGGTTTTGTTTTCGCTTTGCGACAGCACCCCGCCGGTAAAAAAAGGCGGATTGCTGACAATGAGGTCGTAGCGTTGTTCAGTGTCGCGGGCGTAGTCTTGTATGGCGTAGTGGCGTGCTTCGAGGCGGTCGGCCCAGAGGGTAGCCAGTATGTTTTCGGCAGCTTGAGCAGCGGCCTCGGCGTCAATTTCCACTCCGTGAACCAGCGCGTGTTCGTTGCGTTGGGCCAGCATGACGGCAATGACGCCCGTGCCGGTTCCAATATCCAGGATGCTTTGGGCGGCCTCAGTTTCTACCCAGGCGCCCAGCAGCACGCCGTCGGTGCCCACCTTCATGGCGCAGCGGTCTTGGGCAATAAAAAACTGTTGGAACTGAAAACCCTGAACGGGCGCGGCGAGGGAATCGGTTGAAGTGCTGCTCATGTTTGATCGTTAAAAGCCATTATTAACCGCTACATGGATGGTTTGGTTGATGACAAAAAGAGGCTGCATTGCTTACTCTTCAGAAACCTACAAAAACTCCGATTGACAAAAATCACTTTGCTTTTCAACTCTGAACCCCTACTTTCGCAACAAGTTTGACACTGGCATCCTCACTAAAAACAAGCGAGTATGAAATTCATGAGCGAATACCGCGATCCGGCCTTGGTAGAAAAGTATCTCAACGAAATACACAAAACCGTCACGCGCCCCTGGAACATCATGGAGGTATGCGGCGGCCAAACCCACAGCTTGGTCAAAAACGGCATCCTGCGCCTGCTGCCCGAACAGGTCAACATGATTCACGGCCCCGGCTGCCCGGTATGCGTCACGCCGCTGCATCTCATAGACAAAGCGGTGTATCTGGCCCTCGAAAAAGGCGTCATGCTTTGCTCTTACGGCGACATGCTGCGCGTGCCCGGTTCTCAGCGTAGTTTGCTGGAAGCCAAGGCACAAGGCGCCGATGTGCGCATTTTGTACTCGCCATTGGAGGCCGTCAAATTGGCCCAGGACCACCCCGACAAAGAGGTCGTGTTCTTTGCCGTGGGTTTTGAAACTACCGCTCCGGCCAACGCGCTCTCAGTCATACACGCCCAGCGTTTGGGCATCAAAAATTACTCCATACTGGCTTCGCACGTTTTGGTGCCGCCCGCCATTGAGGCAGTGATGGAAGACGAAGCCGCCGTCATTCACGGGTTTCTGGCCGCCGGGCATGTGTGTACCATCATGGGCATCGGCGAGTACTACCCTTTGGTGGAGCGCTACCACATTCCCATCGTCGTCACGGGGTTCGAGCCGGTAGATTTGTTGCAAGGTATTTTAATGACTGTCAAGCAGTTGGAACAGGGCGAGGCCAAGTTGGAAAACCAATACGCCCGCGTGGTGCGCCCCGAAGGCAACCCCGATGCAGTGGAAGTCATTGAGCAGGTTTTTGAAACCGGCGACCGCGAGTGGCGCGGCATCGGCAACATACCCCGCAGCGGCTATCAGATCAGGGCCGCTTTCGCGGAATACGACGCCCACCTCAAGTTCAGCATTGACATAGAAAAGGCGCCCGAAAACCCGGATTGTATTGCCGGTTTGGTGCTCAAAGGCATCAAAAAACCGCACGAGTGCCCGCAGTTCGGCAAAGGCTGCACCCCGCAAATGCCCCTTGGCGCGCCCATGGTGAGCAGCGAGGGCGCATGTGCGGCATACTACCATTTTTCGAATGCTATAGAAATGCAACCATCATAACCCAACGCCATGTCCCGACACACCAGCATTTTATCTGCCTCCTGCCCGATGCCGAAAATGGATTTCGACATCATCACCCTCGGCCACGGCAGCGGCGGCCTGCTCACCAACAAGCTCCTGGAAGCCGGCGTTTTCGACATTCTCAAAAATGAGCTGTTAGACCAAAAACACGATGGCGTGGTGCTGGAACTGAACGGAAAAACTGCCTTCAGCACCGACAGCTTCGTGGTGTCGCCCATATTTTTCCCCGGCGGCAACATCGGCGAATTGGCCATCAACGGCACGGTCAACGACATAGCCATGTGCGGGGCACGGGCCGAGTACTTGTCTTTGGCTTTCGTCATTGAAGAAGGGCTGCCCATGACCGATTTTTGGGACATCCTGCTCAGCATTCGGCAGGCAGCAGATGGGGCGGGCGTTCGCATCGTCACCGGCGATACCAAGGTGGTGGAACGGGGCAAGGGCGATCAGATTTTCATCAATACCTCCGGCGTAGGGCGGGTGCATCCGCGCGCCGACATCTCCATGAAGCGGGTGCAGGCCGGCGACCGCATCATCGTCAGCGGCCCCATTGCAGCGCACGGCATGGCCATTATGAGCGTGCGCGAAGGGCTGGAGTTTGAGTCTGCCATCGTCAGCGATACCTGCCATTTCAACCACATCGTACAACAACTGCTCGACGAATACGGCGAGTCGGTTCACCTGCTGCGCGACGCTACCCGGGGCGGCGTGGCTACGGTACTCAACGAGGTGGCCCGCGATACCGGCCTGGGAATCAACATAGAGGAAAAACGGCTCGCAGTGTCGGAAGAAGTAGCCGCCGCCTGCGAACTGCTGGGCCTCGACCCGCTGTATGTGGCCAACGAGGGCGTGTTCCTTGCCTTCGCGGCGCCCGATGCGGCCGATGCCCTGCTGGCGACCCTGCGGAGTTGGGAGCGCGGTGGGCAAGCCTTCATGCTGGGCGAGGTGACGGGACAACATCCCAAACAGGTGATTCTCCAAAGCAGCATCGGCGGGCGGCGGGTCGTCAACATGCTGCCGGGCGAACAATTGCCGAGAATTTGCTGATGAAACCGCACTTTGGATTCAAAGAAATGAACCGCCCTTTTGTACATACACAAAGAATTCCGGGGCAAGCGGCGTTTCGTAAAATCATGCCTCTGTTTTATCAAATAATTACCTAACTTCGGCTTTGAAAACGGAGCATTTGAGTCTTGCAACACAGTAAATTCCTGCCCATGCAAGTCCCCTTTTTACGACGCTTGGAGGGATGGATAGCCCGCCTCGTCTCCCTGCCCGGCGATACAGAAGAATCGCTGGAGTCCAAGAAAGCTTACCTCCTGGCCCTGATCGCCATGACCAACATGTTCTTATTCCTCACCTTGCTGGGTTGGTGGGCCGGCCTCCCCATCATTGTACAGTTCGGCATAGGGCTGTTGCTCTTTTTTATTCCCCAAACCATTCTTTTCATCCGGCTGAGAAAAGGGCTTCTGTGGTTCGTTTTTATCAGCAATACTTTCAGCCTCCTGTTAACTACATGGACTATCATCCGCCTGGGCGGCATTACCCACTCCTGTGGATTGGTATTCGGTGGCCTCACCACGGTGGTTTACTCCATGATTTATCCCAATACAAGAGTTTTATGGTCGAGCTTCATCCTGTATGTTCTCTCCCTGATCGTCATTGCCCTGCTGGAACCCCATCTGACACCTCCGCCGGAGCTGACCTTAGAGAAAAACTTGCTGTACTTCGTCCTGAATGCCGTTTGGCTATCGGCCAATATTCTCATTCTGATTTTTTACGTCTATCGAAAACAGGCGGATTTGGCTACCCTGAAAGCCCAGCGGCTACAAGAGATGGACGAACTGAAAACCCGCATGTTCGCCAACATTGCCCATGAGTTCCGCACCCCGCTCACGCTCATCGGCGGTATGGCCGAACTGCTCCAAAACGACCCGCAGCACCAGCATCTGGAGCGCACAGAGGCCATTCAGCGCAACGCCAACAAAGTACTCCGCCTTGTGGACCAAATGCTCAACCTCGCCCGTTTGGAGGCCGGCTCCATGCCTCTGCAACCCATACAAGGAGACGTGACGGCCTTCCTGCGGCAGGTGTTCCAGTCTTTCCCCGGCCTGGCGGAATACCGCAAGGTACGCCTGCATTTTCTGCCTGATAACCAAGGGTTCACAATGGATTTTGACCCCGACAAATTGGAGGAATTGGTCGGTAATGTGCTCTCCAATGCATTGAAATACACCCCCGCCGGCGGCGACGTTTATTTCAGCTTTCACGCTGAACAAGGTCAGCCGGAGCATTTAATTATCAAGGTCAGGGATACCGGTATCGGCATTCCCGCCGAAAAACTGGCCTATATTTTCGACCGCTTCTACCGGGTGGAAGAGGGGCAAAAACACTACGAAGAAGGCAGCGGCATCGGCCTCACCCTCGTGCGGGAATATGTGAAACTGATGGGCGGTGAAATCACCGTACAGAGCAAACCCGGCGAAGGCACGGAGTTCACCATAACGCTACCCGTCAGCCGGCAGGCAACCCCGCAGGATGCGGCTCAGTCCGTCCAGCCGGCATCGCCCGTCGCCGAAATCCACTTCGACCTCCTTGCGGATGAGAAGATGCATGTTCACGAACAAACTACAACCCTGCCCCAACTCCTCCTCATCGAAGACAACCCCGAACTCAGCCAATACCTGCGCATCATTCTCGGTCCGAAATTCCATTTACTCACCGCCTCCAATGGGGAAGAAGGTATCCGGCAGGCCATCGAGCAGGTGCCCGACCTCATCCTCAGCGATGTGATGATGCCGGTGAAGGACGGCTTCGAGCTGTGCCGCACATTGAAAAAAGACTTCCGTACCTGCCATATTCCCATCGTCCTGCTCACCGCCAGGGCCGATACCGCCAGTCGCATCACCGGGCTGGAACAGGGCGCCGATGCCTACCTGACCAAGCCTTTCAATCAGCGGGAACTCTTCGCCTGCCTGCGCAATCTCTTCGTGCAGCGGGAAAAACTGCGCATCAAATACGCTGCCCTGCCCAATGTAAGCGAGCCTGCCCCCACGCCCGGCCTGAACGAAATGTTTTTGTCGAATGTGCGCAGCCACTTGGAGAAAAACTACCGCAACGAGGCATTCAATATCGAAAACCTTTACGTTGCCCTCGGCATCAGCCGGGTGCAACTGCACCGCAAACTGACGGCGCTCACCGGGCAGTCCACTTCTCATTTCATCCGCAGCTTCCGGCTCGAAAAGGCGAAGGAATTGCTCGCCACCACCCTCAAATCCGTTGCTGAAATTGCCTTCGAAACGGGATTCAGCGACCCCAACTATTTCAGCCGGGTCTTCGCGCAGGAGTACGGAATGCCGCCTACCGACCTGCGAAAAGGCCAGGAACGCGCAGCCTGAAACATTGCTCCAGATTTTGAAACAAGCATCCAGATGTTGTACCCGGCTGTCCAGAAGATGAAACAGGCAGTAAGCAATTTTGCTTGCTCACATACTGATATTTGAAGTGTCAAAAGAGTATATGCCGACGAGAAAATTCTGAATGAAGTCTTCGGCGGACATGCTCGATCATTCACTTTAAATTTCAACACCATGAAAAAGCTCCTTTTTCTATCGCTGCTTATCGCAGGCGCCTTCGCTTTTTATTCCTGCGAAAAAGAGGTCATCACGCCCTATGTTGCCCTCACCGGCACATTCACCAACACCCCCGACCCAAGTGCAGGTTTTTGGCAAGTACCGATCCCTGATGGTTCCACTTTTATGTCCCCTAAAAAATATATAGTAGATGGCACTTCGCCTCTGTTCGGGGAGGTAGATGAAACCAAGAGCTTCATGGAACTGCCAAGCCCTGTATTTGAGCCAAAAATTGGCGGGTTCACTGGAACATGCACCATTACCACGGTGGACAAGGATGGCGACCAGTTGATTTATGTGGGTGAGTACTACATGTTCGCCGATTTTTCCAACAAAACCTACCTGCGAATTGACGGAGGCACAGGCAAATGGGAAGATGCACAAGGCTGGTTCAACACGACTGGCCAAGTTGACCCCCGTACCGGAGTGAACACACTAAGCGGTACGGGCGAAGTGACCCAACCTAAATAAAAAGAAAGGAAGAGGGAGATGTGGCGAGTTATTCAAAATTTTTCACATCTCTTTATGACCTTACTATTTCTTCACCATAAATTCTCAGCCATGAAAAATTCAAGCCTGTATTTTAACAGCCGCATCAATATGGCAGTACAAGTGATGGCTCAGTATCTCTTTTTTGTAATGGCATTCTTAACCATGCTGTTATGCTTGGTACATATTCCAATTGTATCTAAGGCTCAGACGCCCATCAACAATGAAGAGGTTTTTCTAAGGCACCTCTACTCGGGCAAGTATCTATGCTCTGACAAAAAATCCAATGGAGAGAACTTCTGGATGTGGGGGCCGATTCCCGATGGACACGAACAACGATATATTTTCATTACTCAATCTGCGGGCAATGGTAAATATTATCTGAAACATAAATATTCGGGGAAATACTTATGCTCCGACAAAAAAGACAATATGGGCAACGTCTGGATGTGGGGGCCTATTCCGAAAGGGCACGAAGAACGCTATGCCTTCCGTTTCGAGTACGTTGGAGATGGTCGCTACTACATCAAACATGTCTATTCCGGCAAATACCTTTGCTCCGGAGACAAAGACAATCATGGCCGGTTTTGGCTGTTTGGACCTATCCCCAAAGGCCATGAAGTGAGATATACCTTTGACCTTATCCGTATTATAGGCTTTTCTTCCTTGTAGTGTACACGGCGATATGAAGCCGCCGTCAAGGTGGTTTCGGGCTTGTGGTTTGGGCAGCCTGGAAATAATTCAAGAGGAGTTTCCAATCAATCCTCTCTGTACAGCTTTTCCACCTTGATGAGGTCTTCAATATCGCCCCACCAGTTGTCGTACCTCTTCCATTCTACTTCTACGGGTATGGGAAATTCCAATTCACCATTGAGGTCAATATCCGTTTGAGCCGGGATTTCCAAAAACCGCTTAGTCTCCCCATTTATTTCTATGAACCAGCCGCCGCAATAGGGGCTGGCACATCTGCGCGCATCGGTGCCGGTCAACATGGCGCTGTCGGTTTCTAATTTGGGCTTTTCACAGGAAGTGGCAAGGCATAAGAAACTGGCCAGCATGGACAACAAAACGATATTTTTCATGGCTTCAGATTTTCCCCATGAGACGCTAAATAAGTAGGAAATGGTTGGGCATACATCCCTACAGAACTAAACTTTGGTCTAAAAGCAAGTTGTATTCGTGGCATTGTATTTACTTTTGAGCCGCTTATAAAATCTGCCGAACATCAAAGCACCCAACCATGCAACTGACCATTCGCAACCTTTCCAAAACCTATTCCAACGGCGTCAAAGCCCTGCAAGACGTTTCATTAGACATTCCCACCGGCATGTACGGCCTGCTGGGTCCCAACGGCGCCGGCAAAAGCACCCTGATGCGCACCGTGGCCACCCTGCAAACCGCCGACAGCGGCAGCGTCATGCTCGGCGACCTGAATGTGCTGGAAGACAAAGAAGAACTCCGCCGTCGTCTTGGTTACCTGCCGCAGGAGTTTGGCGTGTATGCCCGCCTCAGCGCCGTAGGAATGCTGACCCACTTGGCCACGCTCAAAGGCATTCCGTCCGGCGAACGCAAGGAGGTGGTGAATGCCCTGCTGCAGCGCGTCAATTTGTGGGAACACAGAAAGAAGGCCGTGTCCTCGTACTCCGGCGGTATGCGGCAGCGATTCGGCATAGCGCAGGCACTGTTGGGCGCTCCGCAACTCATCATCGTGGACGAACCCACAGCCGGCCTCGATCCCGGCGAGCGCAACCGCTTTTACAACCTCCTTTCGGAAATCGGTGAAAACGTCATCGTCATTCTCAGCACGCACATCGTGGAGGATGTCAAGGAGTTGTGTTCCAATATGGCCATCATCAACAACGGGCGAGTGCTGTACGCCGGCTCGCCGGACGCCGCGCTGGAGCAATTGCAAGGCAAGGTGTGGGAAAAAGCCATCGCCAAATCGGAATTTGAAGCATACCAGCAACAATATCAGGTCATTTCCAGCAAGTTGGTGGCCGGCAAACCCATCATCCACGTCCTGAGCGATGCCCGCCCCGCCGAGGGTTTTCAGCCGGTGGATGCCGATCTGGAGGATGTGTTTTTTGCAAAAATCATGGCGGGCAGCTTATAGTTTTGCTCAATTCATTGAGTAAACTTACTCAGTATATTGAGTAAAACGACAGGCTCGGACCTCGCGCAGAGGTTTTTCCATATCAAAATGATGGTTCATACCACAAAAGCATAACATGAACACCTTCTTCACCTTCGAACTTCGCTCTTGGCTTCGCTCTCCGATGCCCTGGATTTTTATGTTGCTCATTGCGTTGCTCACTTTTGGCGCCACCGTGTCCGATCAGATCAGCATCGGCGGTGGCTACGGCAACGTCTGGAAAAACTCGCCTTATGTGGCCCAAAACTGGTACGCCGTGTTTTCGGTGCTGGCTCTGCTGTTGGTCACTTCGTTTTTGAACAGCGCGGCCATCCGGGATTTTGAATCCAAAACCGACCAGATCGTTTTTTCCAAACCTGTGAGCAAAGCCGGTTATTACTTCGGCCACTTTTTCGGGGCGCTGTTGGTGTCTTTGTTGCCGATGATCGGCATTTCGCTGGGCATGTGGTTGGGCGTGGCCGCCAATGCCGTATTTGAGTGGCTACCCGCCAATCGCTTTGGACCCATGGAGGTGCAGGGCCATTTGAGCGGCCTGCTGGTACTGACCCTGCCGAACTTCCTCTTCGCAGGCGGGCTGCTGTACGCGGTGGCCATCAATACCCGCTCCACCCTCTACACTTTCGTAACGGCGGCGGCTCTGCTGGTGGGCTACATCGTGGCGGGCAATCTCATGCAAGACATCAAAAACGAACAATTGGGCGCCCTGCTCGACCCCTTTGGCCTGCAAGCATTCAGCGTAGAAACCAAATACTGGACGGTGGAAGAAAAGAACCACTTAGCGCTGGGATGGAGCGGTAACATCCTGTTCAATCGCATATTGTGGGTAGCGGTTGGATTGGCCGGCCTGTTGATCGGCTACCGGATGTTTGATTTTACAGAAAAACGCGGCGGAAAGAAACCCCGCAAAAATGCGCCTGCTGAGCAAAATGAAGCTTACGGCCTCCAAAACCTGGGTGCGCCGCCCCGCGTACAACCCGGCAAAGGCTGGGCGACCACCTTCTCGCAACTGCGCAGCCAGCTTTCTACCGAATGGCGCGGCATCTATCGCAGCGTGGCTTTTGTGTTGTTGGCCTTGCTGGGCTTGCTCAACTGCGTACCCAATATGTTTTACGCCAATGAGAGTTACGGCACGCATGCACTGCCGGTGACCTACACGATGGTGGACATCATTCGCGGCTCGTTTTATCTGTTCACCATTATTATTATGGTGTATTTCAGCGGGGCGGTGGTGTGGAAAGAGCGCATCGCCCGTATGAATGACATCACCGATGCGCTGCCGGTCAAAAACTGGACCATGATGCTGGGCAAGTACCTGTCGGTATTGGGTGTGCTGTTTGTGTTGCAGGTATTGGTCATCGCCGCGGCGGTAATGGCACAGAGCGCCATGGGATACCATCGCTATGAGTTGTGGGTGTACATCAGGGAGTTGCTGGTGATAGATATGCTGGGCTTTGCTGTTACCCTGGCGCTGAGTTTTCTGGTACACGCCCTGTCGCCCAATATGTACCTCGGATTTTTCATTGTAGTCATATTGCTGATTGTCAACAGTTTTGCATGGGGTGCGCTGAAAATTCAGAGCAATATGGTGCAATTTGGCGCCACGCCGTCTTACACCCTGTCGGATTTTTACGGTTATCAACCCTTCTTCAAAGAGTTGTTTTGGTTCAACAGCTACTGGTTGTTGTTTGGCGTGCTGCTGCTGGTCGGCGCAGTTTTGCTGTGGCCCCGCGGCCGGTTCAGCGCCTGGCGCGAGCGTTGGTTCAATGCCGGATTGGAGTGGAAACAGTACCGGGTGTTCGGCGTGTCGGCATTGGCAATATGGGGTTTAACCGCCGGCTGGACCTTTTACAACACGCAGATAGTCAACAGGTACGAAAGTGTCAAAAAGGAAGAACGCGCCCAATACGATTACGAAATCAAATACAAAAAATACAGCCAACGCCGGCAGCCTCGCGTGTATGCCGCCCGCTACGACATAGACCTGCGCCCCGAAACGCGCTCTTTGCGGTTGGAAGGCGTTTTTAAAACCCGCAATATTTACACACAAAGCATTGATACACTGTGGGTCAACACGCCCTACAACGGCGATTTTGAACTGCGCAACGAACGCCTGCGCCCCCTCCTCGACGACTCGCTGCTGCACTGGCAGATGTACAAAATAGAGCCACCGCTGGCTCCCGGCGATTCGATGGAATTGAAATTTACCACTCGTTTTGAACCCAAAGGCTTTGAGAATGAGGTGAGTTGGTCGCGCATTGTGCAAAACGGCACCTTCTTCGACAACACCGACGTCATTCCCATGTTCGGCTACGATGAAAGCAAGGAAATTGGTTCCAAAAACCGCCGCAAGCACTTTGACCTGCCCGAAAAAAGCCGCCGCCCCGAACTCAACCGCGCGGACACCCTGCACCGCATGGAGGCTTACATCGGCATCAACAGCGACTGGGTGGACGTGGAAACCATCTTCCGCACCGCCCCCGGTCAGATCGCCATCGCGCCCGGCTCGCTCATCAAAGAGTGGGAGGAAAACGGCCGCCGTTGTTTTCACTACCGCCTCGATCATCCGTCTTTCAATTTCTACTCCTTCCTCAGCGCCGACTACGAAGTGACCCGCCGCGACTGGAACGGCGTCAGCCTCGAAGTGTATCACCACAAAGACCACGCCTACAACGTGCCGCGCATGCTGGACGCCCTGCAAAAATCGCTGGAATATTACACCCAAAACTTCGGGCCGTACTACCACAAACAGTGCCGTATCATTGAGTTTCCGAGGTTTTCGTCGTTCGCCCAGGCTTTCCCCGGCACCATGCCGTACTCGGAGGGCATCGGGTTTATTCAGGATTTTAAAGACCCGGACAAAGACATAGACATGGTGTTTTATGTGGCCGCGCACGAAATCGGACACCAATACTGGGGGCACCAAACCTGTGGCGCCAACATGCAGGGCAGCGAAATGCTGGTGGAAACTTTTGCCCAATGGAGTGCCCTCATGGTGATGGAACGCGAGTATGGCCGCGACCAAATGCGCAAGTTTTTAGCCTACGAAATGGACCGCTACCTGCGCGGACGAAGCACCGAAACCGAAAAGGAACTGCCGCTGGCCACCTGCGAAGGGCAGGGCTACATACACTACAACAAGGGCAGCGTGCAAATGTACCAACTCAAGGAAATGATCGGGGAAGACAAGGTGAACGCGGCCTTGCGGGCCTTGCTGGAACGCTATCGCTACCAAAATCCGCCTTACCCCGTTTCGTTGGATGCGCTGGATGAGTTCTATGCCCAAACGCCCGACTCGCTCCGCTACATCATCAAGGACTTGTTTGAAGACATCACCCTGTTTGAAAACCGCTGCCGCGAAGCCAAAGCCAAAGACCTCGGCGATGGCCGCTGGGAAGTGACCATCAAGGTGGAATGTGCCAAACTGAAAGCGGACGATCTGGGCAAAGAAACCGAGGTAAAACTGGACGACTACATCGAAATCGGGGCTTTCGCCAAACCGGAAAAAGGGAAAACCTACGGCAAAACCCTGCACCGCCAACGCGTGAAAGTGACGCAGAAAACGAACACTTTTACTTTCGTGGTGAACGGAAAACCCGACAAAGCCGGCGTTGATCCGTTCTCGTTGCTGATAGACCGCAATCCGGGCGATAATGTGAAGGATATAGAGTAGGGGAGTGTTTCGCCTGGTTGGAACGGCTGCTGGCTACTGGCTGCAAGCTACAAGCGGCGTTCCCCTTGCGCTTAGCACCGCCCACTGCATACCGCCTACCGCCCGCTCTACGCTTAGCACCGCCTACCGCCGACGGCAAACCGCCTACTGCAAACCGCCCAACCGCGTCCCTGCCCGCCCCGCCACAATCTCCTTCAGTTCGCCGGCATGCCCGATGACCACGCTGCGCACCCCTTCCCGAATGGCCGCGAAGGCATTGTCCAACTTAGGAATCATGCCCTCCGAAACGATGCCGGCGGTTTTGAGCACCTCGTATTCCGACCACGCGATGTGAGGCAGCACGGAGTTGTCGTCTGTTACATTGGTCAGCACGCCCTTTTTTTCAAAACAATAGATCAGTTGCACCTCAAAACGAGCGGCCATGGCCACCGCCACGGCAAAGGCCATCGTATCGGCATTGGTGTTCAGCAACTGGCCCGCGCCATCGTGCGTAATGGGCGCCACTACCGGTGTAAGCCCCTGCTGGAGAAGTTGTTGCAGGAAATCGCCTCTCGTTTTTTCCGAAACCACATCACCCACGAAGCCGAAGTCTATTTCCTTCACCGGGCGTTTTACCGCCGTGATGAAGTCCGCATCGGCGCCGCACAAACCCAGCGCCGGGCATTGCAGTGCCGACAGCGCCGCCACGATGCTTTTGTTGATCCAGCCGGCATACACCATGACTGCTACTTCGAGTGTAGCGGCGTCGGTGATGCGGCGTCCCTGGTGTTTGTGGGTGGGAATGCCGAGACGTTCGGAGAGCGCCGTGGCCTTTTTGCCGCCGCCGTGCAACAGAATTTTGGGGCCTTCTACGGCTGCAAAATCGCGGAGGAAGGCATCCAATGCAGCGGGATCGTCAATGATGTTGCCGCCGATTTTGATGATGTGGAGAGTTGTCATTACTGATAATTTTACAACTCCGCCAGCATTTGCAACAACACGGCCTGCGCGGCGAAAGTGCGGTTGTTGGCCTGTTCGAGAATGAGTGATTGCGGGCCATCCAAGAGTTCGTCGCTGAGTTCCACATTGCGGCGCACGGGCAGGCAGTGCATGATTTTGGCCTGATGGGTATGCGCTATTTTGGCATTGTCCAAGAGCCAGTCTTCGCCGCCGGAATACAGTTGCCCGTAAGGTTCGTAGGCCGACCAGTTTTTAACATACACAAAATCAGCGTCTTCCAGGGCCTCGTGCTGATCGTGCAGGATGCGCGCCCCGTCCGTAAACTGAGGCGCCAATTCCAGCCCTTTCGGGTGTGCGATGGTAAAATCCAGATCGGCACGGCACATCCATTCGGCGAAGGAATTGGGTACAGCCTGTGGCAGGGCTTTGATATGCGGCGCCCAGGTGAGTACCACTTTGGGCCGGCGACCGTCCGGCTGCCACTCGCGGATGGTGATGAGGTCGGCCAGACTTTGCAGCGGGTGCAGGGTGGCCGACTCGAGGCTGACAACCGGCACTTTGCAATGCCGGATGAATTTTTTCAGCAGGTGTTCGCCATAGTCTTCCTCGCGGTCTTTGAGTGTGGGGAAGGCGCGTATGCCGAGGATGTCGCAATATTGTCCCATTACGGCGGCGGCGTCTTTGATGTGTTCCACGGTGGTTCCGTTCATCACGGCGCCGTCCTGAAATTCCAAAGCCCAGCCCTCTTTGTCCATGTTCATCACAATGACGTTCATGCCCAGGTTGAGGCCGGCTTTTTGGGTGCTGAGGCGGGTGCGCAAACTGGGGTTGAGAAAAATAAGCCCCAGTGTTTTGTGTTGCCCCAGATGGTGGTGCGCCTGTGGCCGCGATTTGAGGTCGCGGGCCAGTGTGACAAGTTCTTCTACGTTGCTCACATCGGCAACGCTGGTGAATTTTTGCATGGTTTTTTGGATGTTATGGCATCAACGCCGGCTGTAGTTGGGCGCTTCTTTGGTGATGGTGACGTTGTGCGGGTGGCTTTCGGCAAAACCGGCAGCGGTGATTTTTACAAATTTCGCTTGCTGCAACTGCTCCATATTGAGCGCGCCGCAGTAGCCCATGCCCGCCCGAAGCCCGCCGATGTACTGCAACATGGCCTCGGCAACGGTGCCTTTGTAAGGAACCCGTCCTTCTATGCCTTCTGGAACGAGCTTTTTGATGTCGTCTTCCACATCCTGAAAATAGCGGTCTTTGGAGCCTTGCGCCATAGCGCCCAATGATCCCATGCCGCGATATACCTTAAACTTCCTGCCTTCAAAAATGATGGTTTCGCCCGGCGCTTCTTCCACTCCGGCAAACAAACCGCCCGCCATGACGGTGCCCGCTCCGGCTGCCAATGCTTTCACAATATCGCCCGCATAGCGGATGCCGCCGTCTGCTACGACAGGAACGCCCGTACCGCGCAGTGCCTTGGCGGCAAACATCACCGCCGACAACTGCGGCACGCCCACGCCGGCTACAATGCGCGTGGTGCAGATACTGCCCGGACCAACCCCCACTTTCACCCCGTCGGCGCCGGCATCGGCCAGCGCTTTGGCCCCCTCGCCGGTAGCCACGTTGCCGCCGATGATCTGGAGCGCGGGGTGCAGTTGTTTGATGTTGCGCACGGCTTGCAACACGCCCAGCGAGTGCCCGTGCGCCGTATCAACGCAGATCACATCCACGCCCACTTTCACGAGGGCATCCACGCGGTCCACCATGTCGGCGGTGACACCCACTGCTGCGCCTACCACCAAACGGCCGAGGCTGTCTTTGCAGGAGTAGGGGTGGTCTTGCACCTTCATAATGTCTTTGTAAGTGATGAGGCCCACGAGCGTCTGGTCGCTTTCCACTACAGGCAGCTTCTCGATTTTGTAGCGCTGGAGGATTTCGCGGGCCTGTTCCAGCGTAGTGCCTACGGGCGCGGTGACCAAATTTTCGGAGGTCATGATCTCGCGCACGGGGCGGTCAAGGCTGGTTTCAAAACGCAGGTCGCGGTTGGTGAGGATGCCGATGAGTCGGTTGTTGCTGTCTATGATGGGAATGCCGCCGATTTTGAACTGCCGCATCAGGCCGAGCGCATCGCCCACGGAAGCCTCGCTGCCCAGCGTAACCGGGTCAATAATCATACCGCTTTCAGCGCGCTTGACGCTGCGTACCTGATCGGCCTGGGCCGCAATGCTCATGTTTTTGTGAATAATGCCGATGCCTCCCTGCCGCGCCATAGCAATAGCCAAGCGGTACTCGGTGACGGTATCCATAGCCGCCGACACGATGGGCGCATTGAGCCGGATATCGCGGGTGAGTTGGCTGGAGATGTCCACTTCGCGGGGAAGGACTTCGGAATACGCAGGGACGAGCAGAACGTCGTCGTAGGTGAGCGCCTCGGTGAGGACTTGTTCGGGATATGCAATTTCTCTTTCCATGCGCAAAGGTATGCACGGGCAGGGATAACGGGCAAAGGATTGGGAGTTTTTTTATAAAAAAAGCCCGCCGACAATCGGCAGGCTTCGTTTCATTTGGTTTTTTACAAAATGCTCTTGTTGTTGAGCGCGGGTTATACCATATCCTCCACCATCGAGTCGGTTTGAGGTGTTTTTTCAACAGGTTTTACCTTGCCGCGCATGGCCTGAATGAGGAATCCGAAAGCAATGGCCGTGAGGACAAATACCCCCAAGCTGCCCAATACGGGAATGGCTGCGAGCGCTTTGAGGCCGATGAAAATGCCCACAGACACCAACAGTATGCGGCCTTTACTCCAGTCTTTATTCAAAATGGTATTGAGTTCATACGCGCCGACTACCGCCGTGAGCGCACTCGCTACCGCCATCGAAGCGCCATACACGCCGCCAACGGCAAAGGCTGCCGGAAGTCCGACAATCGTTATGGCTGCCACCCCGATAACTGCCGGAATACCAAGTATGTACAACAAGCCTATGCCGAAGTTTTTGCCCATTTCTGTACGGGCGCTGCCGCCTATGCGTCCGAAAAATCCGCCGAAGAAGGCGATCAACAGACCAACGAGCAATATGCCGGAAGCCAATTTGTAGGCCACAACGGCAGGCGTTATGCGGCGGGCAAACAGGCGGGATTTGCTTTCCCATTCGGAATATTTGGCTTTCAGTGCTTCGTTGAAATTCGCTTTGACCCCTTCTGCCAGCGCTGCGCCGAAATCGGCAGAACCGTTTTTGTTCCAATACAATACGTTGTTTTCAAAGCGGGCTGTGGAGCGGATTTCGAGATTTTCGGCAGCTATTTTCGATTCGCCGGCCACGCGGGCAGCCATCACTACCTTGCCGCCTTTCACGTTGAGGGCGCCTTCTACGGGGCCATACATCAGCAGTTCGCCCGCAGCGGCATCCACATTGCCTTTCACCGTGCCGTTCATATCCACTTTGCCGCCGGCCACGATGAGGTCGCCGCCGATGGTAACGGCATCCGTGATGAGTACTTCGCCGCCGGTGATGATGAGGTCGCCGGGTACATTGTCGGTCACGGTGATTTTGCCGCCTACAAGGCGCGCATCCTGGCCGGGCGCTTTGTTGAGTTCCAGATCGCCACCCAGCAGCAGGATGTCCTGCCCGATGGCTTGGTTGATGCGCACTTCTCCGCCCACGCCGATGAGGTCGCCGCCGATGGGAGCTTCCACGCTGATTTTTCCAGCGGCAAGCACGCGGTTTTTGGCTACGGGTTCGGTGATGTAAATCTCCTTACCGGATTGAAGTTGAGAGTTTTGTGCAAAAGAGAAGCCCGCGAAGGCGAGCAGGTTCATCAAGACGAGTGTCCAGGAAATGCGTTTCATGACTTTTCTGATTTTGGAGCAAAAGTGCGCTCCAAGCTCGGCGAAAAGCAATTTTATTCGATGAAACCGACGGCAATGGCGTTCAAACCGACCTCAAACGGCGGCCAAAACGTACTTGAAAGCCTGCAAAAACGCATTGGCATCGGCGCGGCCGAGGTTGAGCGCAGGCAAAATGCGGAGGGTATTTTTGTCGGAAGAAGCGCCCGTGAACATGCGATGTTTGACCAACAGACGGCGGCGTACCTCGGCGCAGGGCTGGTCTAATTCCACCCCGATCATCAGGCCCTTGCCCCGAATTTCGCGGACGTGCGCAAAGTCGGTCATTTCGCTCATCAGGTAGCTACCCATTTCGGCGGCCCGCTCAATAAGGTTTTCATTTTCAATAACTTCCAACACGGCAATGCCCGCAGCACAGGCCAAGTAATGCCCCCCGAAAGTAGTGCCGAGCATGCTGTGCCGCGCCTCGAAACGGGGCGAAATGAGTACGCCGCCTATCGGGTACCCGTTGCCCATGCCTTTGGCCACCGTGATGAGATCGGGCCGCACACCGGCGAATTGATGCGCAAAGAATTGCCCGGAGCGCCCGTAGCCCGATTGCACCTCATCGAGGATCATCACCGCGCCGGACTGATCGCATAAGGTTCTGATTTTCTGGAGGAAGCGCTCGGTAGGAACCTGCACGCCGCCCACGCCCTGTATGCCTTCTACGATGACGGCGCACACATCGCGGCTGAAATGGCGTTCGAGCGCGGCTTCGTCGTTGAGCGGCAGGAAGAGGATGTTTTCGGTGGAGTTGACCGGCGCTATGATCTTGGGGTCATCGGTGGCGGCAACGGCCAGCGAGGTGCGCCCGTGGAAGGATTTGTGAAACGAAATGACCTTTTTCCTCCCCGTGTGAAAAGAGGCCAATTTGAGCGCGTTTTCATTGGCTTCTGCGCCGGAATTGACCAAAAACAGTGCGTAGTCTTCGTATCCCGACAGGCGGCCCAGCAAGTCGGCCAGCTTGTTTTGGATGGGAATTTTGACTGAGTTGGAATAAAAAGCGATCTGACGCAACTGCTCCTCCAATGCGCGCACATAATGCGGGTGGCTGTGCCCGATGGAAATGACGGCATGGCCGCCGTAGAGGTCCAGATATTGGCGTCCCTGTGCGTCCCAGATATACGAGCCTTCGGCCTTCACAGGTTCTATGTCGAAGATGGGATATACGTCGAATGGTTTCATAAAGCGATCCGTTTTGCCGGCGCATGAACTCCGCCGACGGGGCAAAGGTAAGCCGAACTGCCCGAAAAATATGCGGGAATGGTAAAGCCGGTGCGAAGGAATATTATCTTTGCCCTCGACCCTTCTACTCCATCACAAAACAAATACACCATTGCCATGAAAAAAATCTTTTCCATCTGTTGTTTTCTTCTTCCTTTCCTGCTGCCGGCGCAGCAACCACCTTGCACGCTACTGAAAAACATTGAAACAGGGCAGGATATTCCGATAATGAGTTATGCGCACTCACTGCTACAGGCTGAAAATAAGCTTTTTTTTATTGGTACTACCTGTACCGAATCCCCTGAAGTATATATACTGAACATTGGCCAGGATTCAGCCTATCTGCCCCATAACGCCTGGCTCGAAGCTCGATATTTCTATTGGTGCAATGTCCCATACCCCACTGTTGACCATTTTCCCCATCGTTATCTTACCGCGGTAGGAAACCGGGTTTTTTACATCCTAATGGGCGGCCAATTTGGCGTTGAACTATGGACAACGGATGGTACAGCGGAAGGCAGCGGCCTCGTTCGGGATATTTTTCAAGGTTCAGAATCCTCCAGCCCGGAGCAGTTAACTGCTTTTAGAAATGAGCTTTGGTTTACGGCCGATGACGGCGTAAATGGCCGCGAACTATGGCGCAGCGACGGCACGCCGGAAGGCACCCAAATGGTGCTTGATATTGCGCCCGGTGCAGCAGGCTCCCGCCCTTTGCATCTTCGCACAACAGGGGATGAATTGTTTTTCGTAGCTGCCACGACGGGAGACAGCCCGTGGCTTTGGAGATCGGACGGCACTGCGGAGGGCACAATTCCCTGGTTGCCCTTGGCTGCCATCCCCGAAGGGTACATGGTCGAGAGCCTCCAAGTAGCCGGCGGGCTGCTTTTTCTCGTGGCATACAATCAAAGCGCTAAAAAGGCCAATCTGTATGTAGCGAATGCTCAAAGCAATACCCTTGATCTGATAATAGAGGAAGCCCGTGCATCGAATTCATTAGACATTCCCAAAGAGTTTACCGAATGGGGCGGCATAGTTTATTTTGCGGCTTCCACACAGGCTCATGGGCGAGAACTATGGAGAACAGACGGGACGGTGGCCGGCACTACGTTGTTTAAAGACATCCATCCGGGGGCCAACGGAAGCAATCCTTCTGATCTCCAAAGATTTGGGAATAAAATTTATTTCCGTACCAAAATTGGTGATTCGGCGCTCTTATACAGTACAGATGGTACCCCGGAAAGTACCGGGCCGGTCGCGCTGTCTCCCTTACCGACAAGTGGAATAAACAGAATCAAAGCCGGCGATGGGCAATTGTTTTTTACCAGTGGCGACCAGCGTGAGCTATGGCGAACCGATGGAATCGAAACCGAAAGGATATTTGGGCCACATTATCAAAATCAGTGGGAGTTTATGCCGGTAGCGGGCGGCAGCGTTTATTTCCGAGTAGCGCAGAATGGTCTGTGGAAGTGGAACGGTACGCCGGGTACAATGGCTGCCCCGATCAGCACTTTGGGAAATAACGACGGTAACTCCTCTCCGACAGCGTATTTTCCTATGGGAAATGACATATATATATCGACAACTAACGCGCTCGGACGTGCGAAAATATGGCGCAGCAACGGTACGCCGGAAGGCACCATACAGGCTGCCTTTGTCAATACACAAGATACCTTAACTCTGAGTACAGTGTTCGCACTGGCCGACAGTATGCTGGTTTTTATGACGCGTACTCCTGCGGCAAGTCTGGAACTTTGGGCCAGTAACGGCCAACCAGGGCAGGAGCGCAAGGTCACGGATTTGATATCCGGACCATATAGCTACGGGGTATCTGATGGCCGATTGGTCTATCTCGGAAATATAAATCAAGGACTCTACCGAACCGACGGCACTGCGGCCGGTACCATGGAATTAATACCTGAAGTAGGTTTTCCCCTTGAGGCTCTTGTATTCAATGGGCATACCTATCTGAGGATGACAAATAATCGTAACCGACGCTTGAAAACTGACGGCACCCCCGAAGGTACCACTGTGTTATTGACAGACACAGTGGTTGGTGATGACCGTTTTTACTTTGGCCATACCATGAAAGTGCTTGATGAGCGTGTGTGGATGATCATAAAAGGAGGAGACAACCGTTGGGGACTGTGGCGCACCAACGACGACGCATCGGCGATAGAGTTGGTAGTGTCGTTCAATCCGGTGCTGGGAGATGCGCAGTCTCCTTTTTTATCTACAAACGGAAATCATCTGTATTTTTTTGCGAATGATGACTTCAACACACTTCAATATTATCAGTCAGACGGCACCATCGCCGGCACAAGACCTTTTCTGGATGCGAATGTCTCCGTACGACCGACGGGCATCAGGAATACCCATTTATTCTGGCGCAACAAACTGTACTATACTTCCAACTCACCTGAATACGGCCCTGAGTTGTTTGTCAGTGATGGTACTGCTGAGGGTACCTATGTCTTGGCTGACATCTTGCCTGGCGTACATGGTTCCGATCCCTTTCAGCTTGGCGCCGCTTTCACCGATTCGCTCTTATTCTTTACGGCTTTCACACCGCAGCATGGCCGGGAGCTTTGGCAAACCGACGGCACGCCCGAAGGTACTTTTATGGTACAAGACATCTGCCCCGGCCCTTGCAGTTCTTCCCCCGATCAACTGAACATCATAGGCGACGGGACGCTGCTGTTCAGCGCCTATCATCCCGGCGTAGGCATAGAGCCTTGGATATATCGCTTTGCAGCAGGGCCTTCTACCGAAACGGAGGAAATCTACAGCCCTTCGCTCGAGCGTTTGTTGGTGTTCCCCAATCCTAATGCCGGCGAGCGGTTCTATGTGTCCTTGCCGGAAATGCGGGGCAGTCATCGCATAGAAATACTCGATTTGAGGGGAGTCGTGCTGGCATCGGAGCGAATGGCGGGCGCTGGGCGTCGTGTACACGAAATGACGTTGCCCGGTTTGAGCAACGGGATGTATCTGCTGCGGCTGCTGGATGCCGACGGGCGACTGAGGGCAGTGGAAAAGTTGATGGTGATGGGGCGGTGAGTGTGTCCTTGTATTACAAGACAATGCGAGGTTGTTGAAATCTCGCATTGTCTTGATTCTCAATAAGATTACTTAAACCTGATCGTTCCGTCCAAATTGGCTTTGCCGTCCATCATGTCTATCATGGAAGCCTCTACGGTGACGGTTTTGCCGTCTGTTTTGGCGTTCGGAATGGTCACTTTTTTCACATTGCCGGGCAGGTGATAGATGGTGCGGAAGTTGGCCGATCCGAGAAACATCTTCATCATCTCCATATCTTCGCCTCCCTCTGCTTTTTCAGTTGATTTGGGCGATTTGCGGGTGAGCATGTTTTTGGCAAAAGTGTAGCCCACGTTGGTAGGCAACAGGCCGCCTTCGCCGGCAAGGCCGCCCAATTGCGAGTTGCTTTCGCCTATTTTGCCGATGTTTTCGTACAGATAGGTAATGTCGGCGGTGGAAGCGAAGTCCAAATTGATGGAAGTGAAAAACTTGCCTTTTTCTTCACTCATCACGATTTTGGAGTGGACGCGGTTCCAGAACTCCGGATTACTGCCTTTTTGCTCAGCGGGCATGTCTTTGAAATAGATAATGGTGTCCATTTCGGGAATGCCGTTGGCGCCGCCGAGTTTCAGCGTGGTGTCTTGTTCCAGCGAAGATTTGATCATGCTTTTCATGAACTCATCCTCGAAGAGGCCGCTCATGTCAATGGTGATGGAATATTTGCCGGAGCCGTTTCGGTTGAGGTGCATTTCTTCAACCACATCGAGGCAGCCGGTGAGGAAGAAAGAAACGGTGAAGAGGAGAAGGATGGTTAACTTATTCATGTTGGTTGTTTATTTTGAAGTTAAACGGATGACGGGACAAATCATTTCTTCCAATGAGATGCCGCCGTGCTGGAAAGTGTTGCGGTAGTAATTGTTGAAGTGGTTGTAATTGTTGGGATACAGGAAGAAGCGGTCGTCTTTGGCGAAGATGAAAGCCGAGCTGACATTGGGGCGAGGCAGGCCGGCTTTTTCCGGATCGCGGATTTCGAGTACGTCTTTTTTGTCGTATTGCAGGTTGCGGCCCACCTTGTAGCGCAGATTGGTGGTGGTTTCGCGGTCGCCTACCACTTTGGAGGGCGTATTGACGCGGATGGTGCCGTGATCGGTGGCGATGATGAGCTGTACTTTGCGTTCGGCCGCGCGTTGCAAGGCGGCCCACAGCGGGGAGTTGAGGAACCAGGAGCGCGTGAGGGAGCGGTAGGCTTTTTCGTCGCCGGCCAGTTCTTTGAGTACTTCCATTTCGGTGCGTGCATGCGACATCATGTCAATGAAGTTATAGACGATGACGGTGATGTCGTTGTTGAGGTAGTTGAAGATGTTGTCCTGAATCTGGCGGGCCTGATTGCCGCTGGTCACTTTTACATATTCGTTTTTGATTTCTTTGCGGAAAGCGCGTTTGAGCAGTTCGTTGAAGAGCACATCTTCGTGCAGGTTTTTGCCGCCCTCTTCATTGTCGTTTTTCCACCAGTCGGGGAAGCGTTTGGCAATGTCTAAGGGCATCAGCCCCGAAAAAATGGCATTGCGGCTGTATTGGGTGGAGGTGGGCAGGATGCTGTAAAAAAAGTCTTCTTCTTCTACGCGGTACAGTTCGGTGATGATGGGTTCGATGACTTTCCACTGGTCGTAGCGGAGGTTGTCCAACAAAACAAACAGCGTAGGCTCGCCGTCGCGGAGATGCGGGAAGACCTTGCTGCGCATGAGCTGATTGGACATGACGGGGCCTTCGCCGCGCTGCACCCAGTCCACATAGTTTTTGACGATGAATTTGCTGAATTCCGTATTGGCCTCGCCTTTTTGCATGGAGAGGATGTCGTACATCTGGGTAGAATTCGACTCGTCAATTTTGATTTCCCAGTTGATGATTTTGCGATACACGTCGGCCCATTCTTCGATGCCCAGGCCGCTGTTGATCTGCATAAAAATCTGGCGGAATTCCTGCTGGTAGTCGGAGGAGGTTTTTTCGCGGACGAGGCGCTTGTTGTCAATGATTTTTTTGAGGGAGAGCAGAATCTGGTTCGGATTCACCGGTTTGATGAGGTAGTCGGCAATTTGGGAGCCGATGGCCTCTTCCATGACGTGCTCGGCCTCGTTTTTGGTAATCATGACTACCGGCAGCAGCGGGTTGGTGGCTTTTAGTTTGGAGAGGGTTTCCAGGCCGGTAATGCCGGGCATACTCTCGTCGAGGAAGACAACGTCAATGTCTTTGTCCTGTTCACATTCTTCGAGGGCGTCGTATCCGTTGCTCACGGTGATGACTTCGTAGCCGCGTTTTTCGAGAAACATCAACTGGGGTTTGAGCAGATCAATTTCGTCGTCTGCCCACAATATTTTAATTTTATCCATGCTCAAGTCAGGTGGTTTGATGATGTACGATGACAATGTACGAACAGGGGGAATAGTTTAGTATGGCGGGAGGTATTTTTTCGGCGGGCGGAGATATATCAAAAATCCTACCTTTGGCTTGAAAAAAAGCACAAAGCCATGAAATCCGAAGCGCAGCAATTCATTGAGTCTTGGGAGCGACAGAAGGCAAAGGGCAAGTGGCGGTTCATAGCCCGGTCGGGAGGTATTTGGGCGGGCCTGTTTTTATTGGCGCAATGCACCTTGGAACTTGCCGAACACAGTTTCCGGGAGGCGTTCTGGAGTCCGCTCACATTGAAGCATCTGGCGGTGGGCATCATTGCAGCCATCCCTTTTGGAATTGTGCAGTACTATCTCATGGAATATTCCTACAAAAAGTACCTGAAGAAACGCAATGGAGAAGTGTGATTTGAGCGCTTAGTGAAGGGGTGTCACAGCCCGTAGTCACCCCTTCATCACACATAGAAATACCAATATGACCAACATGCCAACTTCCTCTTACATCATTGACGGTATCCGCACCCCGGTGGGCAAATTCGGCGGCGCACTGAGTCCTGTTCGCGCCGATGATCTGGCCGCGCACGTCATTGCCGAATTAGTCTCCCGCAACCCAGCCGTGCCCGCCGACGCTTACGAAGACGTCATACTCGGCTGCGCCAATCAGGCCGGCGAAGACAACCGCAATGTGGCCCGCATGGCCCTGTTGTTGGCCGGGCTGCCCCACACCGTGCCCGGCGAAACCGTGAACAGACTATGCGCTTCGGGCTTGTCGGCCATCGTGCATGCGCACCGAGCCATTCAGGCCGGCGACGGCCATCTGTTCATTGCGGGCGGCGTAGAGCAAATGACCCGCAGCCCCTGGGTGATGTCCAAATCGGCGCATCCCTTTGGCCGCGATGTGACCCTGCATGATTCTAGTTTCGGCTGGCGCTTTGTCAACCCCCGCATGGAGCAGCTCTACGGCATTGACAGCATGGGGCAAACGGCTGAAAATCTGGCCGAGATGTACGGCATTGCGCGCGAGGATCAGGATTTGCTGGCCCTGCGTTCGCAACAAAAAGCTGCCGCCGCCCGTCAATCGGGGCGTCTGGCGATGGAAATTGCGCCGGTATCGGTTCTGCATGGTAAGAAATCGCCCATCATCGTTTCGGAAGACGAATTCATCAAACCAGATACCACTTTGGAGGCGCTGGGCCAACTCCGCCCGGCATTTCGACCGCAAGGCAGCGTTACTGCCGGCAATGCTTCCGGTCTCAACGACGGCGCGGCGGCGGTTCTCGTAGCCTCCGGTGATGCTGTGAAAAAGTACGATTTGCAACCCAAAGCCCGCATCGTAGCCTCGGCGGTGAGTGGCGTAGAGCCTCGCATCATGGGCATCGGGCCGGTGAGCGCATCGGCCAAAGCATTGGAAAAAGCGGGCCTCAGCTTAGCCGATATGGACCTCATCGAAATCAACGAGGCGTTTGCGGCGCAGGTGTTGGCTTGCACGCGGCTCATGGGGCTGTCCGACGATGATCCGCGCATCAATCCCAACGGCGGGGCTATTGCCATCGGCCACCCGCTGGGCATGAGCGGGGCGCGCATTGCCTACTCGGCAGCCTTGCAACTGCAACTTCAAAAGGGGCGCTACGCCTTGGTGACCATGTGCATCGGGGTGGGGCAGGGCTACGCGATGGTGCTGGAGGGGTGATTTGCTGCGCAGTTCATCTCTTTCGGAGTAATCTGCAGTGCAGTTCATCTCCAGCTTAGTGAAGGGGTGACTTGCCCCGCTGAAACATGCTGATTCACCTCTTCATTGCCCCGAAACCTTGAACCGCCTTTGCTAAGGCTACGACGGATGAAACCCGAAACCTTGAACCCGAAACCGAATGAACGGCGTTAGCCGATTACCACTAAACCTGCTCTACGACTACCTCCTTTCCCTCCACCGCAATGGCCAAGCGCAGGATGTCCGTTACGCCGTGGGCAATGAGTTCCGTGTCGTATTGCTTGGCGAGTAATTGGGTTCGGGCTTCGGCGAGGCGGTCGGTCATGGTTTCGCCCCGTCGTGCGCGCACCGCCTTGATTTCCATCACGATGCCCTTTCGGGAACTGTCTTTCGGTATGAGGCAAATGTCGTAGCGCCCGAAGCCGCTCTCTCCATTGGAGCGAATGAGGTACGCCGGATCCAAGCAGGCCAGCAGTCCCAGCAGAAAAGCGTGGTAAAAATGCTCGGTGCGGTTATCTGCCGTATCGTAAAAACTGACCACTTTGAGGACAAATTTGGCCAAGCCCTCCCCAAACGTCAACACATCGCCGGTAGTGAGGGCATCCAAGAGCCGGTTGTTGAAAGCGCGGCTCAAATCCTCATTGAACCAGGCCATGAGGGTATCTTCGTAAGCCAACTTCACCTCTCTGTTGGGTATAGATAGTTCGCGGAAGATTCTGTCGCCTCTCCTGAACTCGCCCACCACCCGCAGGTATCCGGCAAAATACATCAGGCTGACGACAGCATCGGGGTTGGTCTCTAAGCCACGAAAAGTGAGATACTCATCCACATACACGTTGATGGGGCCGCCGCGCAGTAGTTCTTCCAATTTATCCTTTATGCCCGATTGTTCGTTGAAAAACAGTCGTTTGAGCAGATCGTGCCCGCCGGTGTTCACCCAGTGTGGTTTCAGGGTGGGATCCATGGCGAAGGCATAGTTGAGGATAGACCAAGGGTTATAGATCGGGATGCCGCCGTAGCGGTAGCCGTCGTACCAACTGCGCACGTCGTCCATCTCACGACCGTTGAGACCTCGGTGAGCCAGCAGCGCCTTGACCTCCGGCTCAGTGAATCCAAACTTGTCGCAAAAGCTATCCTCTTCCAAGCCCGCCTCTGCGACAAAATTGTTCAGCCCGCTGAAAAGGCTCTCTTTGGCCACTCGCAGGATGCCTGTGAGTACGCCTTTGAAGAGGCTTTGGTTGTCTTTGAGCGCGCCGCCCAAGAGCGGACGCATAAATTCAATCATCTCATCGTGGTAGCCTTTCAGCCAAGCCTCCACTAATGGGGTATCATACTCGTCTATCAGCAGCACGATTTGAGCGCCGTGGTGTTGATATAGCAGGGTGGCCAATTTTTTAATGGCATCCCGAAAAAGGAATTCTTTGACCTTTCCCACTCTCACTGCTGCGGCCATATCGGCCACAAGGTCATCGTATTCAGCAATGCCTTTCAGACAGGTGTGCCGCGCCCATTCTTCATACAGCAAGCTCGTCATGGCCTGCATGGCCGAGGTGTAGGTACTCATTTTTACGTCCTTGAACGACAAGGCAATGACGGGGTATTTGCCCTGATGCAGGGTCATCATTTCCTCATCTTCGGCTATGGCAAGCCCTTCAAAGAGATGCCGGTATTCCCCCTGACAGTCAAAGAAATAGCGCAGCGTGGAAAGATTCAGCGTCTTGCCGAAGCGGCGCGGACGGCAGTGGAGTTGTACGCCTGCGCCCTCCACCACCGCGCGCACCATAGCGGTTTTGTCCACATAGTAAGTGCCTCTTTCTATGACTTGTTTGAAATCTGACAGGCCGAGTGGCGATAGCTTGGGCATGCTGAATGAATTTTACGACAAAGATACGAAATCTTGCAGGACACGCAGAAAGGGGCTATCCACATAGGAGCCTGTCTGATTTTTTGATAAAAATGTAAATCTGTTTTTTTATCGCCCCCTACCCCAAAAAATAAATTACCTTTACGGCCCGTAACGTCACTACCACATCACTATGACCAAATACATTTTCGTTACGGGAGGCGTCACCTCTTCTCTCGGCAAAGGCATTATTTCCGCGTCGCTGGCCAAGCTCCTGCAAGCCAGAGGTTTGTCGGTTACCATCCAAAAATTAGACCCGTACATCAACGTGGACCCCGGCACCCTCAATCCCTACGAGCATGGCGAGTGCTATGTGACCGACGACGGCGCCGAAACCGACCTCGATCTGGGCCACTACGAGCGTTTCCTCAATGTGCCGACCTCGCAGGCCAACAACGTGACCACAGGCCGCATTTACCAAACCGTCATCGAAAAAGAACGCCGCGGCGACTACCTCGGCAAAACCGTGCAGGTCATCCCGCACATCACCGACGAGATCAAACGCCGCATCCAACTGCTCGGCTCGCTCAATAAATTCGACATCGTCATCACCGAAATCGGTGGCACTGTCGGTGATATCGAATCGCTGCCGTACTTAGAAGCGCTCCGGCAATTGCGCTGGGAACTCGGCTCCGACAATTGCATGGTCATTCACCTCACTTTGGTGCCCTATCTGAGCGCCGCTAAAGAGTTGAAAACCAAGCCTACACAACACTCTGTAAAAGAACTCCTCACCGCCGGCATACAGCCCGACGTATTGGTGTGCCGTACCGAGCATCCCATCAATATGGACATTCGGCGCAAGCTGGCGCTGTTTTGCAACGTGGACGTCGGTTCCGTCATCGAATCCATTGACGCCGACAGCATCTACGACGTGCCGCTGCTCATGCTCAAAGAGCGCTTGGATGTGGTGGTGCTGACCAAGCTCCGCCTCCCCGACCGCAAAGAACCCGATATGCGCGTGTGGAAGCGTTTTTTGGACAAACTCAAAGCGCCCAAACACAAAATCCGCATCGGCCTGGTAGGCAAATACAACGAACTTCCCGACGCGTATAAGTCTATCCATGAGTCATTTGTACACGCCGGCACGGTGAATGACTGCAAGGTGAAAGTCATTCCCATTCATTCCGAACAATTGGAGGCCGACTACGAATCGGTGGCTGAAAAATTGCAGGGTTTGGATGGCGTTTTGGTAGCGCCCGGCTTTGGCGAACGCGGCATCGAAGGCAAGATCATGGCCATTCGGTATGTGCGCGAGCAGGGCATTCCTTTCTTTGGGATATGTCTGGGAATGCAGTGCGCGGTGGTGGAATTTGCCCGCCACGTTTTGCAACTCAACGGCGCCGCTTCCACAGAAATGAATCCCAAAACCCCGCATCCGGTCATTGATCTGATGCCCGACCAGCAAAATGTGACCAACAAAGGCGGCACCATGCGCCTCGGCGCGTATGCCTGCTCCTTGACCAAAAAGAGCAAAGCTGCCGAGGCTTACGGCAAAAATGAGATCAGCGAGCGCCACCGCCACCGCTTCGAGTTCAATAACGAGTACAAAGCAGCGCTGGAAAACGCCGGTCTTTGGGCATCAGGCATCAACCCGGACACCGGCTTGGTGGAGATTGTGGAACTGCGCGAGCACCCTTGGTTTGTGGGCGTGCAGTTTCACCCCGAACTCAAAAGCCGGGTAGAGGCGCCGCACCCCTTGTTCTCCGCTTTTGTAAAGGCCGCGCTCAAATATCACCAGAGCAAAACCGCCGAATAAGCCTTGCGCCTGCGCGATTCCGGCCCGTTGATTGGATGCTTCCTCCTCGTCGTTGGGGCGGTGTGGCTGGCTCAGCAACACACTTTCTTCTGGGATACGGTGCAATTGGGCGCCAAGCACGCCGACTTTTTCTATACCACTGATTTTTCTCAACTATTGCTGCCACAGGAATTGGACAGCGGGCATCCGCCTTTGTTCGGACTGTATCTGGCAGGATGCTGGCGGCTGTTCGGGGCTACCTTGCCGGTGAGCCATTGGGCCATGCTGCCTTTTTTGTGGGGCATCGTTGCCTTGCTGTTTGCGCTGGCCCGGCATTTCGGCAGCGAGAAAACAGCGTGGTGGCTGCCGTTGCTGGTAGCTGCCGATCCGGTGATGGCGGCGCAGTCCGTTTTGGTCAGTCCCGATGTGGTGTTGGTGTTTTTTTTCCTCCTGACATTGTGGAGTGTCCTAAAGCAAAAGCCTGTTATACAAGCCATTGCCCTCGCCGGGCTGGCGCTCATCAGTATGCGCGGCATGATGACGGCGGCCATGTTGTTTGTGTGGCAATTTTTGTTCTTTAGCTGCGAGCCGCGAGCCGCGAGCTGCGAGTTGGGTTCATCTAAGCCGCCATTGACTCAATGGATGAGACTGCTGTTAAAACAAGCGCTCGTTTTCCTGCCCGGCGCGCTGTTGGCGGGCGGCTGGTTGCTGTGGCATTACCGACAAACCGGCTGGATCGGTTATCACCCCGACTCGCCCTGGGCGCCGAGCTTCGAGCGGGTAGGTGAGGGCGGCGTTGCGCGCAACGGCGTCATTTTGATTTGGCGGCTGCTCGATTTCGGGCGGATTTTTATGTGGGCGGGCTTGCTGTTTTTGTTGTGGCAACACCGACCGCTCAGGGCTGTTTTTCAAAATAAAATACAGCAACAGGCCGCCGGGTTATTGCTTCTTGCCTTGTTGTTTCTCACGCCTACTTTGCTGTTGTACAAGGCTTTGAGCGCGCACCGGTATTTGTTGCCGGTGTTTTTGGCGCTCACCGTATGGCTGTACGCGCTGGCTGCACAGTCGCCCAAATACGGCCTCAAAGTCGTGGTGGTTTCTGCGCTGCTGCTTTTCGGCGGCAATTTTTGGGTCTATCCGCAGCACATTGCGCAAGGTTGGGACGCTACCCTGGCGCATTGGCCGTACTATGAACTCCGCCGGCAAGCCCTCGACTTTATCGAACAGGAAGACCTGCCGCTTGACTCCATCGGCACGGCCTTCCCGGAAATCGGGCCGCTGCATTATCGGGACCTAGGCGGTTTTATGGATGCGGCACGAGATGGAATCTCGCGCCGGCAACGGCAACTACAACATGGCTTCAAAACAAAAGACTTGGATGCTGACCCCTACATTTTGTGGTCGAACGTGATGAACGACTTCAGCGATGCCGAGCGGGCGGCTTTGCAGCAGGACTGGCAGCCCTTGCGCCGCTGGAAAAAGGGCGCGGTGGAGATGGTGCTGTATGGGAGGGACCTTTGATTTTTTAGCAAAAGCCTACATCGGAGCTGCAGCGAGTCCGAAAGAAATTACGATCAAAAACAAGGACCGATAGTATTCATTTTCAAAGTCTTGCGCAGTGAAATGCCTGGCTGCTTCTTCGGCAATAACCTGCGCAGAGATGTCGCCGGCGCGTTCCTCTATCTCAAAATCACCAATTTCCCAATTCCTCCTTTAAAAAACGCATCCGTGCCGGTATCGTGGCGAATGAGGTCTTTACCCTCGCGGTCTTTGGCAAACACCTGATACAAATACACGCCGTTGGCCAAGCGGTCGCCGTACATATCGGTGCCGTCCCAGGCCTGTTCGGTGGTATGCGTACCGATGCGCAGCGGCCCCAGATCATCTTGCGTCAGTTCGTGTACAATGCGCCCCGAAACCGTCATGATGCGAATGACGAAAGTGGCGGGCGCTTCCTCGCCGGTGAGGGTATAAACAAAGCGGGTGGAGGTAGTAAATGGATTGGGATAATTGAGTACGTTGGAAATACGCGCCTCGGTGATGACCTCAAAATTGATCCGGTAGTCCACCTGCCCGGAGGCGTTGCCGGTCGCGTCGCGGCCCTGCACGATGAGGGTGTAAAGGCCGCTTTCGCTGAATTGCGGCGACCATTCCAGTGTAGCGCGGTTGTCGCCGGCGCCGGCAGCAGGCAGGAAGCGCATCTCGTCCGAACCAATGGCAACGGAGCGCACATCGGGGGCATCGGGGGCGCGGAGCAGCACTTTGAACAGGCTGGTGTCGTCCAATCGGAGCCAGCGGTTTTCATCGCGCAAAGCAATGACAATGAGCGGCTTGGCCGACACAATGTCGCCGTCCATGATGCGTTGCCCGTCGAAGGTGACATCGAGCAGGGGGTTGCGGCGGTCTTTTCCTACAAAAAAGTCTTTGAGGCCGTTGTTGTTGAACAGATGCTGTTCGGGCTGTGCTCGGTCGGGGTTTACCTCCATGCGGAGTTGCTGCGGGCCGGCCATTTGGCGGGTGTCCAATTGGAGGGCGGCCATGATGGTGTCGTTGGCCGGCAGGGGGGCTGTTTTTCTGAGAACGACCTGCCGGTTGCCCGCCTGATCGGTGACGGTGAAACGCAGCAACAGGCTGTCCATGCCGATGGCGGTGATGTTGTTGACGGCCACCTGCATCGAAAGCGGTTCGCCCTGTTGGAGGCTGTCTTTGTGAAAACTGAAAGCCAGCGCGGGATTGAGCACGGCTTCGGGCAGTTCGTCAAAGAGGACGCGCCAGTACGGTATCTGCGGCGCGGTTCGGAAGGTGGTGTCGGCGGCTTTGAATTGCAGTTTCAGATAGGGAAACTCTGTTGCATTGACCGACTCCAATTGCGCATCGAGTGCCTGTAAGTTGCTGATTAACAAAGCCTCGGTAGAATCCCTGCGGATGCCATATACATCTAATGACCACTCGTCTTCGGCTGTATTTTCGGCTATTTTCCAATGCAGGGAGCGCCAGTTGCGTGCCGGCCCGATGCGGTTGGTGCGCACCTCGCCGCGGTCCCAGCGCCCGTTGAGAATGATATTTTCAAAGATGGGCTGATTGTCAAGAGAAATCCGCTCAATGACCGGGAAGCTCGGATCGTCTTTTTTGTACATAATGAAATAAGGCCGCGAACCGATCTCGGCGGTGCTGCGAATGAGCTGTGCGCCCTGTTGCTCCAATACCTGAAAAAGATTGGTACCGAAGGCCACGGAGTCGGCGGCCCAGGCTTCGGGCAGGTAGCTTTGGTTGTTGTGTTGTGCAGTGTAGAGGATGACGTAGTTGCCCGAGGGGATGGTATCGCGGAGGAAGTTGATGGCCTTTTGGCGCCATTCGGGGGTGGTTGTCCAATAGGGGAAATTGCCGTGCTCGGGCGCCCAACTCACCGGCTGATGGCTGCCGTAGCGCCCGGGAGCGGGGTTGGTCCAGGGTTCTGCAGTAATGGAGTCAAGTGAAAAAATATATACGCCGCGCGACACAGAGCCGTCCCATGCCGGATCGTAAAAACTGTGAGGATAGCTGTTGACATCCACGCCGATGTTGTCAAAACCAGGAGAGACGCCATTTTTGATGCGAATGAATTTGGCATCGTCCAAAAAGCGAAGTCTGCGGTTGCTTTCCGACAGTTCCGTGTTGATGTACCTGTTGCCGGCCCATTGAAAAAAGTGCGATTGATTCCAGCCTCCGGTACTGCCGGCGAGGTACAAAAACGAGCTGCTGCGCCAAGTGTACCCAATGCCTGGCAAGCTGTCGGGGCTGATGCGCCAGTAATACACAGTGCTGTCGCGCCAGGCCATGTCGGGCCGGATGCTGATGAGGCCGCCGGTTTGCGTCGTGGTAAAACTGCGTTTGTCCGGACTGTCGAAATACATCGTGGTATCTACCTCGATGAAGTATTGCAATTCGGGGGCAAAAGCATCTGCGCTGGAGGCGTGCAAAGTAAGGGTATCGCCTCCGGCAATGCCCATATCGGGTGGGTAAAGAGGGATAGCGCCATTGGCAAACACCACAAAATCAATGCCTTCCCGGCCCTGAGCATCTGCCAGGTTATTGTTTTGTTCGGCGCCCGAGCCAGGGCCTTCCTCTATTTCATTGTCGGCGTCAATTTTTACCAACAACCGGTTCAATCCTACTACTCCGCGATCACCCCATACGGGCAGCCGGAACACATACCGGTCGGCCAATTTGGGTACGGAGATGCGCTGCCTGAGTACCGACACCTGCACTCCGCCCGGGAGTTCGCGCACAATTTCCAGCACACAACTGTCGCCCACCACCCGGCCTATATTTCGCACTGAAAGACTGAGTTCTAAGCTGTCGGTTTGTACGCTGATGGAACGCGGCGCCACGGAGGCATCGCTTGTGCGCAACAAGAGATCGGGCTTGTCGGGCGGACTGATGACGACGGCAGGGTCTCCGTGCAGGGTAAACTGGTGTACCAGCGCTAAGATTGGCAGACCGTTGGCGGCGGCGTATTGCTCCGTCACTTTGCGCAGCACATCGCCTAGTCCGCGCCCGTAATGACTGCTGTTGAGGAGGTTGAGATAGCTTTGAGAATAAGTACTGAGCGCCGAAAGATAGCCGTAGCCCGTAGTGGAGATAAAAGCAATGGCGCCTTTGTTGCTTTGAAAAATAAAATCCTCGCCCACACTGCGCAGCCCTTCATGAATCTGGCCAGAATGGCAGCCCAGTGAGATCATGGCCGGAAAGCGCCCGGCATTTTGGTAGGTGGCAGGATCGTCTATAGCAAAGTCAAAACCTACGCTGCTGGAATGTCCGAAAAAGGTAATGATGGAGGCGCCGTCGTTGATGCGTCGCAACAGCGCATCCGACACGGCCTGCTGAATGGGGTCAGAGTTGGTTTTGAAGAACGACTGCACGTTGGCGCCCATGGCCCCGTTGCGCACGATGTTTTCCATCTGGCCCAGCGCATTTTTGATGAACTGCTGCTCGCCAGTGGTGCCGCCGCCGCCCAGATGAATGACCTCTTTTTTCCACTCGCGGTCGGCCTCGGCGGTAGAGTTTCGGCCGGCTTCGTGGGAGATGACTTTATCCAAATACCAACGCACTTCGGCGGGTGTAGAAGCGGCTATCCTGCCAATGGGCAATACCGGCACGTTGGTCCAGTTGCCCGCAATGAGCAGATTGTCCGACCCCGGCACGCCGAACGTAGGCACATAATAATCGCCGGCCACAGCAGCAGCCGTGCGCCCCACATTGTACTGCCGCCCTTTGCCTATGATGAAGGCGTATTTGGCTTCCGGCCACCTGCGCGCCAGGTATTGCACGGCATTGCGCACAGCCAACGGGTGCCGGTGGACGCCGTAGGCAAACTGATCGTACAGTTGCGTCACATCGAGGACAACCGTGCGGAAACCGCCGCCTGCCTGCGATGCGCGGTAGTCGGCGTAAGCCTGCACGGGATTGCCGCCGTTGCCGTCGTCCATCAGGCGGGGATGCGAAATGATGAGGTACTCGGCATCGGCATTTTGGTAATTGACAAAAGTGAGGGGCCGGATATTGCTCACCGTGCGCACACCGGCAGAGGCATTCACCAACAGCAGGTTGACCGGGGTATTGGAGGCGGGTATGATGAGCCGCGTCAGGCCGGCATTCACGTTGGCTACGGTGCGGGTGCGGCGCGTGAGGTCGTACAAAACGGGCGCTGTGCCGGCATTGAAGTTGCTGATTTCCAAGTATCTGTCTTGTGAGGCGGCGGGCAGTTGGAAGGCGAAGGAGCTTTCGTTATCAAAGTTGTACGACCTCGGATAACGCAGGCTTGCCCAGGCTACGGCGTGGCGGTCGTTGCCGGAAGCGATGCCGTTGAAGCGGAGTTGTTCGTTGGCACTGAGGTTGGCGGTGGGTTTTTCTACGGTGTAATCCCGCAGCCTGTATCCGTTGAAAGTTTCTCTGTAAAGTGTGTCGCCGTTGACGGAAATGCGTAGATCGTGAAGACGGTTGTTGGAAAACATGCGCATCCGGAAAGTGCTATTTACCGGCGCCGGATGGATGAATTTGGGGACAAAACTGATATTCCCAGTGGTGGAAAAGTTCGAAGCATAGCCCTCTCCTTCATCAAAGCGGGACTCAGAAACGCCCTCGCTGTCAGCTTTTTGCAATACTGCATTGAAGAACACCTGCCTCCGCTCATCCCAAAACCATTCTTCTTTGGGCGGAGGATTGCTCAGGTCGTTGTTCAGGGTTTGGTAGCGGAGGGTGGGCGTGCCAGGATTCACCCAGGTGAGGAAGTATGCCGAGGTGTCGGTACTGATGCTGTACAGTGGGTTCAGCATTTCGGCGTCGGGATTGCGGTAGAGGTGGCGGTCCAATTCGCCGCGGTTGCGCCTGCCGTAAAACTCGATGAAGTCATTGGCGCCGAAAGTGCCATCGGTGCTCACGAAGAGCGGTTCCTCCTGCCCCATGTAAAACATCTGAAACTGAGCGCCGGTAAGGGTTTCCAAAGGTACTCCCTGCGCAGTGAGGGTAGCCGCCGGGATGCGGTACATGCCGTCGTCGGCCAATAGTATTTTGAAATAAGGCCGGTCGTAGCGTATCCACTCGTGGCCGTAGATGGTGTCGGCGCCGTTCCACATTTGGGCGCGCAGGCTCAGAGCGCAAAGACTGCACAACAGAGCGAGGACAATGGCGGTAGTTTTCTGCATCAAAGGCATAAGGCTGTTGGGTTGAATCGGACGGAAAAACAGAGCGATAACACACAGAGTAGGGTAGGGGTTTTGTGTGCCGAAGAAGTATGGGCGCAATGGAGCGAAACTGTCCAAAACGGCACTTTCACTGGCCAATACCGTCCATTCACTGGAAAAAATGTATTAGCTACTCTGGCATCTCAGTACCTTGTCGGGATGAGAACACTTGCCATCCTGCTGCTGGAGTCTGAACCGGTTGTTGCCCTTGATTTGAAAGGGGAACTGACCAGGATGGGCTTTGCCGTGCATCAGGCTTTTCGGTTATCGGAGGCCATAGAGATTTGCCAAAACCTGCTGCCGGATATAGCGTTCATCAATTTTCGACAGAACCAACTCACCGACGGCATGAGCATAGCCCGCCTCCTGCGCGTGCAGTATCAAATGAAAGTATTGCTTGTCACCGGCGCCCGGACCCGTGATTTGGAGGCTGCCGGAGATTTTTATGCCGGCCAGGAAGTTTTGAACAAACCCTTTACCCGGCGGCAATTCCGGCAGGCTATGACAACACTGTTAAAAAAGTAGCGGACTCTTATCTGCCTACGCTAAAGCTTCGGCGGATGAAAAAGAATAAGTATTGGAGGATTTTTAGGAAGCAGTCGGGGCGGTGGTTCCGGCTGCCTTTTGTATTAGGGATAGGAAAAATCTTTATCTTCGTGGCGGGCTATTGCGCCGAATAGAAGAGTTCCAAAAAAACCATATTTGTCATGTTTAGGAAACCCATATTGGTGTTTGCAACCGTGCTTTTTTCATGGGGAATGCAAGCGCAGCCTTCAGCCGTGGACAGCCTGAGTGCCTTGCTGCCAAGCCTGCCCGATGGCGCGCAGAAGATCGAAGTACTGAATCAATTGCTGAAACTATACCTGAATTCCGACCTGGAGAAGTCCCTGCAATATGCCCATCAGGTGGCGGGGCTGAGCAAAAAAACGGGCAATCGCTTGGCGTTGGCTACGGTTTACAAGGATTTGGGGGTGATACATCTCATTGGTTCGGCCTACGATTCATCGCAATATTACAGCCGGCTGGGCTTGCGGGAATACGATGTCTTGTTGACAAAAAGCAGCGGTGAAGAACTCGAAAAAGTGCGCGAAGGCTACGCCGGAACGATCAGCAACCTCGGCAACTGGCACTACTACCAATCGGCGCTCGACTCCGCCGTAGTGTATCATCGGCAGGCGGTGGAACTGGGCCGAAAATGGGGCGCTGATAAACCCGCCGCCAACTCCCTGAGCACGTTGGCCTACATCTACCTCGATCAGTCGCAATACGAGCAGGCCATCGAAATGCACCTCGAAGCGCTGCGCATTTTTGAAAAATTAGACAATCAGGACGGCATTTCCAGAAGCTGGCAGGGCATCGGGGAGATCAACTGCGAGTATCTGAACAAATGTAAGACTGCTTTAGATTACTTTCGCAAGGCGCTGAAAATCAAACAGAAAACCGGCAGCGAACGGGGCATGGGCTATGTTTTTCGGCTGATCGGGGGGGCTTATGACAAGTTGGAAATGATTGACTCAGCCTATTTTTATTACCAAAAAACGATAGCAACCGCCGAAAAACTGAACGACAAAAGGCTGCTCATAGACGGCTATTCCGCCATCGTATCCATAGCGGAGGCAGTGGGTATGCCGGAGCAAGAGCAGCTCGAAATCAACCTGAAATACATTGCTCTGGCGGAGGAAATCGGGCGGGAAGACGGGCTGTTTGTGGGGTATTCCAACCTCGGCAATATGTACCGCAATAAAGGCGCCTACGACAAGGCCGTGGAGTACTATCAGAAAGCGGCCCTGTCGGCGGAAAGCCAGAAAAATTATGGCTTTTTGGAAAAGCTATACTTGAAGCAGTATGAAATTTTCAAGACAAAGCTCCGGGACGAATCCAAAGCACTGGCGGCCCTCGAAGCGTATTTGGTCAACCATGACAGCGTATCGAATGCCGCCAAATTTCAGGCAGTGGAAGACATCAGCACCCGCTACGAAACGGAGAAAAAAGAAGCTCTCATTGCCGAGCAACAGGAGGCCATGCACCGCGACCGCATTCGTTTCAGGGTCATCACGGGCATTTTGGTGGTAGCCGTATTGATCGGGGCATTGCTGTTGGGCCTGACCCGCCAATTGCGGAAACGCAACCGGGAAAAGGAATTTCTGATCAAAGAAATCCACCACCGGGTGAAGAACAACCTGCAAGTGCTGTCGAGCCTGCTGCACCTGCAATCGCGGCACATACAGGACGAAGCCGCCTTAGATGCCGTGCGCGAGGGTCAAAACCGCGTGGACGCCATGAGCCTCATTCACCAAAAGCTGTACATGGGCGACAACCTCGCCGCAGTGGACATGCGCGACTACCTGCACAACCTCGGAGATACCCTGCTGGACGCTTTCGGGCTGGAGGATGACCGCGTTCGTATCGTCTGCCATGTGGAAGCCCTGCGTTTGGATGTGGACACCGCGATTCCCTTGGGGTTGATTGTCAATGAATTGGTGACCAATTCGCTGAAATACGCCTTTCCGGGCGGGCGGCAGGGCGTGGTAGAAATTTCGCTGTGGAAAAACGAAGCAGATAAACTTTGCCTGAAAGTGGCCGACGACGGCGTGGGGCAAGCCGATGCGCCCGCACTGAAAAACAGCACTTCTTTCGGCACCGGCTTAGTTGAAATTCTGAGCAAAAAACTAAAGGGCAAGGCGCAGGTATTGCACGAAAACGGCTACGCCACCCTCATCGAAATGGAGCAGTTTCGGCTGGGCTGAAACCAGCTTCCCTGTGAGATTCCGGTCATTCACTGGCTATTCGGCTACTTTCACTGAATAAATTTTCATTCCTCCTCTCTCTGGTTGCAATTTCACCTTTGAAATCTGTGCCGATGCCGTTTTTTCTGTTGCCTGAAAGTGGAAAAAACGGCACAACGTTGCATCGCAGCCCCGCTCCTCTGCGCAGGGGGGCGGAGGCGGGCGGTGTGGGTTGGAGGCTCATTTTACAATTTACCTTTTAAAACCGTTGTGCCATGAAGACATTCGATTTAGTTCAACACGCTTGTTCTGTATCCAGAACATTCACTCGCTTCTGTATTCCAAAGGAAAAACGCAGAAGCATCTCCGTGGTAAAGTTTACAGCCTCAATATCCATACAGCTTCTCGTCTTGGTGATCGCTATCTGGCCCGCTCAATTCATACAGGCGCAATGCGTTGCTGAGATTTGCAACGGCATGGACGATGACTGTGACAGTTTTGTAGATGAGTACGCATTCAGCAACACGACGGCAGTACCCTTTACCAGTACCGCCTCCTCAGACATAGCGGTAAGCGGACTGGCCGGCACGGTTACCGGCGTTCGGATATCCGAGTTAGTGATTAATCATACTTGGATAGGCGACTTGAGCTTAGTCTTAAGGGCGCCCACCGGACAAACGATAACCCTACTTGACCGCCCCGGAATTCCAGCGTCCACGTTTGGTTGCAGCGCCGATAATATAGCTGTGTCATTCAGCAGCAATGCCAGCATTCCAGCCGAAAATCAATGTAACTTGAACCCTCCTGGCATATCCGGCAACTTCCTGCCCGTCGGTAGTTTTTCCACCTTTAACGGCCTCAATCCCAATGGCAACTGGACGCTGCTTATTACCGATAACTTTGTTGCAGGCGACAATGGTACGCTCATCCGTTGGTCTTTGGAGCTGATAACCAATGTGGCCCAGAGCTGCTGCCCGGCGGCGGGTAATATATGGTACGTCAAAGAAACAGCCGCCGCCGGCGGCACAGGTACTTCCTGGCAGTGCGCCTTCAAGGATTTGCAGCTCGCGCTGGCAGCGGCAAGTAGCGGCGATCAGATATGGGTAGCTGCCGGCACTTACAAGCCCACCTCCGGCACAGACCGCAATATTTCCTTCTCCATGAAAAACGGCGTGGGCATCTACGGCGGCTTCAACGGCACGGAGACGCAGCTTTCACAACGAAACTGGCGGACGAACGTGACCACGCTGAGCGGGGATATTGGAATTTCGGGGAATAATTCAGATAACAGCTATAGTGTAATCGTTAATGAAGGAATCAATTCTGCCATATTTGATGGATTTACGGTAACGCAGGCAAATACTTCTCCTCCAACGGGAAACCTCAACGGCGGAGGAATTTACAATGCTGGGTCATCTCCCACTATTAGAAATTGTATTTTTTCCAATAACACGGGCAGTTATGGAAATGCAGGGATATTTAATTTCAATAATGGGACTCCAACGATTATCAATTGCCTTTTTATCAATAATGTAGGGACTGTGTATTCCTCTGGAGTGTTTAACTTTAGTGGCAATGCAAACATAATAAATTGTACATTTTATGGCAATCATACGGCTATTTCAAATCAGGGGGGGAATCTAATATCCGTTAGCAATTGCATCCTCTGGGGAAATAATAACTCACTTAATATTATATCCCCCCCTACTACTGCCTTCACCGTTGCTAATTCTATTGTCCAGGGCGGCTGGAGTGGCACGGGCAACCTCGATACCGATCCGCTGTTCGTCAACGCCGCTGGCGGCGATTTCCGCCTGCAAGCCTGCTCGCCTGCCATCAACGCGGGTAGCAATGGCGATGTGCCAGGTGGTATTACCACCGATTTGGACGGCAATGCTCGCTTCTACAATAACGGAACGGTGGACATGGGGGCGTATGAATTCCAGAGCACACCCCCTACCTTCGTCACCTGCTACCAGGACAGCGATAATGACAGCTTCGGCAATCCGGCCATGAGCCAGGTGTTTTGCAATACCTGCGGCACGGGGTATGTTTCAAATAGCGCCGACTGCAACGACGCCAACCAAGCCATCAATCCCCTCGCTGCCGAAGTCTGCGATGGCTTCGACAACAATTGCAACAGCCAAACCGACGAGGGCAACGTTTGCTGCCCATCGGGTAATGTGATTTATGTAAAAGCCAACGCCACCGGCGCCAACAACGGTACGTCCTGGAACAATGCCTACACTAATCTGCAAAGCGCACTGAACAGTACCTGCCTGGGCATTACCGAAATCTGGGTGGCCGCCGGTACTTACAAGCCCACTACAGGCGCCGACCGCAATATCTCCTTTGTGATGAAAAACGGCGTGGCCATCTACGGCGGCTTCCCCGGCTTATCAGGGCAGGAAGGCAACTTCGGCGTTCGCAACTGGGCGGCCAACGTGACGACGCTCAGCGGTGAAATTGGCGCTGCCGGGAATGCCGACAACTCCTATCGGGTCATCAACAACAGTTTCAACTCAAACGCCCCACTGACCAGCAGTGCCATTCTGGATGGGTTTATTGTGGAGGCAGCCAATGCGAATGGTAGCTTCCCGTTGAACCTAGGTGGTGGCATGTGGAATACCCACGCATCTCCTACGGTCAGAAACTGTATTTTCAGGAACAACACAGCCACCTCAGGTGCGGCCATTTTCAATGACAACTCCCAGGCAAATGTGACCAACTGCCTGTTTACCGGCAACAGTTGCAGCGTAGCCGGTGCGGCCATGTCCAATGGCGGCGGTACGGCTTCTGCCATGGTCATCAACTGCACTTTTTACGGCAACACGGGTGGGAACAGCACAATACACAATGAGGTAGGCGCAACCGCCATTTCCAACTGCATCATCTGGGGTAATGCCAATGGCGTGTTGGGCGGCACAGTCAGTTATTCCATCGTTCAGGGCGGCTTTTCCGGAACGGGCAACCTGAATGCCGACCCGCTTTTTGTGAACGCGGCGGCTGGGGATTTCCACCTGCAAGCTTGTTCTCGTGCCATTGACCTGGGCACCGACGCGGGTGCACCTTCCAACGACTTCGAGAACAATGCAAGGGTAGACGCTTTGACGGGAAGCAATATAGTGGATGCAGGCATCTACGAATATCAATCCATTTTTGCAACCAACCGCTACTATGTGAATGCTGCTTCAACCGTCAGCGGCCACGGCTCAAGCTGGAGCTGTGCGTTGAAAGACCTTCAGGAGGCGCTCGCCCTGGCCGGCAATGGCGATGAAATCTGGGTGGCCGCTGGCACTTACAAACCCACCACAGGCACCAATCGTAATATTTCCTTTGTGATGAAAAATGGCGTGGCCATCTACGGCGGCTTCAACGGCACAGAGACACAGCTTTCGCAGCGGAACTGGGCTGCGAATGTTACCGTGCTCAGTGGCGATATCGGGGTAATAGGCTATCACAGCGATAATAGTTTTCATGTCATATTAAATTCACAGAACGGATTGAACAACACAGCCCTCCTTGATGGCTTTACCATTAGTGGTGGAGACGCGAATGACTTTTACCCGAACAATAGTGGGGGCGGAATGTGCAATTTTGCCTCCTCTCCAGCGGTAGCCAACTGTATTTTCACGGACAATTGGGCGATATCAGGCGGCGGGCTGCACAATGACGATTTTTCTTCCCCTGTCTTAACCAATTGTCGCTTTTTTGACAATGAAGCAGCTAATGCCGGTGGAGGGATTTATAACCGCTTAGGGTCTTTCCCTCATTTTATAAACTGTACTATATCAGGCAACATTCCGACTGAAGTGATCTACTGGGCCGGATTCCCAATTTTTACCAATTGTATTATCTGGGGAAACCATAATTTAACCAGCCTTAACTCTAACGTCTCCTATTCTATCATACAGGGTGGGCATCCTGGCACGGGTAACCTAAACGTAAACCCGCTCTTCATGAACGCAACTGGCGGCGACCTCCGTCTCCAGGCCTGTTCGCCTGCTGTAAATACAGGCAGCAATGCGGCTGTACCCGGAGGCTTTACGACTGATTTGGATAAGAACCCGCGCATCTTCGGAGGCACAGTGGACATGGGCGCGTATGAGTTCCAGACTGCGCCGACGCCGTTAGTACCCGTTTGCCAGAATCAAACCGTGTTTTTGAACAACATGGGCATGGCTTCCTTCTCTCCGGCTTTGCTGAGCAACGGCTCTACCGGATGCGGCACGCTCCTTTATACCGTAGGCGGGCAGTCCACTCTCAACTTTACCTGTGCCGACACTGCCGCTCCCATTCCCGTTACGCTCACCGTGACGGATGATCGGGGGATCACGGCTACCTGCTCGGCTTCGATCACCGTAGTGGACAACACCGCTCCTACCATCACCTGCCCGGCCACACAAACTCTGACGCTGGGCGCGAACTGCACTGCCACACTGCCGAATTACACGAGCTTGGCTACCAATGTCGGCGACAACTGCGGTGTGCAGGGCGTAACGCAGTCTCCCGAAGCAGGTACCTCCGTCTCCGGCGCGGGCAACATGACCGTAACGCTCACTGTGACTGACATCAACGGCCTGAGCAACACC
>DDUV01000017.1:11493-12990 GCA_002344975.1 Saprospiraceae bacterium UBA2329 | reverse complement strand
TCGGTGAAGCCGCTCTCGAACCAGCGCGTCATCCATGCGCGTTCTTCGGGCAGGAAGCCGGAAGATTTTTTGTTGCCCACCGGATCGTGGATGTCTATGGGGTGGTGCGCGATGTTGTAGTCTCCTACCACCACCAATTGGGGGCGCTCACGGCGCAATTCCTGCACCCACTGGAAAAAATCTTCCAGAAATTCCATTTTGAAAGCCTGCCGTTCATCACCAGTAGTGCCGGACGGGAAGTAGCAATTGAGCAGCGTCCAGTCGCCAAAATCCGCGCGGAGGATGCGCCCTTCGCGGTCGTATTTTTCCATGCCGCAGCCGGCAATCACTTGGTCGGGCTTGATTTTGGTGTAAATGGCCACGCCGCTGTAACCCTTCTTCTCGGCGCTGTGCCAATAGCCGTGATAGCCCATTGCCTCCAGAGCGGAGTCGTCAAACTGGTCTTTCTCCGCTTTGGTTTCCTGAAAACAGAGGATGTCGTATTGGCCGGCGCGAATCCAGTCTTCCAGCCCTTTGGACGCAGCCGAGCGAATGCCGTTGAGATTGTAAGAAACGATGCCGACAGCCATCAGAGGAAGCGTTGGAGGTGGTGAGCAGTGAGGGTTTGCAGCGTTTGCAGGGCCAGCGAACGGGCGGCCTCCGCATTGAAACCCTTGTCCATAAAATGATCTTCGAGGCGTACCTGCGACTGATGGTAAGCGGCGCGGAATGCAGTGACCATTTCTTTGTTCAGCGGATCGCGCTGCGCCCAGGCATCTAAGCCCTTCCACAGGCGGATGTTCCAGTTTTCCAGACTGATTTCGTTTTCTTTCTGCGGGGCAGCGGGCGCACTGAACAGGCGGGCGCGTTGTGCGGCAGCGGCGGCATTGTCGCTCGTGTTCACCCCCAGGTCTTGCGCGATGGCCGCGAGGGTAGCCACTTCGGGCCAGGTAGAGAGCTGATCGCAGCCGCGGAAGGGGAAGTCGGCGTCGGAATAATCGGCGTAGGCTTCATACACACGGGCCATCTCGGCGGGATGGCGAGGGGCCAGCCAGCAGGGCGTGGTCACTAAGTTGCCGGGCGCGCTGTGCAGGAAGTGGATGTGCAGTAAAAGCTGATCTAAAGACGTGTAGGAATAGGTAGAGCGCGTGTCGAAAGGCGGCGATTTTCGGAGAATTTTTCCGTCGAAGGACTCCCTGATGGCTGTGTTCATCAATTGATTGACATCTGCGGAAGCGCCCCGGTTGGTGTACAACACATACGCCTGCCAGGCTTTGGCTAAGGGGCCGTTGGCAGTAGTCACTTCCACAACGGCGGCGGCATCGTCGTTCATGGCATCCAATGCGCGCTGGAACCTGATGGCTGTGGGCGTCATGCCCGGCCGGGTGTTATGCTCAGTCGAGGCGGCATACCGCATGGTCTGGCGGTGGCTGCCGGCAAAATCGTTGTAAGCATTGGCTGTGCCGTTGCCATAATAACCGTCTAAAGAACCGGTGTAAGCGCCCTGTTCTTTGAGTA
>DDUV01000017.1:0-11220 GCA_002344975.1 Saprospiraceae bacterium UBA2329 | reverse complement strand
GCAATGGCCCCCGTGGAGCGCGGCTGCATGGTGGGCGTTGCGGGCTGTGGCGACGCGGGTTGCTGCGGGGTGTTTACCTGCGCTTCCGGGCTTTTGATGCGCGACTGTGTTTGCTCGTAAGAAGGTGGAATGACGCTGATGGAGGAGGCGGGTTCAGCGGGCTTTACCGGTTGTATTTGCAGCGGAATGAGCGGTTTTTTGATGCCCGTTTCAAACTCGGTCAATTTGTGCAGGGTCATGCTGTTGACCACTTTTACAAAGGCGTCGCGGAAGCCGGCTTTTTTGATATCGTCCAATTTTTTGCGCGCTTCTTCCACATTGGCATAAGGTCCTGCCACGATTTTCACGTCGTCCACTCCCATGATACCGTACAAATCGCCGGCGGCGGCATAGCGCGCCCAATTAGTTTTGGCGTTCGACTTCTCGGAGCCCAACTGTATGATGGCCACATTCATGCCCTCATTGAGAAAAACCTGCATGGCATACGCATTGGGGTACCCGGCAGCTCGCACGGCAGCTACGGCGCGGTCGGCAGCGGCTTTGGCATCGTATCCGCCCAGCATGATGCGCGACACGCCGGCGTCCACAGGCGCGGCATGCACAAAGCCGATGCTTCTGAGTTTGGAAAAATCATCGGCGCGGGCCTCCATAAAATTGCCGACTTGCACCGTGTAGCGCTCTTGCGCCGAGAGGGAAAAGGCCGCCGCAAAGAGCGCAACCGCCATGAAAAGAGTTCGTTTCAGCATTCGTTTCAGATTAAGTACTGATCTAAATCATCGCGTTGATAAACGCAAACGCATGGCCAAAAGTACCTCTTTTTGTAGAAAATCAAAAACTCGGCTGCGGGAGTGTATATTCCGACGCATCTGCCCCCCCTGAGTGTTGATAACTTTCCGGAAGGTCTGACCCCCCCTGAAAATGTGGATAGATGTGTAACTTCATCAACGGATCAAGATGGTAAAACCAAAATGCATGGACCAGATGAAAGCGATGTACATTGGCTTGTTGAGGCCGCAGCTCCGAAGAGAAACGGTAATAAATGTTGATTTTCTACATGGCAAGCCGGGAGATGTGCGGATAATAGGTTCCGGGACGCCCCAGGCGCCCCCGAAACCAGCAGCATTCTATGCCATCATTTCGTTGGCTATCATTTCTGCTTGTTTCAAAACAGTCTCTGTCGCCAACATCTGCATATCGGGCGGATAACCATATTTTCTTAAAAGCCTTTTGACCGCAACTTTCAATTTGGCTTTCACGCTTTCCTTGATGGTCCAGTCAATAGAAGCGTTTTGTCGGATGGTCTCTGTCAATGCAACGGCAAGCTCTCTCAATTGGTCTTTTTGCATGAGATCTCTCGCGCTGTCATTGTTGGCTACGGCCGTATAAAAGGCATATTCAAAGTCTGTTAAACCCATGGTCTTCGCTTCATTGTCCATCTCGACAATGTCTTTGCTCAGCTTGATAAGCTCTTCGATAACTTCCGCAGCGCTGAGTATTTTGTTGTGGTATTTTTTGATGGAATTTTCGAGCATTTCCAAAAAAGTCCTGCTCTTGACCAGATTCTGTTTTGCCCTCGACTTGATCTCATCATTCAGCAGTTTTTTCAACACTTCAAGCGCCACATTCTTGTGCTCCATTCCTTTCAGTTCCAATAGAAATTCTTCTGACAAGATGGAAATATCTGGTTTTTTGATCCCGGCGGCATCAAACACGTCTATCACCTGTTCAGAAACCAACGCCTTATCAATGACCTGCCTGATGGTGGTTTCAATTTCTTCATCTGTTCTACCTGAGCCTGTGATGTCAAATTTGGCCAAGCGGGCTTTTACCGCCTGAAAAAACGAAACTTCGTCTTTTACATCCATCGCCTGTTCATGCGGAATAGCCAGGGCAAAGGATTTAGAGAGGGCGGTCACCTCGTTGATGAAGCGTTTTTTGCCGTCTTCCAGACCGAGAATGTGTTCTTCGGCGGCCAGAATCATAGATAATTTCTTAGATGTTTCTGCGTCAAAATAGGTTTCATACTCAAAGCCATGAAACATTTGCGAAACCACTTCCAATTTCTCCAACATCAAAGCAACGGCTTGTTCCTGCAAGATGGTCGGATCGCCTTTGCCGCCGGCATCAGCGTAAAATGCCAAAGCGTTTTTCAAGTCTGATGCAATGCCCAGATAATCTACAATCAAACCGCCCGGCTTATCTTTATAAACCCGGTTTACCCTGGCAATTGCTTGCATCAGGTTGTGCCCTTTCATGGGTTTGTCAATGTAGAGGGTATGCAGACAAGGTGCGTCAAAACCCGTCAGCCACATATCTCGCACAATGACCAGCTCCAACTCGTCATCGGGGTTTTTCATTCTGTCTGCCAAAACCCTGCGTTGCTCTTTGGTGGTGTGATGTTTTGAAATCTTCGGACCATCTGAGGAAGCGGAAGTCATCACTACTTTGATTTTTCCTTTGTTTAAATCGTCCGAATGCCATTCGGGTTGAAGCGCAATGATGGCTTCGTATAGGTCGGCTGCAATTCTCCGGCTCATGGAAACAATCATGCCTTTGCCCAGAAACACTTCCTGCCTTTGCCCGAAATGCTCTACGATGTCTCTGGCGATGTTTTTAATTCTTTTTTCGCTGCCCACCAATGCTTCCAACTGTGCCCACTTGGCTTTTGCTTTCTGCGTGGTGGTCAAATCTTCCTGCTCCAGTTCGTCGTCCAATTCGTCAACGAGTTTTCTGCCCTCTTCACTCAAATTGACTTTCGCCAAACGACTTTCGTAATAAATCCTGACCGTTGCGCCGTCTTCCACCGCCTGAGCTATATCGTAAATGTCCACATAATTGCCGAAAACTGCCGGTGTATTTACGTCCGTATTTTCGATGGGCGTGCCTGTAAATCCTAAATAAGTGGCGTTGGGCAAGGCATCCCGCATGTATTTGGCAAAACCGTACACGATTTTTTTACCAACTACATTTTTGTTGGCATCCCTGTCGTCAATGGTTTTTGCTTTGAATCCATATTGCGTTCTATGGGCTTCGTCGGCTATCACAACAATGTTGGGCCTGTCGGAAAGCAACTCGTAAACATTGCCTTCTTCGGGCTGAAATTTCTGGATGGTAGTGAATACCACGCCGCCCGAAGCCACTTTCAATAATTCTTTCAGTTGGCTCCTGTCTTCTGCCTGCACAGGCTCCTGCCTCAACAGTTGTTTGGAGGCTGCAAATGTGTCAAAAAGCTGGTCGTCCAGGTCGTTTCTGTCGGTAATGACTACAATGGTGGGGTTGTCCATGAGCAAAACAACCTTGCCGGTGTAAAACACCATGGACAATGACTTGCCGCTGCCCTGCGTATGCCATACCACGCCGCCTTTCCGGTCGCCCACAGGTTGTTTTTTTACTCCGGGAAGCCCATAGCTTTCGGGCGTTTCCAATGTCATACTCAACGGCATTTCGCCGCCGGTAAGGGGCAGGTCGGCGACAGGCACATAACCCGCTGCCCGCAATGTGGATTCCACAGCGCGATTGACGGCATAGTATTGATGATAAGCCGCTAATTTCTTGACGGTTGTTATCGTGGTGATGCCGTTTGCATCTTCCTTTTTGGACTTTTCAAAAACTACAAAATGCCGGATAAGGTCAAGCAGGGTTTCTTTGTTGAGCATACCCTGGATGAGTGTTTCCAACTGACTGACCAAATGGGATGCTTCCGCTTTTCCGTCTGCCGACTTCCAGGCCATGTACCGGCTGAATCCGGCAGAGACGGAACCTGCCTTGGCCTCCAAACCGTCGGAAATGACAACAAAACCATTATAGGTGAATAAGGAGGGAATAATGGCTTTATAGGTTTCTATTTGTTTGAATGCTGAATGTACCGTTGTGTTTTCATCGGCTGCATTTTTGAGTTCCATCACTACCAATGGAATGCCATTGACAAACAGGATAATATCGGGCCTTTTGCCATGTTTGCCGGCCGGCAGGGTATTTCCGCTTTCGATAATGGTAAACTGATTGGCTACAACAAAATCGTTATTGTATGGATTTTTAAAGTCAATGAGCCACACCCGGTCGCCCCGTTCGTCGCCATCTACTCGTTTGGAAACCGGAATGCCTTCCGTCAGCAGGCGGTGAAACATTTCATTGTTGATGATCAATTCCGGCGATGCCAGGCGCTGTATTGCTTTAATGGCTTCGGCTTGTGCGTCGGCTGGGATGCCTCGATTGATTCGTTGTACCGCCTTTTCTATTCTGCCGGGCAGCAAAACCTGTTCATAGTTCGCCCGTTCCGGGTTGTCTCCATCCGGGGCAATGTCGGGCGCATACACGTATTCATAACCCAGTTTATTGAGCAATTCAATGGCAAAGGATTCGATGATATGTTCGGTGATGCGTGTCAATGCCTGATTCGCTTTTTATGGCAACAATAGGCCAAATTACGATTTATTCAACAAAATTCAACCGGCTTAAAGAACTGCCTGCCTCTTGAGTGCGGCCATATTTTTTTATGATGCAGTCGGCCAACGATGATCGCAGGATGTGAATTAAATTTTTTTGCGAACGCAACTATATCCTCGTCGGTTATACGGAGTCGCTGCACAATTTCATCTTCCTGCTCTTTTGAGAGCGTCCATTTGACCGCAAAACTATCGGCTTCTTTTTCCTTTGTTTCGTCTTTGTCAGGGTACTCTACATCTTCCAGAAAAATGTCCTTTTTACCATGTTGCAGAATATGCCCCGCTTCGTGAAAGAAAGTAAACCAAAAGCTGTCATTCCGGTTGTAGCGGCCTGTCAACTGTATCAATGGTATGTCGTTAAGCCAGCGCGTGCTGCCGTTTATGGGGGCTTTATTAATACAGGGCGTATGTACCACCTTGACTCCTGCTTTCAGACATAGCGCTTGCAACTGCTCAAAGAAGTTTTCAGGGTGCTTTGCCATGATTTTTTTAATTTCCGGCAAAGCTGCCTTAAAGGCCGCCTCACTGTAGGGCCTGTCGGGCAATTCAGCGGCCTGCAACTCGCCTTTGCGCAGCCATGCCGAAACGGCATAAGGTTCCTTGGTGTGCGCTAATGAAATGCGGAACGCCACTTTCAGTTCCTTATAAAGATAAAAGTCTTCCCACGCCTTGGGATGGCTTACACTGAAAAATGTCAAAAGTTCGGCTGTTTTTTCTTCCAACGTAGTTCTGGCAGGAATCCATCCTTTTTTCACCATATCGGCAATGGGGAATTTTTTGGCCCATTCAGTGGCTGCTTTCAGCCTTTCTTGCTGTGCTTTCCGGGCGATGTACTCGTCATAGTTGCGCTGCATGTTGAGCCAAAAGTGGGCGGGTATTCTCAGCACATGCTCAAACTGAACCGCCATTTCGGGCGTCATGCTGCTTTTGCCTTTCAGAATAGCAATTACTGTTTTTTCGGGCTTGCCGGTTCGTACGGCAAACTCTTTGGGGCCCATTCTCAGCTCGGCCAGTTTTTCAGCGAGGGTTTCGCCGGGGTGAAATACTATCGGCGGGTGGTATTGGTTGCTTTGTGTGGTCATAGCTGCTTTATTTTTTCGTTCTTCATGAGCCGTGATAGTCGGTAATCTCTATGATTTCCACGCCCATGATTTCAAGCCAGATGTATTTGCCGTCGTTATCGGCAGGTATGGGATTTTCGTGTGGTTCAAACACCAGACGGTAAGGTTGATCCAGATCGCAGGCCCATTGCCCTTTTCGGTTGCCTGTAAGTTCGTGATAATGCCCGGGCAGGTGGCGCACATCTTCTAACGAAATGGCGTTGCGAAGGTCGCCCAGACGTTTGTTGAAGAGCCGGGCACGACGCTCCCCCATTTCATTTTGGCACTTTTTGTAGTCATTCGCCAGCTTCTCCAGCTTTCTGTCGTCAAAGGTAATGTTCACTGCAAAGGTATGGTTTTTTACAGCTTACACCAAGTGTAAGCCAAAGTATTTTTCAGGATTCACTTTCTTACATGCTGCAAAATCTCCCATAATAACTTCTCTACACTTGTATCTGTTGGCTGATGTTCATGATTCGATCTGTGTTGCTGTAGCCCGAAGTACTTTTTATTCCACTCTTTACTCCCGGCATCAAAGAAGTTCCAAAACGCAAGTACACCAAAGTAAACATCAGGAAATGCATCTTTGATTAGTTTTTCCCTTTCTTCCAAATGCCTCATAATCGCTTTTCCTCTCCAGCCATCGCTCACTTTCAACTCGACTACGGCACACAATTCACCCTCTTTCCATATCGAAACATCCGGCTTTTTCCCGATGTCGGGAAGTTTTTTTTCAGAGAATACCTCAAAGCCTTTTTGACCTAAAACAGCCTTCAAAAACAACAGACAGGTTTCGGTAAAAAAGTCTGCGGCAGTTGAATTGACCTCCCGCCCAAGGATTTCTTTATTTTTGGGTACATTAAAATCCCAGAAAGCCCACATGCGGTTTACGATTGCTTTTGTAATTTCCGTACCGGAAAGATCGAACTCATAAGCCTCTAACTTGCTTTTGATCCTGCGTTGAATACCCAACAACGCACGGTAATGCTCGGTGAATTGGCTGTCAATGCTTTTCAATGATTGGCTCATGTGACCATGTTTTAAAGGTATATTTTGACCTCCCCGCTCATCAGCTTCGGCAACAAGGTGTCGCGCAGGGTGGTGAGGGTGCGGATTTGGGTTTTATTTTGGTTTACTTTTTTAAACAACGGTTTGACATGACTATTAAAGTCTATAACCAATTTCTCAGTCGGCATAGGATATTCAAGTTCAAAAAGTAATGCTTTATAATCCAAATTTTTTATGCCTGAACTCCCATTTTCAAGATTAAAAAATTCATCCTGATTATATAAGTATTGAATATAACAGTATAAGAAAAACGAATATTCAGGTTTTTTTACCCGAATCATTCTACAAAAATTTGAAAATACTAAAGGATAATCAAATAAATTTTTTATATCCTGATTTATATAACATACTCTACCAGTTGATTGACTCTCTGTTCCGCCAGAGATTTCAATTATTAAATCTCCTTCGTTGGGCTCAATATTTTTAAACTTACTTTCTTTTACATATCTTATTGGAGTTTTCCCTGGCAAACCAATATTTAAATCTGCTATATCGGTACCTCGTATACAATAAACAGCTTTATTGAAGTCTCCTTCTGCATTTTCCTTTCCCCATTCACCACCAATAGTTTCACTTATCCATTTGCCTAACTTTCCATTCAAATAACCATCAACTTGTGTTCCTTCATTTGTAATCTTCTTAATGGGCTCCACAAACCACTGCCTGAACAGCGTTTCCGCCATTTTTTCCAAAGTGGCGTTTTGGCGGTGCAGCAGGTCTATTTTGTCGTCGAGGCTGCTGAGGATGGAGGCAATGGCGGTTTGTTCTAGTTTTGACTTTGGTGCGAAAATTTCAAAATCAGCAATCTGTTTTTGACTGATATGTGGTATAGAAGTACCTGTATGAATTGCTTCCACATAATCTTTAAAATTGTCAGAAAAAATATGATACCACAAATAGCTCTGGTCAAAATTGCTTTTTGCTCTTAATCTTGCTACTCGTTGAGCTAATATCAAGGGAAGTTCTTTATATCTAATTTTTGCTCGATTGTGACCAACTCTTGAGCCGTCCATACCGACAACTATATCGTTTTCTTCTAATAAATACTGTTCTAAGTTCTCTGTGGATTTATTCCAATATTTTTCACTATCCCATCTTAGGTTTCCAATTGTAACGTTTTCGCCTCTTACAACCCTAAGGCTACCTTTAAACTCATATTCATCTCCTTTAAAAGCATAGCCTGTAGATATATCTACTGCTTCACTTAATTTATAATTTTTCCACTCACTCATAGATGTTACTTTTTGATAAAACACCTGTCCCACCCTTTCGATGTGCGCAACCAGATCGGGGTTTCCAATGTGCTGAAAGACAGATAAATCTATTTTGTAGGGCAAAAGCAGATCATCCAGTTCATTTTCTATTTTTTGGAGGGTGCTCAGAGTTAGTTTTTCGCCTGATAAAGTCAGGTCAATATCGGAGCCGGGGCGGTAGTTTCCCTTGGCTCTTGAGCCATACAAAATGGCCTTTTCCACATCAGGATACTTTGCAAATACTTCCTGAATGGCCTGTATGGTATCATTCGTTAATCCGTACATCATAAAAAAGCTTTGACATAATTGCTGAGGCGTTGCTCCCGGCGAATATCTGATTCACTCATGTATGTTGATTTTTAAAAGGTTGGCAGCGATCATTTCCTTCCATTTGTATTTCAAGGCTTTACGCATCTTCACTCTCCTGCTCTGCGTTAAAATTATTCAACTCGCTGATCAGCATCGCTTCTAATGCTTTGGTAGGCAGCAGCAGTTGGTATTCGGCTACGCCAATGGGCTTGTGCACGTCTTGCAGCGCAATTTCCACATCCAAGTGGTCTTTATCGGCACAGAGTATGATGCCGATGGAAGGATTTTCACCTGGCTGTTTTTCGAGTCGGTCGAGCAACCCTAAGTAAAAGTTCATTTTGCCTATATATTCCGGTTTAAAACCGCCAAGTTTCAGTTCCAGCGCTACCAGACTACGGAGGCTACGGTGGTACAGCAAAATATCTACAAAGTATTCTTTGTGGTTGTATTCTATTCGGTACTGATTGCCGATAAAGGTGAAACCCTGGCCCAGCTCCAATAAAAAGTGCTTGATTTTTTCTACCAATCTTTTTTCTAAATCAGTTTCTCTTACGGCTTGTGTTAATCCCAAAAAGCCCAGATTATAGCTGCTTTTGAGGATGTCATCGGCCTGTTCTGCCAAAATTTCGGGCAGGGTTTCGTTGAAATTATGTGATTTGGGCAAGTGTTTTTCAGCATGGTAGGCATCTGCTTTCAGATAGTTGAGCAATATATCTCTTGACCAGCCCAGTACAATGGCCTTTTCTGCATAAAACAGGGCTTCGTCATAGTTTGTAGTCTTGCTCAAAATCAGTAAATTGTGTTTCCATGGCAAAACTGCGACGGACTGTCGCAGTTTTGGCGGCGCATCTTTGTATTGCTCATAAAAGCGCTTCATATCCCACAAATTACGCGGTGAAAGCCCCATATCCGGGAACTCAGATTTCAAGTCGGCAGATAGCCGGTTGACCACCCCTGCGCCGTGTCCTTTTTCGATTTTTCTCTCCGATAGTAGTTTGCCCAAATTCCAATACACCCCCATCGCGGCAGTGTTTACCTGTCTTGCAATGGCGATTCGGGCCGTTTTGATTTCCGTCACCGCCAATTGAAAGATTTCAACATATTGCTGGTCTGATTCCATGATTTACACCTTTATTTTAGACAAATTGGCAGCAATGATTGCATTCAATTGTGCTTCTTCCTGGAGTTGTGCTTCCAGTTCGGCTTTCAACGCCGCAAAGCGCTCGGCAAAGTTGAAGTCGTCTTCTTCATCAGGCAAGCCAACATATCTTCCTGGAGTTAGCACATAGTCCAATGCTGCCACCTTGCTTATCGGGGCAGCGGCACAAAAGCCTGCAACATCTTCATACTTGCCGTCAGGATTTCTCCAGTTGTGGTACGTGCCGGCAATTTTGTCAATGTCTTCCTGAGAGAGTTCGCGGGTTCTGCGGTTGATCAAATGCCCCAGGTTTCGGGCATCAATAAATAAAATCTCATGGCTGCGGTCTCTGAAACCTCCGCCTCCCCTGCGGTTGCGGCTCATAAACCACAGTGCGGCAGGTATTTGCGTGTTCAGGAAGAGTTTGGCGGGCAGGTTCACGATACAGTCAATGAGGCCCGCTTCTACTAATAATTTTCTGATATCGCCTTCGCCGGAAGTTTTAGAAGTCAATGCGCCTTTGGCCAGCACCACGCCGGCTTGTCCGGTGGGCGACAAGTGATAAATGAAGTGCTGCATCCACGCAAAGTTGGCATTGCCGGTGGGCGGCACGCCGTATTGCCAGCGGCCGTCGTTGCGGAGCAGATCGCCGCCCCAGTCGCTCACATTAAAGGGTGGATTGGCGATGATGAAATCGGCTTTCAGGTCTTTGTGGGCATCGTTCAGAAAAGAGCCTTCGTTGTTCCATTTCACCTGCGAGCTGTCAATACCGCGGATGGCGAGGTTCATTTTGCACAATCGCCAGGTGGTTTGGTTGCTTTCCTGTCCGTAAATGGAAATGTCGTTGACTTTCCCCTGATGTTCGGTGACAAACTTTTCGGAATGTACAAACATACCGCCCGAACCACAGCAGGGGTCGAATACGCGGCCTTTGTAGGGTTCCAGCATTTCCACCAGCAATTCTACTACGCTGCGCGGAGTGTAGAACTGCCCGCCTTTTTTGCCTTCCGCAAGGGCAAATTCGCCGAGGAAATACTCAAACACATGGCCCAGTACATCGGCGCTGCGGGCCTTGGCATCGCCCAGCGCAATATTGCTCACCAAATCAATCAATTCGCCCAGGCTGGTGGGGTCGAGATTTTGCCTGGCATAGACTTTGGGAAGTACGCCTTGCAGCTCTTTCGGATTTTCTTTTTCGATGGCGTCCATGGCATCGTCCACCACCTTGCCGATGTCGGGCAGTTTTGCATTGGAACGCAGGAAACTCCAACGGGCATTTTGAGGCACGAAGAATACATTATCAGCTTTGTATTCGTCTTTGTCTTCAGGGGCGGCGCCTTGTTCCACGTCCAACGTGAGTTGCTGAAATTTTTCTTCAAAAGCATCCGAGATGTATTTCAGGAAGATAAGCCCCAGTACAATGTGTTTGTACTCAGCGGCATCAATGTTCTTGCGGAGCTTGTCTGCGGTCTTCCAGAGTTGCTTTTCCAAAGGTTCTTCGTTGGTTGTTTTTTGTTTGGCCATTGTGTTTTTGGTGAGTTTTTTTTACGTTACGCTTTACGATTTTGCGACGCTTAAGAGCAATTTTCGAAAAGCGATTGTTTTGTGTGGAACTATTCGATTTTGACTCGTCCATAAGAGTCAAAGACTGGAGTTCCATTTATATATATTTCAATTGTTCCTTTTGAATAATTTGTGTCAGGTCGAAGAACAATTCCATCAATAATATATAATTCTAACGTTCGCTTCAATTCTGAAATAACAGGCTGTAATTCTGGATTGTAAAAAATTGAAACTGGAACATCGGGGAATCGCCCAATCATAGTATTTGTCCGGCCAAAACTTGCCCAATTTTTTCCTTTAGACGAAAGCATTGATTCTAAAGGGCGCAGTTGCGATTTGTCCAC
>DDUV01000113.1:34864-49283 GCA_002344975.1 Saprospiraceae bacterium UBA2329 | reverse complement strand
CACGAAATGAATGCCGGCAACCGGGTCAAGTCTGACGAGGTGCTGTTCACCCTTGTGTTCCGCGCCACGGCCTCCGGTAAGCTCAGCGACCTGTTGAGCGTAAGCAGCCGTCTGACCAGAGCCGAGGCTTACGACCGCAACAGCCGCACATTGGATGTATCGCTGAACTTCGGCAGCCGCGAGTTGACGGAGGAGTATGCGCTGTACCAGAACCAGCCCAACCCATTTGCGGGCAAGACGACGATCGGGTTCTACCTGCCCAATGCCGGCGAGGCTACGCTGACCATCACGGATGTGAGAGGCCGCGTGCTCAAAGTCTTCAAGGGCGAGTACGGACGTGGAATGCACCAGATTCAGTTGGATGGAGAAGACCTGCCGGCAGGCGTGCTGCAATACACGCTGATCAGCGGAGACTTCACCGCGACGCGTAAGATGGTGTTGACGAGATAAAAGGACACTGAAACAGTTCTGATGAACTGTGAGAGCAAACAGGTTGCAGGCAGATTCGCCTGTAACCTGTTTTGCTCAACAAAAAGAGAAGATCACAATAAAAACAGGTACAGGAAGCCCCTGTGCCAACTTTTCATCAGGGAGGCTTGCGCGTACTTATTAAAAAAAAATATTATATATTAAGAGGAGACTACACTGAAAAAAAACCATTTTTGCACCTATCTTCACGAACATCATTATGAACGCAAACACTTTCTTGACTGATGCCAACGTCTTACCTAAGCCGTTTTTTTGTAAAAGACAACGTGTAAGTCTCAAAGCCGATTTAGTATTGGGTTCTCCCAAAGCGGGGTGTTCGGGAGTTGGTATTTGCCACATCTCCGCCTCGATGGAAAAACTGCAAATTGCCTGCCCTGCTTACTCAGCGCATTTATTCAGAACCACTACCGGCGGACTTGCCGTAGCATTTTTTGAGCAGCAACTTCCCGAAGCTGTTTTGATGGAGCACTTCAATCGGGGCGTATTCCGAGTGACGGATCGCTTCATCTTGCCCAAAAGCATTGCTGAAAAATTAGATATCAACCAACGGATTGTATATCCCGGAGAATATAAAGTGGCTCGTATTTTATCGTTTCTGATTGTCGAATTTGGGTGACCAGGCAGGAAAGCGGGTTAGAATTATTTAAAATCAATCATTCCCGCCTCGGGCACGGTAGGTTTTTCGATCCAGAGAAGCGATCAACATGTCCCAGAGAATTTCGTAAGGAATAATCTCAATTTCGTATGCCTGATTAGAGATTTCCATAGGCGTATCCTGAAGCATTTTCAGCAGTTTGGCTGCTTTTCTGATGAGCGCTTCTTTGTGAAAGGAGGCCAGTGGAATTTGCAGCAGCATCTTGATAAACACATTGCTTCGCAGGGTGTCTTTTTGTTTCAGGTACCGGCTGCAATATTTCTCGATGGCTCCGATTCGGTCAATGGAGGCTTCGTAATTGCGTTCTACAATGAGCAAAAGAATTTGAGCTATCAGCACCGGAATATTCATACCCTGCCGGTCGCGGGAAAACACAGGAATGTCATTGAGAAACTTCTGTAACTTGAATTTAGTGGACTTGTGCTCATACTCATCGTCGGAAATGATGCCCATTCTCACCAGGATGTAAACATAGGCCTGATATATTTTCCACATTTCTGAGATGTGAGCAGGGTGGTTGTTCAGTTTAGGATGCTTCATTATTTGGTTGCACACGGAGGCACCTTCGGCATATCTTTCGGTATGCATGGCCAGCAGGAAAAACAGTTCTTTGAATTTGAACCAATTGAATGATCCTTCTTCAAAAACGGACTCTACGCTGTTGATCAAAGCCTGCCCTTTGTCAAAGGCCCTCAACTGAATATAACTAACCGCTAATTGGTAATAGAAGACCTGTAAAGGCAGGCTGCTGTCATAGGGTTTGAGTTTGAAAAATGCCAGGGCGTCTTCACAAAGCTCTGCTGTGCGTTGATAATCATTGATGCTGGAGTAGATCGTTATTTGAATCAATCTTCCGAAAAGGTGCAGTTTAAAGCTGTCATACTTTGAAAGCCAGGGACTTATCTCGTCAAAATACTGCCGGGCAACTTGGGAGATTTCGGCAGTGCCGGATTTGCTGTTTACAAAGCCGATGGTCATGCTGGTGTATAGTTCTTCTGCTCTGTTTTCCCAAATCCATAGAGTTTGCAAATGATTGTAGCGCATATTAATCTGCTCAAACTTTTTGAGGTCGCCTTCCACATTTCCATAATGGAGCCGGAGCAAACGCAATGCGTTGATTGCAATTTCGGTAAATTCATACTTGAGTGCCTGCTGCAACAATTTCTCCAAAAGTTCTATCCCGGTCAGCCGAGCGTTGCTCGTCAGGAGTATTTGTATGGCGGCCCATTTCATGTTGCAATCGTGGTAAGATCGCTGCCGGTTGGAGTAGTTGGTTGTTTTGAAATCCAATAGCAGGAGGGCCTCGGTCAGGCTGTCTTTTAATTTGGTCTTCACCACATTATAGCTATTCTTGGGCCCTGGATCGCCATAAAGCAGGGAAATAGCTTCTTCGTCGGATTGGACCCGGCCTTCGGCTATCAGGTCAAACAGTTCCTGCTTTTTCGACCCTGATTCCAATAAAGCATCCAGCAGAACATTGGACTTAACCTTGTTCTTGCTAAGCAGTGTGATTAGTTCGTGTAGTTGTTTCATATGTTAGGTAGACGTATCATAATCATTCTCAGGCCTCAGTGTATATACACTTCATGCCTGACGGACGGGTAAACGCATGTACAACATAGCCGGATCAGCATCATCGGCCATTAGCGTTTTCATTAAGTTTGGAGAAGGATAAAATATTTGGAAAAGCTTATTTTACCCTGAGAGAAGAATGGTAAAGCTAATGTATTACCTTACAGGCATTGGCCCAAGCAAATAAGTATTTGGGTGTAAATAGCAAAGCAAAACTACGTCAATCAGATACCTGATTCTAACAAATTCAAACATATTTTTAATTTTAATGTCCAAGTAGTTTTAATTCAAGGGCTAAAATGACTGTTATCGCTTTCCTTGACATGGCGTTTTTTTGCCTTATTCAGATGCTTATGCGAGGTTTCTGTCTCTGAGCCTTAAAAATCGCAACATGGCAGAAGGCTCCATTTCTACAGATGCTCCCTGCGCAGTGAGCAATGCTTCGCAAGCGTTGGTCAGTGGAATATCAGGATAATAATGATCTCTCGCGAAAAGGGCGAATTGTTTGATTATCTGATGGTTGAACCATGCGAAAAAGAGTCGTTTAAAAGCGGAGGTGTCTTCGGCGATGTGGCGGAGTTCTGATATTTTTGACCATGCGTTGACCTCTTCGCAAAAATCCAACAAGACCTCTGGCAGCAGAAGCTGGTCGTAATTTTGGTCATAAAGGCGGTGCGCATTCTGAAAAAGCTGCCTCAGGTCTTCAAAGGTTTGAAATGCGTGCGTTTTGAGTCGTCTTTTTTTGTCGGCAACAGGAGATTGCCCGGCGCTGTTGATTCCATGTTTGTGATGCGGAGGAGAGATATAAATACAGGTAGTATTCAACGGTAAGAAGTAAGGCGAATCGGTAAATTTATTTAGAAAAGTAGAGCCTTCTTCTACTGGCCTTATATACATTCCTCCAGACTGCTCATAGGCATCGCAACGCAGAGCCATGCCCGGCGCCTGTGTGTGAAATGCGTACGGGTAGCCTGCATATCGCTGAACCTCAACGAAATAGCGAAGGCTTAATTCATGATTTGCAACGGCCCTGTACGTCTCAGCAGAGTGCTCTGCGCCGTTTAACGGGTACTCGAAATAGATGCTGCATGCAGGGCATTGCGGATGCAGTTGAAAGTGACGTTCCAATTCGACCAAAAAGTTGGGCGCACATCGGCTCTCTGAAGTCAGACATGCAATGATTCCCTGCGGATTTCCGGCCTGCTCCAATCGTCGGCAGGCTTCGTCCATACCAATTTTTCGGGCCAGATCGGGGCCGGCATCCCGGCGGGGCATTTCGCAATGATACACGATGTGAAACCAACGGCGCGTGTTGTTGATGCGGGCGGCCCAGCGTTCTGCATCGGCGGCTATGGAGAGATTGAGCGCTCGAAGTTCCGGCGCATCTGTCTCGGAATCATGCACGATTACGATGATGTCCACGTCGCCATTGGGCAGGGCACAGCGCTGTAAAGCCATGAGACACAGCAACAACTGCGTGTCCCGGCAGGCCGGAATGACGATGACCATGCCGAGCTGCGACGATGGTTTTCGGGGCAGCGGCTGGAAAAGAAGCGCTCGTTGTTGGAGGTAAGGCGTCATGCTGTGTATTGCGGGCGGAAAATTATGTATTTTTGCGCTCCGAATCAGTATTACCTTTCATGAGCAGCACGGCTACCTACCGCACCAGAGTAAATTATACCAACGTCATCGTGAGTATGGCCTTGGTATTGTTTATGTTGGGGCTGTTTGGATATGCGTTGCTCTACGGGCGGCAATTGGGCGAACTGCTCCGGGAAAGCATAGATGTGGCGGTGGAAATGACTGAAAATGCAGAAAAAGAGCAGGCCGATAAGTTGATGGAGGTGTTAAATAGCTCTGATTTTGTGAAATCAGGTTCTGTACAGTTTATTCCCAAAGAGGAGGCCGCCAAAATGATGGAAGCCGAACTGGGCGAGGAATTTGCTCAAACAGGCCTGCCGAATCCCTACTTCAACATGCTCACTTTCAACGTGAAAGCCAAATGGATGCACCCCGACAGCTTAGCCTGGATACGAACGGCATTGCGCGAAGAGGCCGGCGTGAACGACGTTTACTATCAGGGCGAAACGGCGCAATTGGTGGCTGCCAACATAAAAAAAGTGGCTTGGGGCGCGTTGTTGACGGCGCTGTTTTTCATCTTTGCGGCGGCTACGCTGATTCACAATACAATACGCTTGGCGCTGTTCGCCAACCGTTTTCTTATTAAAAACATGGAGTTGGTGGGCGCTACATGGGGCTTCATCAGTCGGCCGTATTTGCTCAGAGCCATCTGGCACGGTTTGCTGAGCGGGCTGATGGCGGTGGCTGGATTGTATGTCTTGCACCGGGTGCTGGAAAGCTCTATTCCGCAATGGAAATCGCTGGGCGACTGGCCAATGTTGGCGGCTATGGCGGCGGCTTTGGTGGCATTAGGCGTGGCTGTACAGTGGGTGAGTACCTTTGCCGTGGTGCGTAAGTATTTGAAATTGAGGGTGGATGAGTTGTTTTAGACGTTAATAAACAAAATAAAGATAAATGAGCAAAAGTAAGTCAACGGCCAAGCGGCCCGTAGCGGCAGCGGCGCCTGCGCCGAGAAAGATAGCCCCCGTGCCGAAAAGATCTGCCGGGCCGAAGCAGGAAATGGTTTTCGGTCGTCAAAACTACATCCTGTTCATTGCAGGGGCAGTGCTGATTTTCATAGGCTTGGCGCTGATGACCGGCGGCCACATGCCCAGCCCCGATGTATGGGACGAAAATATCATTTACAGCTTCCGTCGGGTGACGCTGGCGCCTATTTTGATTCTGGCCGGATTGGCCGTAGAAATCGTAGCCATTTTCAAAAAATAGGCCCCTGTGAACCTGCTGCAAGCCATCATCATCGCCGTAGTAGAAGGTATTACGGAGTTTCTCCCCGTGTCCTCTACCGGGCACATGATTGTCGCATCCTCGGTGATGGGCATTGAAAAAGAAGACTTTACGAAGCTCTTCACCGTAGCCATACAGTTGGGCGCCATCCTTTCGGTACTGGTGCTGTACTGGCGGCGTTTTTTCCAAACCCTTGATTTTTACTACAAACTCTTCGTGGCGTTTCTGCCGGCGGTTTTTTTCGGGCTGTTGCTGAGCGACTGGATTGACAGCCTGCTGGAAAACGTAGTCGTAGTGGGCGCCATGCTGGTGGTGGGCGGCATCGTGTTTTTGATGGTGGATCGCTGGTTTGAAAAAGCCGAAACCTCCCCCGACCGGCCTGTTTCCTACAAAGAAGCCCTGCGCATCGGTCTGTTCCAGTGCTTAGCCATGATTCCCGGCGTATCGCGTTCGGCGGCTACCATCATCGGCGGCTTGGCGCAGGGACTGAACCGCAAAACAGCGGCAGAGTTCTCGTTTTTCCTCGCGGTGCCGACGATGTTTGCGGCTACGGCCAAAAAAATGCTGGACTACTATCAGGACGGTATTTCGCTGAGCAGCGGCGAGTGGCAATTGCTGGCGGTGGGCAATGTGGTAGCTTTCATCGTAGCCATGATTGCCATCAAAACCTTCATCACGTTTTTGGCGCGGCACGGCTTCAAGTGGTTCGGTTATTACCGCATCATCGCCGGGGCGGTCATTTTGCTGTTGTACTTTACGGGCAAGCTGGCCTGGGGCGTATAAATGGATTGACGGCAGCGTTTTTCTAAACCCTTTCAAGCCGTATGTGCTCAATCGGCCCTTTTACCTGTTCAGGAATGAAGCCCCTTACTTTTTCCCTCCAATCCTTTGGCGAATTTAAATACTTCGCTTAGTTTGCGCCGCAAAACGGATGTCTGATGAATTTAAATACCAACGGAAAAGATTCCGTCACTTATGACGCTATTGTCGTAGGGACGGGCATCAGCGGCGGATGGGCCGCTAAAGAACTGTGCGAGAAAGGTTTAAAAACCCTCGTACTCGAACGCGGGCGCATGGTCAAACATGGAGAGTACCCCACGGCCAATATGGACCCCTGGGATGACGAGCACCGCGACTACGCCACGCAGGAAGAACTCAAGGATTACGAAAAGCAAAACCGGACGGGCTACACCATTCGGCCCAGTTCGAAGCACTGGTTTGTGAACGACCGCGAGAATCCGTACTCCGAAACCAAGCGTTTCGACTGGATGCGCGGCTACCACGTCGGCGGGCGTTCCATCATGTGGGGGCGGCAATCGTATCGCCTCAGCGACCTCGACTTTGAGGCCAATGCCAAAGACGGCATCGCGGTGGATTGGCCCATTCGATACGCCGACCTCGCGCCCTGGTACGACCATGTGGAGAGTTTTGCGGGCATCAGCGGGCAGGCCGAGGGTATTCCGCATCTGCCCGACGGCAAATTCCTGCCGCCAATGGAGTACAACTGCCTCGAAAAGCAGGTCAAAGAGCGCATTGAGTCCAAGTTTCCGGGCCGCAAAATGATCATGGGCCGCACCGCTCACCTCACGCAGGCGCACAATGGGCGTGGCAACTGCCAGTTCCGCAACCGCTGTATCCGGGGCTGCCCTTACGGCGCTTATTTCAGCAGCAATGCCTCCACGCTGCCCGCTGCCGAAAAAACGGGCAACATGACCCTGCGGCCTTACTCCATTGTACACAGCATCATTTTCGACGAGGCTAAAAACAAGGCTGTCGGTGTGCGCGTCGTGGATTCGGAAACCCTCGAAACACACGAGTATTTTGCCAAAGTCATCTTCCTCTGCGCATCGGCATTGGGCAGCACCCAGATTCTGATGCAGTCCACCTCGCGCCGTTTCCCCAACGGATTCGGCAACGACAGCGGCGCGCTGGGGCACTACCTGATGGACCACCACTTCCGCGCAGGCGCCAGAGGCATCTCCGACGATTTTCAGGATCAGTACTACAAAGGCCGCCGACCGAACGGCATCTATATTCCGCGTTTCCAAAACCTGAACGATGCCACCAAACGCGACTACCTGCGCGGCTTCGGCTATCAGGGCGGCGCCAGTCGGATGGACTGGACCGAGAGCATCCGCGAAATGCAGGTGGGCGTCGGCAAGGATTTTAAAGACAGCCTCGTAAGGCCCGGCCATTGGGAAATGGGCATCATGGGCTTCGGCGAATGCCTGCCTTACCACGACAACAAAGTGACGCTGAACAAAGACGTACTCGACAAATACGGATTGCCCACGCTGACGATGGATGCCGAGTTCAAAGAAAATGAAATGAAAATGCGCAAGGACATGATGTTCTACGCCGCTGAAATGCTGGAAGCTGCCGGACTCAGGAATGTGGAAACCTACGACAGCCAGTCATGGCCGGGCTTGGCCATCCACGAAATGGGTACGGCGCGCATGGGCCGCGATCCGAAAACATCGGTGCTCAACGGCTGGAATCAGGTACACGCCGCACCCAATGTATTCGTTACCGACGGCGCCTGCATGACCTCTGCGGCCTGCCAGAATCCGTCGCTGACCTACATGGCCCTCACCGCCCGCGCCGCCGATTATGCTGTTCAGGAATTAAAAAAACTCAATCTGTAATTCGTCATGGATAGAAGAGAAGCCATCAAAAAGACCATGCTGATCACCGGGTACGCCCTCACCGCCTCCACTGTGCAGGCCGTACTGACGAGCTGCGAAACCGAGCGCGAAGTGAATTGGACACCCAAATACTTCAGCGCCGAACAGGCCGCCCTCATTACGAACATGGCGGAAACCATCTTGCCGCGTACCAAAACGCCCGGCGCCATAGACGTGGGCGTGCCCGCTTTTATGGAACGTATGGTGAAAGACACTTACCTGCCGGAAGATCAGGAGCAATTTGCTGCCGGTTTGGCCGATGTGGAGGCCCGCGCACAAAAAGCGCACGGCAAGCCTTTTGCCGCCTGCAAAATAAAGCAACAGGCCAACATCCTCGAAGCGCTGGATGCGGAAGCTTCTGCTGCCGGGATAGCGCGCCGGGATGCCGTTCGCAACAATCCGGAGTTGGGCGCAGAGCCGTATTTCAACTTCTTCCTCAACTTCAAATCGTTGGCCTTGCTGGGGTATTTCACCTCTTCTTTTGTAGGTACCAAAGTACTGAGTTACGATCCCATTCCGGGCGCGTATCTGGGCTGTATTCCTGCCAAAGAAGTGGGCAATGCCTGGTCCTTATAAGCAGATAACGCCGGAAGGATATCTGTCTTTCCGGCGTTTATCATAAAATTCAAAACTTCGTTATTGATATGAAAAAATCAAGCCTTATCGTTGCCTTCTCGCTGGCAATTTCAATCCTTTTCGGCCAAATCGAAGCCGACCAGTTGTACCAAAACAACGAGTTTGCAAAGGCCATGCCGCTGTTCAAACAACTGTCGGCGGACAACCCCGGCAACTACGCCCATTTTGAAAAATATGTACTGTGCCTCATGCAGTTGCAGGAAATGGACCAGGCTGAAACCGCCATGAAAGAGCGTTTGAAAACCGACAGTACCAACCCCGAATTGTACTTCCTGTACGGCTCGTTTTTGTCGAGGCAGGGCCGCAGCTCCGAAGCTGATTCCATAAGGCAACAGCGCCGCAAATTGCTGGATGAAGGTTACGGCGCCAAGCAATGGGCCGCAGCGCCGCCGGCAAGTTCTCCGTCGCCACCTGTGAAAAGAGACGAAATTGAACCTATAAAAGCTGAAGAGGCCGACGAAATGCCTTTGTGGTTGCACCCCGATTGCGAACAAGTGACCGACGTCAAGGAGCGAAAGTTTTGCAGCGACAAAAAAATGCTGGAGCATATTTACAAGAACGTCCTTTATCCCGTTGAAGCCAGAGAGAATGGCGCTCAGGGCACGGCCGTGATCACTTTTGTCATTGAAAAAGACGGCAGTATGACGAGCCTCCGCATCTTTCGCGACCCCGGGTACGGTATAGGGGAAGCGGCTCTAAGCGCAGTGCAGCGAATGCAATCAAGTGGTATCGCCTGGAAGCCGGGCAAGCAAAAAGGCATGCCGGTGCGGGTGCAGTTTAATATGCCGGTACGATTCAAACTGACGGAGGGCGGCCAAAAATAGTACCTGTCTCCGGGCAACCGCCAACGGCGGTTGAATACGAATAGCCCCGCTTATTCAAGCGGCATTCGTTGGTTGAAATCGCTACATTTTGCATTTGTATATCCAATAGAATAAAATCACCCAATATTTTTTTTAAAACTTATCTTTTAACAATCAGCACAACTTGTCCCGATACCGCAGGAATCGGGATCAGCACAACTTGTTCCGATGACGTAGGAATCGGGGTATTAAAATAATCTTTACTTTTGCTCCATTCACTCAAAACTAATTGCTTCAACATGAAAAAATCAACCTTTTTCGCCATCTCCGCGCTTTTTGCCGGCAGCCTTTTTGCACAAACAGGAACCATGCCGGTAGTTATGGAGGAAGATATCATCAACGCCAAAGATGCCGACGAAATGCCGCTGTATTTACATTCGGAGTGCAATAAGCAAACTGAATACGAAGCCCGAAAGCGCTGCGCCGACAAAAAAATGCTGGAGTTTGTTTACGAAAACACTCAATACCCCGAAAACGCCAGAACGCAGCGCAAAGAAGGCACGGTGGTCGTCACTTTTGTGGTAGAAAAAGACGGCACCATGACAGACCCGCGCATTGCTCGCGATCCCGGCTATGACATGAGCGAAGAAGCGCTGAGAGTCATAAAACAGATGCAGGCAAAAGGCGTAGTCTGGAAGCCGGGCACGAAAGGTGGCGAGCTGGTGCGAGTGCAGTTTTATATCCCCATCCGCTATAAGCTGAAATAACCCTACTGAAATGCCACCTTGCGCATTTCCCGTTGGCCGCCGGCGCCGGTAATTTCCAAAACATACCAGCCGGAAGGCAATGCTCCGCGCTCTATCCGCAGAGGAGCGGCCGCGTCTGGAGCCTTGTAGTGCGACACCTGCCGCCCCAATCCGTTGAACAGCCGCAGCGATGAAATGCGAAAATCCCGGCTGCCGCTCACCATCAGGTGGTCTGAGGTAGGAACGGGCCACACCGAGACAGGTTCCGGCGCAGACTCGGCAACAGATGTGGTCTGCCCCGCCACCCGGATGTCGTCCAAGTAGGTCATGTTGCCATATCGGTTTTCCAATTCAAACCGGATAAGTACGTTTTCGCCGACGTAAGCAGCCAGATCAACCGTGTGCCGGCGCCATTGTGCCGCAGTGGGTAAAAACACAGCAGTGATGGTAGGCGCAGTGGCAAAGTTGCTGCCCGACAACTCAAATAATGGACTGAAAGACGAACCGCAATTGGTAGAAATAAAGCCCCGCAATACCTCCAGCCCCGAACCCGGATAAAACGCATGGGCGTAGGAGAAACTGAGTATAGAGCCTGTATTTGCTTGAATCAGAGGCAGTTCAAAGGCGTATCTGTTGTCTTCATTTCCATCGTAATAATTGATGCGAGCCAGAGAGTGTCCCGGTGTCTGGTGGCCGGCAAAGCGCGTCGTTCGCCAGTCTAAGATATTGCCGGTTTGCAATGAAACCAAGCTGCCGGGAAACTCCCCGCCCGATTCAAAATCTTCATAAAAATCCGTTTGGGCCGCCTCGTTATTTTCAAAACGGTAGTAAGCACTGCGCTCATTGTTGGCAGGCATGTCATCCGGCGTGTCCAAAATGGCCTTTACCTGCAAGCGGTACTTTTGCCCGTCGGCTGGCCCCAGATTGAAAGCGAGCGGCAGCAAGCGTTGGTCTCCTGGAGGAAGGCCCTCGCCCAGCGACACCGCCAGCGTATCCTGCCATTCGCCGTCTATACCCAGTGCCATTTGCAACTGATGCAGCGTGGCCGTGCCTTTGTTTTGAACCGTCACAAGCGGCGTTTGCGGCAGGCAACTCGTTCGGTTGGGTGCGAGATTTTGGATGGAAACATCGTGCGACTGGGTCGGAAGGCGGTTGAGCGCTTCGGCAAACAATTCCAAGCCTTCCGTCGTCACCGAAGCGCCGTATTGGTTGGCAATAATACACAGCGAAATGCCTGTGGACGGATCGTGCAGCATGTACGAGCGGAAACCCCATATTCCGACATGGTAATACACCGAGCGGCCATAGATGTTGCGCAGCCGGATGCCGAGCGCGTATGCCATGTACCCATCGTTATTGGTCAAATCGTGGCGGCTCCCGGCGCTCAGCCAGGTATGGCCGAACAGCGCATCGTACCAGCGCACCATATCGTAGGCTGTTGACCAGACAGACCCCGCTGTAGAAGTAAAAGTGAGAAAACCCCGCGATCCGCCGGGCGTGAGCGTGGTGGCAGTGCCGGCCGTATTCCAGAGGTTACTGTACGGCGCAGCGAATACATTATCGGAGGGCGGATAGGCCATTGCCAGTCCAAGCGGCGTAAAAATGCGGCTGTGCAGAAGCTGATGAATGGGTTGCCCGGCAGCCGTTTCCGCGATGCGCCCCAGCAGGAGGTAGTTGGTATTGCTGTAGCTGTAGCCGGCATCGGGTGCGGAAACCGGAGCGCCCACAGTGGCCAAGAGTTCTTCGTAGGTCCAGACGTGGTTGGGGTTGGCGCTGTACGCGGCCTCTGTGGCGCTCAACCACTGGTTGATAAAATCGAACAGGCCCGAAGTGTGCTCCAGCAATTGGCGGATGGTGATTTGAGGGTTGATCTGCGGATGAGGCGGCAGGTAGTCGCTGATTGGATCGTCTAAATGCAATAAGCCCTCGTCCTGCAATTTAAGGATCAGTCCTGCAATAATGGCTTTGGAATTGCTGGCCATACCGAACCTCATATTGGTCGTCACAGGAGTATTCACGGCAGCGCGGCCCCAGGCGCCCGTCCAGATGCCTTCTCCCGGAACCAATACCGCCGCAGTGAGGCCTCCGGCGAAATTGCCGTTTGTACCCAGTTGGTTGAGCTTGGTTTGCAATTGCTGGGCATACAATGGATCAAAACCGGACGTGGTGGATTGCGCAATGGCATCAGACCACCATATAGCGATCAAGATACAGGCCAGTCCTAAACGAAACGAGAACACCATAGGGATAGACTTTGACGGTTGATAAATACCAACAAAGGTAAGCGGGCTTCCGCCAAGATGCGTGGTATGTTTGAATCGTATTCCAAAAATAAAAGCAGAAACAGCAAACACTTAATATATTTACTTGTATATGTAATAGTAATACTAATAATTACATCATTCAAATCACAAAAAACCATGAAAAAACTGATGTTATGTTTGACGTTGTTGATCGCTGCCCAATTCAATTTGTTGGCCGCCACAGAAATCCCCAAGGTAGTTCAAGATGCTTTTGCCCGCTTGTACCCTCAGATCAACACCATGAACTGGGAGCACCGCCCGGAAGGAATGGTCGCTACATTTGTGGACGAAGAGGGATTGAAAAAAGCTTTCTTCAACGCAGATGGCCACTGGATTGAAACGCGCATCCGCATGGCGACGGATCAATTGCCCGCGCCGGTACAAAAATTCATCCAAAACAATTATCGGGGTGCGTCCATATCTTTCGCCGGCAGGGTGTACGATCCGAATGGGGTGTGGTATCGGGTAGAGTCCGAGTTGTCGGACCGGGTTGTATTAAAAAATCTGAACACAGACGGCACACTGATGGAAGAGCGGACGATCTGGTTCAGTACCTCCCTGCCCCTGTCGAAACCGGCCAACATACAGGGCATAACGCCGAAGGTTGTGAGGGGGTATTGAGACGCTGCCTTAATTCCATGAACATTTTTGGAGGCTCGATGAGAACCGGCGTATGGTTTCAGTCGGGCCTCCGCCCTTTCAGGAAAATTCTTGCTGCGGACGCTACACCCTATACCATCTCAGAGATTGGCATTGTCCTGTCCATCTGCCGCCTCTGGTTCGGGTTGAGTCGCAGGCGGAATTGTTGCTCCGTCGTTCTCCGGCGCGGCAGGGGTGGTTGGAACCGGCGTAGGCCGCGGATTGTTGTCAATGCCGAAAATCGCCTCTGAGGCTTTGCCCAGGCGCCGAATCACATCAGGCGTGCTGAACCCTGCCAAAATAGAGAACCCGATCCAAAAAATCTGGGAATACTGCGCATTGGCCACCGAAAACAGATTGACTTCTGCCAGTAAGATCAAAGCAGCCCCCAGTAGGAAACCTACCCAGGGACGCACAACGTACCAAGGCCACCAGATTTTGGCGTCGAAATCTCGTTTGTAACAAGCATGATCCAGAAAGTGATAAATGGTTCGGATTTGCACCCCGATCATGGCCGCCAGCCCGCCCAATACCAGCACGAGCAAATAAGGAGGCTTGTTGGCCGAGGTCTGTGTTTTGAAAGCCAGCAAGTCAATGGCGCTCTGGTAGGAGGCATAACCGGAGCTGTCGGAAGGATAAAGTTTCAACAACTGCATTTTTACGGTATCATCAATAACGCCCTTTACTTTCAGCAATCTTGCCTGCTCGTCATAGCCGAACCAGACGGGGCCGGAGCGCAGTGATTGTTGCTTTTCGTTGTTCCAGGAAACTACCTCCAGTACCTGCTTGGCTTCCGATAGCCTGTAAAAATGTACAAAAGCAGCAACGATCAATACTGTAAACAGCAAAATGTACCAAGTCATATACAGTACATGCTGCGGATTGATGATCACTGGCTGATTCTGGTCAGTTTTTTTCTTTTGTGTTGGTGTAGTGTTGTTTGGCATGGCTTTTTGTTTTATTGACCACCAGTAGTGGGGCAAAAATAAAGTGCTCATTTTCCTTAGGCCAAAGGATTAGATAAGAC
>DDUV01000113.1:0-34625 GCA_002344975.1 Saprospiraceae bacterium UBA2329 | reverse complement strand
TGAAACGTTTACTTATCTAATCCTTTGGTGAAAATGACCATTTTATTTTTTTATCGCCCCTCACGCAATTTAAGACAGAATGCAGTGTCATGAAATGATTTTCATCAACCATATTCCTTAACTGGTGAGCTGCACATCAACCTATGACGGCGCCGGAAATGGGGTTCAGTGCCATGTTCTTTTTATTGCAAACAGCTGGGCTGGCCGGCATTTTATGGGTATTGTAACACTACTGCTTCCCACGCCCCAGCATCCTGTTGAAAAAACGCTTCTCAAATTCCCAGAAAAACTTGAACTGCCCAAACAACGCGCCGTATATCAATAAAAAGACATTGTAAACCGGCAGTATCAAAATGTAGTACAAAATACTGAACCACATCGGGTGCTCGCCATCGGGGAAAGCCATGTTCAGCAATGGTTTTTTGATGAGCAAAACCGTCGTGCCCGTACAGGCAAAGACGATCAAGACTATTATGACCTGCCCAATACTGCCCAATTTCCAGCGATGTTTCAGTTTCTCTAACAAGTGATCCGATGTGTAATGGTGAACGATACCGGCGCGTTGTGCCGCAAAACCGAAGTATAACATCTATTGCAGTATGCAGTTGAGCATTCTGCGAGTTTTATTCAGAAGCGTACCCATTACCCATTGTGATGCGCGTCACGAAAGCGCCCACAGGACGGGGCTAATTTTGCCGCCCAAAACGTAACAGATGAAGAAGTACCTACCCGGATTGGGTTTGACGATAGCCATTGCAGCGCTGGGATTTGCGCTCGACGCCGCTGTGCCGGTTTTCAATGCGGTATTGTGGGCCTTGCTGCTGGGGGTAACGCTGGGCAATGTGCGCAAGCCCTCTGAGTGGCTCCGGGACGGCATAGACTTTGGCGGCAAGCAAATACTGAACCTCTCAGTCATTTTCCTGGGCTTCGACATCAGCACGCGTCAAATCGGCGAATTGGGCTGGACTACGCTGGCGGCTCTGGTGCTCACTGTATTGCTGGTGCTCACGCTGGCCTTTTTGTTGGCGCGCCGGTTTCGTTGCCCCACCACTACCGGTTGGTTAGTAGGATTCGGTACGGCCATCTGCGGCTCCTCGGCCATTGCGGCTTTGTCGGGCAGTGTAAGCACCAACAAAGAAGACGTGGGCATATCGCTGGCGGTGGTCAATCTGTTAGGGCTGGCGGGCATGTTATTGTGGCCGGCAGTACTGCCCTTTCTGGAGCAATCGCCGCAGTGGGCGGGCGCGCTCATCGGGGGCACGCTGCACGCGGTGGGCAATGTAGCGGGCGCCGGTTATGCAGTCAGCGATGAGGTAGGTCAATTATCGCTGACCGTCAAACTGGGGCGCGTGGCCTTGCTGGCGCCTGCCTTGCTGTTTTATAACTGGCTCATCAACAGGAAGTCTTCGGGTTTTAGCGCCTTTGTACTGCCCAATTACCTTTGGGGATTTATGGTCGTGGTGGCGCTCACCTCATTGGCCCCGGTGCCGGATGTGGTCATCAGTACGGGCAAACTGATCGGCAAAATACTCCTCACGCTGGCAATGGCAGCCATCGGCATGAAAATCAGTCTTGGTATGCTCTTCCGCACCGGGCGCGTAGCGCTGGGCTTTGGCGTGCTGCTGTTTGTGTTGCAAACCGGAGCGCTGGCCGGTATTCTGTGGGCATTGGGGTGGTGGCAGGCGTAGGAAGGAATTGTTATTTATTGCCGCACGCCTTTGATCGCCATCAGAGGGTGATTGTGGCGAAATCCGTTTATTTCGATGCCCTCTGTATTGTCCAATACGACCAACTGCGCCGACTCTCCCAGACTCAGACCCGCACTATGGGCTATTGTCAAGCTGTTGATTTCTACTTTTCCCATGCGAATTTCAGGCAATGCACGGGTGGTAGTGGACACGTCGGGAATGACGACATCTGCAAACGCATCGGGTACGGTATGCGTGCTCCAGTTTTTGGGGCAATGCCAGTTTGTTTCCTGGCCGGGCGTCCCACCTTTCCAAACCACTGTTTTTTGTGAAAAGGCATTTACACTCAGAACCAACAGGAAGGCAGTGTAGATAGCGGGCAGGTGCGCAGGCGAAATTCGATTTTTCATTTTTTTGTGTTTTTGACGTGATAGAAAAGACGAGCTTCTTTGTGGCTCATACCTCTCTATTTGGCGACACAAAAAAAGGATACCCTTGCGCGTTAGGCATCACTTACGTATCATATAGCCATCACAGTTTCAGCTTGCTCAGCTCCGAGCGGCTTTCCAGTACGCCTTTTTTGTCGTAGGTTTCCGACCTCACCACGCCGGCTTTTTCGTTGTGCCAGGAAGTCACGGAGAAGGTTTTGGACAGGATGGTCTTGGTGGTAAAAGTGTAGGTGATCTTATAGCAATCAAAAGTACCCGCCGGTACCGTGATGGTCTCTTTGGCCACCACTTTGCGGTCGGTGATGTCGAAACGGAGCGTCATGATCGTCACGCCGCCCGAACCAGCCTTTACTTCCGTATTGGCATCGGGCAGCGCTTGGCCCACTTCGAGGCGGGAAGGCAGGGTGAGCGCATCGCCGGAAAAGGACATTTCCATGCTGCCCATGCCTTCTTTCATTTCAGGGCTGAGCATGTCGGCCACGTCAATAAACAAAGTACCGTCTTTGCATTTCACGTTGTACGAACCTTCGTTCAGTACTTTGCCTTTATCGTCGCTTACTTTGCTTTTTACCTGTGCTTCCCACACGCCGTTGTTTTCTTCTACAATGCCAATTTCATGTCCAGTAATGGAACTGACGGCGCCCTTTTTGTTGTAATTCGTCATTTCCCAGAAAGCGCCTTTTTCAAACGGGAAGAATGCGCCGCACTGAGTCTGCGCCATCATCGGGCCGGCCATCGCCAGTAAAAACAAAATTGCGAATGTGTTTTTCATGGTTTGTGTTTTTGGAATTTTGGAAAGAATCATCGTTTGGAAATGTAAAACTTTGGCTGTAAGCCACAAGCCATTAGCTGTAATCTTGATTTTTATTCATAATAAAGTCATCCTTTCGGGAAGATCAGCCGGCAGCTTGAGGCTTGCGGCCTACAGCTTGTGGCCGGCAGCTAACAGCCGGCAGCCGTTCCCACCCGCCCTACTCCTCCTCCAGCAAATCCGGTCTGCGCTCGCGGGTTCGTTGCAACGATTGTTCCAGGCGCCACTCTTCGATGTTTTTAAAATGCCCGCTCATCAGCACGTCCGGCACTTTGCGGCCTCTGAACTCGGCAGGACGGGTATAAACAGGAGGCGCCAGCAGGTCGTCCTGAAAGGAATCGAACAGGGCGGAAGTCTCGTCGTTCAGCACGCCCGGCAGCAGGCGTCCGATGGCATCTACCAGTACGGCAGCGGGCAATTCGCCCCCCGACAGCACATAGTCGCCGATGGAAATTTCGAGGGTGACGAATTCCTCGCGGATGCGCTCGTCTATGCCTTTATAATGACCGGCGATGATGAGCAGGTTGTCGTACATCGAGAGGCGGTTGGCCAAAGGTTGCCGCAGGGTTTCGCCGTCGGGCGTCATGTAGATGATCTCGTCGTAGCGGCGCTCGGCCTGAAGGCTTTCAATGGCATTGGCCAGCGGCTCGGCCATCATCACCATGCCCGCGCCGCCGCCGAATTGATAATCGTCAATTTGCTTGTGCCGCCCCAGTCCGAACTCGCGAAGGTCGTGTACCCGCACGTCAAGCAGCCCCTTGTCGTGTGCGCGCTTGAGGATGGAATGCCCGAAAGGACTGACCAACAGTTCGGGCAGCGCCGAAATGATGTCTATATGCAAGGTGGTAATTAGTTGATTTTCAGTAATTCTACTTCAAAAACGAGCGTAGAGTACGGCCCGATTTTGGCGCCGGCAGCACGTTCGCCATACGCTAAATTGTACGGAATGAAGAGCTTCCACTTGGAGCCTTCGGGCATGAGTTGGAGGGCTTCCACCCAACCCTGAATCACTTGTGTGACGCCGAAAGAAGCCGGTTGGCCGCGATCAACGGAGCTGTCGAACACGGTGCCGTCTATGAGCGTGCCGTGGTAGTGAACGGAAACCTTTTCGGTGGGGAGCGGCTTGCGGCCGGTGCCTGCTTTCATGATTTCATATTGCAGGCCGCTGGGCAGGGTGGTTACGCCGGCGCGTTTGGCGTTGTTGTCCAGAAAGGCTTTGCCCTCGGCAATCGTTTTTTCGTACTTCTTGGACTGTTGCGCCTGCATGTAGTTTTGCACAATGCGGTTGGCTTCGTTGGCGTCTATTTTCAGCGCCTGATTGCCCATTACGTCGCTGATGGCGGCGGCCAATGTGGCGGCGTCCACTTTGTCAACGCCTTGTTGTTGAAGGTTTTTGCCCAGCAATACGCCGAGGCTGTAGCTTACAGAATCCATGGTTTGTGCTTGTGTGTTGATGACCCAGATCAGGGCCGCAAAGAAAGTCAAAATTCTCATAATGTATGGTTGATTAAAGATTTCGAGTTCAATGTTTCGAGTTCCGCGTTCAAGGTTCCGGGTTTCATCCGCCGAAGCCTTGGCGCAGGCAGGTTTCGGGTTCAAGGTTTCGGGTTTCGGGTTCAAAGTTCCGGGTTGGAACCGCCCACCCCGCGCCATGGCGCGGCCACCGCCTACTGTTCCTCCCCCCATCTGTACGATTTCAAGTCGAAGCCTGCCAAATCCAGCACGCGGTCCACCACCGTCGCGGCGAGGGCCTCAAAGGTAGCGGGTTTGCTGTAAAAGGAAGGTGTAGCCGGACAAATAATTCCCCCGGCTTCGGTGATCAACTTCATGTTGTTGATGTGGATGAGACTGTATGGCGTATCGCGCAGCACGAGGATTAAACGCCTTCTCTCTTTCAATATTACATCGGCAGCGCGGGTGGCGAGATCGTTGGAGGTGCCGGCAGCGATGCGGCCCATGAGTCCCATAGAGCAGGGGCACACGATCATGGTGTCGTAGCGGGCCGAGCCGGATGCAAAGGGCGCCATGAAGTCATTTTTGTTGTAAAAATGGAAAGGGTAGTGGAGGTAAGACTCGTCATCCAGCTCAAACTTCCAGTTGAAGCGCGCATTGTCGCTCATCACCACACCAACCGCTTCGATTTGACTTTGTAAGGCTAAGAGTTTGTCCAACAATACTTTGGCATAAATGGCTCCGCTGGAACCTCCTACTGCTACCACAATTTTGCGCATAAACGTTAAGGTTGTTTTAAAAAAATCAAAAACTGCCCTGCCGATTCGTCCGCAGGCCGGCATTTCGGCGTTTTGGAACGTCGCTTGTTTTTGAATCAAACTAAAAATAGATGAACATGAAAATTGTTTTCGCTGTGGCCGCGCCGCTCCTGTTGGCCGGTATGCTTTTTAAGGCCGTTCCCGGCAACAACAAAGCCGCTTCCGTCGCTGCCGACGAAGGCGCCATCCAATGGATGACCTGGGATGAAGCCATCCAAAAAAGCGAAAAAAAACCAAAAAAAATCTTCATTGACCTGTACACCGACTGGTGCGGCTGGTGCAAAAAGATGGACGCTTCCACTTTTGCCGATCCGCAGGTAGCCGATTACATCAACAAGAATTTTTACGCCGTGAAATTCAATGCCGAACAGCGCGAAAACATCGTTTATAAAGGCTATACGATGAAATTTGTGGAAAACGGACGCCGTGGCTACCACGAACTGGCGTACTCCCTGCTTGATGGGCGACTGGGCTATCCAAGCTATGTCTATCTCGATGAGCAGCAAAACCGCATCACCATCTCGCCGGGCTACAAACCCGTTGAACCCATGATGAAAGAACTGAAGTATATTGCGGGCGGGCATTACAAAACAATGACGCTGGATCAATACACGCCCAATTAAGAACTTGCGGGCCACGAGCCGACAATGTAAAAACAGCAAAGCCGGTCATGATGAGATGTGTCATGGCCGGCTTTGTTTTTTGGAAAAAAAAGTTACTGCTGCACCTCCTTATACTTGCCGAAAACTCGCTTCAATAACTTCATTTTCAGGTTTCTCGGAATGCAAAGCAGGAGTTTTTCCAAGAGCGAAGGCAAGGCTCCCGGCACAATCACCCGGCGCCCGGCCAGCAGCCCCTTGATGGCGTGTGTGGCCACCGCTTCGGGCGTGAGCACAACTAATTTTCCTATTTTACCCTGTGTTTTCAGTCGGGCAATGCTTCCTTCATTGGTGGCTACCGGGCCGGGGCACAATACACTCACCGACACGCCGAAATCGCGCAGTTCCTCTTTAAGCGCCAGCGAAAAGCCGTACAAAAAGTGCTTCGACGCCGTATAAACCGCCTTGAACGGAATGGGAATGGTGGCTTCCATGCTGCTGGTGTACATCAGCCAGGCCGGCCCGTTTTGTTTCAGCATGGGCAGGAAGTGATGGGTGAGTTGTACGGCGGCCATGTTGTTGAGCAGTACCAATGTGCGGTACTTCTCTAAGGGGTTGTTTTCATAAATACCGCCACTGCCGATGCCGGCATTGCTGAGCAGCATGTTGACCTTGTAATGACGCTCTATGCACCAGTCGTACACGGCTCTGATGTCGGCGGGTTGTGTCAGATCGGCGGGCTTGAAATCGGCCTCCACGCCATATTGTTGTCTGATGTTTTGAGCCAGTTCGGCCAGCAGGTTTTCTTCCAATGCCACTAAAAGCACGTTCATTCCCCGCGAGGCACATTCCAAAGCCAGACAGCGGCCAATGCCCATGCTGGCCCCGGTGATGAGGGTAAATGTATTGTCAACAAGCATCTCGCTTACATTCTTGATTTCGGCCGCAAATATTTTGCGCCTTGATTGTCAGTTACTTACATTGAAAAGGTACAAAAAACAAACGAAAATACATTTTTTTTTGCCTTTCCCGGCAAATTTAGCCCGAAAAGCCAAATTTTGGCCGCCGGATACAAAAAAGCCCGCCGGATATTTCTCCGACGGGCCAAAACATGCAAGTAACACCTACAAAAAACGTTTCTCGATTTCCAATAAAACAGCCTCGGCGCCTGGCCTATCCCAAGCCTCCATTTTTTCTCTAATGACGCGAAGATAAACGCGTATCTCATCTGCGAACGTGGGCGGGCTTTTCGCGTCGAGGTACGTTTTTAGGGCAATGGCGCTCACGTCCTGCAATTTCATTTGTCGGCGCTCGGCAAAAACTTTGGCGCGGTGGTGTAGCTCCCTGGTAACTCGAACCGTTGACCATTGAGAGCGCGGTATCGTTTCAGGGTTGCGCGGTCGGGCCATTATCGTCTATTTCATCAGTGAAAAGATGTTGTAAATGTGCCGGCACATGCAAGCCCAAAACCTCGTCTTTCAACGGTTTCCCGTCGCCGGTCTCAAACAAACAGTTGTCAGGATTAAAGACCAGTTCTTCGCCTGGGCCTTGCGCCACAAAGGGCGCCATAAACGGCAGCGCTTCGCCGATTTTATGAAATGGTAGCCGGTGTTCCGGGTGGCGCCGATTTACTCGATTGATAGCAAAAATGAGCGCGTGAAAAATTTCACCGGCTCGATATGCGGCGGCCCCGGTCGCAAAAACCGTGTGTCGCTCCTGGATGCGCTTTTTTTCCGCTTCGGTCACTTCGGGCGCTTCAAATTGCGAATCCTTCCAATACAACTTCAGAACTTCGGGCGCTCTATCTTCAGGCAGTAATTGGGCGCAAGCGACAACCAGGCTTTGAACTTCAGGTGGCAAGGCGAACACGTCAGAAATTACCGCTTTCCGTAAATCTCTGATGGGTAGGCCATTCAGCTTTCCGCTATGCTCCAACCAGGCGGCAACTATTTCAATACGGCGCTCCGAGTCTTTGCGCTCTGTAATAAAAGCCGCCACTTTGTCAAAGTCAACGGCGCCGAAAACGTTTTTGAAGGCTTCGGCCACTTCATTATAAAGGGCGGCACGTCGGGCGCGTTGGCGCTTCAAGCCTTCAAAGTCTGCCTGGATGCGGCTTTCATATTGGAAAAACTCGATGTTGCGGTTTGCGAGTTTTTCGCCGTCGGGCGCCTCGAAAGCGGCCCAATAATCGGGCATTTGATTTATTTTGCTCATACTATTTTGGTGGTTTGGTAGTTGAAAAATCCGGCGCGTTTTGCAATCCACTGCGAAACGATTTCGAGCGCTTCGCCCTGGGTAGTGTTTCGCAATGAGGGCGACGCATCGAAGCGCTCCAACTTATTTTGGGCAAGTAATGCCAGATCAATGAGGCGTATTTTTTGCCCCTGGAGCATGATGTTGGCCGGCGCCTTGAGCGTTGCCGAAACGCGCAAAAGCCGGCCTTCACCGCCGTGAATGTTGACGGTAAACGGCTCAAGCTGGGCGCGCAAGCGCTCAAATTCTTCAAGAATTTGGCGCGTTCGGGCGTCGGTAGTTGAATCAATCATTTTGATATAGTTTTATTGGTTTTGAAAAAAAGCATTTAAATCGCTTAAGCCTTTGGTTTTCAATGCAATTTGGGGCGCGTTTCGGGGCGCTGTGTGCAGCGCTTCGACCGTCCGCCCGGCTTCGCCTGATGAAAAAAACGCAAAAGGCCCGCGTTTTTGCGGATATATGCGCGGCGCGTCAATTCAGCGCTACGAAACTGCCGTAAAGCATGGCATTGTTGGCCCTTTGATGCTCATTGAGCGCGGCGTTAATGCCGTCCAGGCGTTGCCTGGTGGCGCTTACCTCGGCTCGTAGTTTCTTGATCTCGGAAAGCAACAGCGCGGCCCGTTGGCTTTCGCCCTGGATGCGTTGGCGCAAGACTTGCGCGGATTGATTGTTGTGTTTCATAATGAAAATTATTTTGTTGGTGCAAAGGTCGCCGGGTTTTGCTATACCCGAAAGGACAGGGTAACGACGTTTGCGCGTATGGTGTTGGGGTTTGATTGCCAAACGTTTACGCGAATGTCGGGGCGAATGTGGAAAATCTCAGGCGGCCAACTCCAAGCCAAAACGATCTATCAACGTGCCGGCAGCGGGCGAAGCGGCGGCCAGTATCTCCAAAGCCAGGTGAGGCGCGGCGGCCACTGCCTCGGCGACTTCTTCAGCATTCAGCCAGGCAATCGGCAGGCCGTTAAATTCGAGCGTTTCGCCAACACGGGCGAAGTTATCCGGCAGGCCGTTTCCCGGCGCTGTGGCGGGCTGTGGTGGCTCGGTGGTGTGTTGGGGCGGCTCGGAGGCTGTGGGGCGCTCCTGGGCGGATTGTGGGGCGTTGGGCGCAAGGGTGGCACGGATGTATAAATCGGCAATGTCGTCTTTTGCGCGGGCGTCTGTGTGCCTCTCAAGAAAGTCGGAAACAGCAACGACAAAGCCGGCGGCTCGCAGTTCAGAGGCTTTCAACTCCCAAGCCTGGAAACATCCTTTGTCAGGGTAAAGAATGATTGTTCGATTTTTGGCCGGCGCCAACCGTTCGGCATTTAAGTAGCTCAATGAACCAACGGCCAGCCATACGGCGGACGGCTCAAAGCCCGTCATTATCAAACAGGTTTTGGCGGATTCCACAACGGCAACGGGCCGCCGGTCGTTGCTGTCGCTCAATTGATGCAAGCCAAAGCAGAACGGGAAACGGGCGGCTTGCTCGATGTAGGTTTTTAGCCAGGCGGGGGCCGGCTTGCCCTGGGCTTTCAAACTCCGATCAATGGCGTAATGTACCCAATTGGAACGGCGGCGCTCTCTCCCATCGGCGCCGGTTTCCCTTATCGTTTTGCCGGTGGCCGGGTCAAAATCAAAAACTTGCCCTGCAAAGGTGCGGCCCGTTCGATCTACCAACCAAAAGATGCAAGCCCCTGGCCAAATGGCGTTGGACGTTCCCAAGTGATAAAGCGCGGCCAATTCCAGGGCGCGGGCTTCGCCGAACAAACGACAAAGGAATTTTACAAAGTTATTGGCGCCGTACCCCTTCAAACTGGGTTGGAAATATTCCGCCGGTATTTCGATGGGCCGGCGGGCCGATTCTGGCTTTACTTGCGCTTGAGTATGTTGAACAGATTGAAGCGCGGCGGGTGTTTGCTCAAAGTATTGGCGCGGCGTAAAATGATAGCCGCAATTGTCCAGGCGATTGCATTTGCCCACATTATCGGCAAGGAATAGGCCGGTTTGGCGGTCAATATAGCGGGAAAATTTTCCGGCCTTTTTGCATTGCGGGCAAGTGTGGCGGGTTTTATGGCCCCGGTAAGGCTCCAAGCGATACCGGCCTATGTTGTATGCTTTGTTTGACATTTTTCAAAAGTTTTAAAAAATGCGTTTTTTACCTACTTACTTACTTATTAGCATCTAATATACTGAATATCAATTTGAAAGACTAAGTAAGTAGGTATTGATCTAAGTAAGTACCCTTACTTACTTAGCCTACATTTTCGTCTTTTTTGCCTTTTCCGGCCTTTGCCGTCTCTACGGAAACTGTAAATGTTCAAGCTAATTTACTAAGTAACTAAGTAAGGACTAAGTAAGTACATTTCTTACCTACTTACTTAGTCTAAAATTCTGATTTACAAACTATTAAATTAAACTAAGTAACTAAGTAAGTAGAAATTAGATTTTTTGAACGTAATACCCTTTTACCTGAAAGCCTTTTTCTCTTATGTAGCCCTGGTCTTTGGTAAAACCTAAAAAACTCATTGCTTTCCCAATGTTGTTATGAAAGAGCTTTTGTTTAGTGTTGGTTTCGTTTTCAAGGTAGGTTAGTATTTGCGCGGCGGTCATAAACTGAGCGCTCGCGTCGCTCTTATTGGCGGGGGCTAAACATTCTTGAATAAGGGCGGCCTCTATGCTCAAAAGTTGATGCGTTCGATTATTCCGTTCGGACTTTGCAATCTCATCAGGTGACAAAATGTAATTGTATCCACTACGCAACAGTGCCAGCGCTTGCGCCCACACCAAATTTATGTCAACCTGTTGCGAGTAACCGTTTGGCCCGCCGTTGTCGTGCAAAATTTCGTCAACTTCAAACACCAACCAACGAACGTTTCCGGTAGTGTCTGTTAAAAATTCGTCGTCGTTGGTACTCGCAAAAAATGTGGCTCGGCGTGGAAATGGTATCTTTTTTGTGCCGTATGGCGGGCGCTCTTTTACAACGTGGCGGGTAAGTATTGCCTTTATTTTATTGATCTCAAATTTGCTCAGTTGCGCCAATTCGTCAAGGTTAATAATTAGGTTCTCCGCCAGGCAAAAAAGCCCGTCTTTATCATTTACATCTATATGTTCTGTAAAGTAATTGGCCAAGACTTCGGGCATGTGAAAACGTACCCAACTGGTTTTTCCGCCGTTTTGGGCGCCCTTGATAGTGAAACAATGTTTATTAAATTTCAATTGCCCCAACGCCAAAGCGACGGCCCTAACCAGGTGTTTTTTGTACATCAAGTTAAACCAATCTTGATCTTTGGCACGCACAAAACCGGCCATTTTTTCAATGTAATCAGGGTCGCCTGGCTTCCATTCAGGCAATGATTCAAAGAAGGCTTTAAACGGGTTAAATTTTTCAACAAAATCACTCCTTAATAAGGCAGACAACATTTTTTCTATTCCGTTAAAACCAACCTCATACAATTCAATTAAAAGGTTGTCGCTGTTTAGCTCCCGCCATTCTCTCTCCCATTTTGCCCTGTAAAAAACTTCATTACCTACCTCATCGTAACGAAACGCGTAACGTTTTGAAAGGAAGCGTTTTATCAGTAAAATTTTGGGAACATTGTCGGCATTATCGCCTTCAGGTGCAGGCTCTCCCAGCGCGGCGCCGGGTTTCTCTTGCTCATCGTTTTTTTCAGCTTCTTTTGAAACGATCTTAGCTTTTTTCGCGTTCTTTGCAATGTCATCAGCCAAAGATATTTTTGGCACATTGCCTTGACTATCATTGAGTTTCATAAATGTAATTGTTTTTGCGGGGGCGCTCACATGGGCGCCCCCGCTTTTTAAAAACAGAAACTAACGACACACATTATTTGCGGTAAGCGGCCGCCCGTTCTCGGATGCGGGCCGGGTCAACAGAGTTTCCCAACAACCAGGCGTCAATTTTGCCCCGGTCGAAATATAAGCGCTTGCCCCGTTTGCTGTGCGGAATGAGGCCGGCCCCGGTCTTTCGATAAATGGCGTCTTTGCTAAGTCCAGTATATCGGCAAACTTGCTCAAGGGTCATCACAACAGGCATTGCCGGGCCGGGTACGGCATTCTCTTTAGCGTGCAGGCTCAAGACCGTTTTCACGGCGTCAATTACAATTTCTTCTACCTGGTCACGGCTTAACAAAATCAGTTCATTTGCTCGCATACTTTATTGTTTTTTGATGCTGCAAATCTCAGAGAATGACGTTTCCGACGTTTCCGACGTTTCCAGAAAATTACGGAAACGTCGTTTTTGCCTGTTAATCAATGTAATACAGGAAGTCTTTTTCTATTGCTTCCCCTTCAGGCGTTGGCAATTTCTCCAACGTTTTACCGCTCACACTTGCCCCAAATGTATCGCCCAACCACTTACCAAAGGCATCGGCCCAAGACAAACCCCGGCGCAAGTAGTTGCGGCGATACAATGCGCGGTAAAGTGCGGCCAGTTCTGCCTTTTCCTTTAGCGGCCCGATGTATTGGCCGGCATCATTGAGCAGTTCCATTTTGTGCAACGCCTCGGAAACGATCTTCATAAACTCCGGCCCAAAGTGCGCCGGCGTTGGTCCTTCTGTGCGCTCCTGGGCGGCCTTGCCCCTTCCAACGTTGGACCGTCGGCGGGTAAATGCTGCGTTGAACTTGAGAAGTTCGGCGGCTCGATGCGGGGCGCGGTTGCGCTCCTGTACATCGGCAAAAACGGCCTCTAAGAAGTAGGCGCGCAAGGCATCGGGCAAGGCATCGGCCAGCGCGAACACCTCCGAAACAATGGCCGGAATATCGGGGCGGCCTTTGTGCCTGGGCGCTCCAAAACTTGTATAGCTGTGGCCCCGGAAAAAGTCAACCAGGGCGAAAAACTCCGTTTCGGTGGCGCCGATCTCAAGGACTTGCAACAAAGTGGCGCGGCATCGTTCGCAACAAATAGCAATAAGCCGTTTACCATCGGCCCGCACTTGTTCCAATGATTCGCGGCGCTGTTGTTCCTCTTGCCTTGCGGGCATGGAAAACAGCAGGCCCGTTATTATCTCGATGGATTCGGCGGGTATGGTTTTACGGCTCATTGCTTCAGGTGGTTATTTGCCGGATGAATAGAGGCCAAAAGAGACTAAACCGGTATTCCTGTAAAGAAATATAAACACAAAATCTACCCTTTCATTATAGAAAGTGAAGAAGGGCGCCGGCAGCTTCCAAGATGATGTTACATGTTCGGTTTCGTGGTAATCGGGTATTGGTATGCCCGACCATCGAAACGCGTCGGCTTCGCTTACGTCGCCCACTTCGCCGGCGGCCATTTTGGCAACGCAACTCAAGACAAAATGAAGTAAGTTATTATCGGCCTGGCAAGCGGCGCCAATGCCGATTTCCTCGTCAAATTGGATGGTTTTGATATTGTAATTTTTCATCTTAATTGAATTTTGAAGTGAAGATGTGGCAGCGCTTTATTGCTTGCCTGTTTTTGCTTTGCGCCCCTTGCGCTGTTTGCCTGGGTCGAACGGTTGGCCGGCATGTTGGCCGGCATGGTAGGCAATCCGGCAAGCCTCGCAGCAATACTTTTGCCAGGTGGTACGCTGCTCAAATGTCTGGCCACATTGCGGACAATCGGCAACGCGGTAGCCCGATGCGTTATAACGCAATGCGTTACTGCCGTTGGGGGCATTGGTTGGCGGTGGCGGCTGTTGGTTGGCGCGGTTGGCTGTAAAACCGATTTCCCGGCGTTCTGCTTTCTGTTGGTATTGGTATAAGATGGGCGGTTTTCCCGGCTCCGGCGGCTCCGGTGTGCCGTCCTCAATGCGTTTTATCAATGCAAAGATTTTGGCGTGGAAACGTTCGGAGAGCGCGGCCATAAATGCGGCAACCGGTGACTGCCGAAAAAAATACTCGGTGGGTAGGGCTTCCTCTTGTATCTCGCTCCCGTGTGCGTGTACCTCTTGCAAGGCAATGGCCAGCAGCAAAACGGCAAGGCACAACACGGTAAACCAGGCGACACTTCCCCCCCAAGCCGATACTTGTTTTTGCCGTTTGGCTTCGGCCTGGGCGTTGCGCTCCTTCAGGGCGGCCAGCCATTCGGAGCGCTCCCGGTTCAGGTCGGCATTTAGGGCGCTGTGTTCGTCCTGGAGCGCGGCCATTTCCTTTGCCCCGGCCTCTGTGAGCGCGGCCAGCTTGAGGGCGTGGGCGGCGGTTGCGTCGGCAATGGTTTGTTTGGTAGTGGCTTTCTGTGTGGCGAAACTTTGGCCGGTATTGCGCTCCCGGCTTTCAATGCCTTTCAGCTTGGTATTATTGGCGTCGGTGGCGGCTTTGTGGGCCATTTCAAGAGCTGCGATCTGTGAGGCATACCGGCCAGCTATGGCGGCGCTATCGCGTCGGTAGCTTGTCAGGTTGCTTTCCCGGTGGCTGTTGACGGTCGTATCTATTGCCCCGGTTCCCTCTGTTTTGGGGGGCGGCACAACGGCGGCTACTGTTTCTTTACTCCCTGCAAATGACAGGTAGCCCGATGCGGTAAGCAGCAAGAGCGAAGCGGCAAAAATGGCAATGCTCATTACCAAATCAAGGCCGGCGAAGCGCTTGTTTAAAATCTGCCTTGCGGCGAAGGGTAAAAACTTTCTCAAACCGATCTCGATAAAGGCGGTGGCCAGTTGGGCGCCCGCAATACCGACAACGCCGGCCAACATCGGGGGGGCAATGTCGGCAACGGCGTTTCTAATGAGGGCATACAAAATGCCTGCTTCGGTAAGGGCGCTTACCACTTGCGCCACATAGGAAAGTTTGGAGAGCGTCGGCACAAGTCCGGCGTATCGTTGGAAAAAAGCCTCATTTTGAGGCAAGGTTAAGCGAAAACGCATAGTTTTGTAAAAATTTTCTGTGGAAAATTCCCGGTCAATTGCTTCCAGGCGTGGCCGGGTTTTTTTATTTCAGTCAGTGCGGTACGTTGGGGGGGGCGGTAAGTGCGGGCGGCTCTTGCGCCGGGTGCGGTATTTACAAAATCAGTGCGGCGGCATAATCGGCGCGGTGCGGGTCGTGCCAATCGTCGTTTTCTGTATCGTCGTCGTCGTCCTGGTAGAAACTTTTCACCTTGCGCCCGGTGGCCTTAGCGTATGCGGCGGCAATGGCGGCGGCAAAGTCGTTTTCTCTATACTTGTCGAAAATCGTGTATTGCTCAGGGTCATCGAACGGCGGTTCGATCTCGTAAAACTCAGCCTCTTTTTCCGGCTCAGGTTGTAGAATGATGTGCAGCGTCATAACTGATTATTTGATATTGATTTTGTCGAAAGTATCGGCAGCGGCGCGGCGCCGTTCGTCAACGATGCGGGCGTAAACCTGAGTCGTTTTTACGTCGCTATGGCCCAACATCTTAGAAACCACCTCAAGCGAAACGCCTTGAGTAAGTAGTAAAGTGGCGTATGTGTGGCGGGCGGAATGGAAGGTGATTTTTTTGGAGATGCCGGCGGCTAAAAACCAACGTTGAAGCAAAATCATATTGTTGGCAAATATCTTTTCCGGCAGCGTGGGAAATACTTTATCATTGGGCAAGCCGGCCGGCCCCAACAATGCGCGGGCGCCTTTGGATATGGGTAACGTTTCGTTTTTTTGGGTTTTTTGTTGCCGATAGCGAAGTGCAAAGCCGGTTTCCTCATCTCCCTGGACTTCGCCCCACATTAGTTTGAAAATGTCGCTGTATCGCAGGCCGGACATTGCCGAAAATAAAAACGCGTTCCTCAAGTCCAGGCGCTCGCAAGGGGTAACGGCCAGGTGCTCCAGTTCTTCCAGTGTTAAATATTCTTTTTGTGCCGGGTTCGATTTAATCGGCTCTATGTAGGCCGTAAAATCTTTACTCAAATAGTCCAATTTGTAAGCGTCTTTCAAAGTGGTTTTCAAAGCGGTAAGGTAAAGCGATTTAGAGCTATCGGCAAGCCCTTTGAGCGCTGCCAAATGGTCACGAAAGCCTATAACATCTCGTTTCTCAATGGCGGCCAATGCCACATCATTGGGCCAATATTGGCGTAATATTTTGAGCGTACTCCACCATGTGCCCCGCGTTTTTTGGTTCTTTTTATTGGCTCTTTGCTCCATAAACTCAATGAGGCCGGTCTTAACCCTTGAGGCTTTTGAGAAGTCAAAAGCGGCGTTTTGTACGTCCAATTGACGTTGGGCGCGGATGTTGTCGGCCAAAGCGCGGGTTTCTTTATTGTGGCGGGTTTCGTCTGGGGTTTTGGGTTTGTCGTAAGTGAAAAGCCCCAAGAACTCACGGCGGGTTTCTTTTCCCGTCGAGGTGTCAAGTATGGGCGGCCAAAAATCCAGAAAAAGACTTTGCCGGCCTTTTGTCAGCGGCTTGCTCCGAAGATGAACGCGGGGCGCCTTGCGATTGCTCATATTTGTACGCTGTTTGATTTCAGGTACAAATATAAAGCGATTGTGTCTATAATAGGTACAAAAAAGCCGAAAAAATTAAACGGACATAGCTCAGGTAACTAACAATACTAATTTCTTAATATGTTGATTTTCAGTATTTTTATATATTTTTGTATGTTTGTTGTTTGTGCCTTGCTTGTATCTTATTATTTCGGACGCAAAGGTAGTGATTGCTGTTTGTGAAAAGAAAGGAATATCAATGATTCCCCAAATGCCCGCCGCAAAATTTGCAATACACCGCATCTGCATCGTGGCCTTCGCTCAAACAATGCGGGCACACCTGCGTGGTGATTTTTTCGGGTGGCTTTCGCATGATTTCCGAAGTAATGATACCGGTTGGAACGGCAATGATGGAATAACCGATGATCATTAACACACTGGCTAAAAATTGCCCCAGAGGCGTGACGGGGGAAATGTCGCCGTAGCCTACCGTTGTAATGGTGACAATGCACCAATACACACTTCGCGGAATACTGTCGAAGCTTTCATTGACGCCGCCCTCCACGAAATACATCACCGAGCCGAACACAAAAGTGACCAAAACCACCACATACAAAAAGATGGAAATCTTGTAGCGGCTGGCCTTGAGCGCCCCGGCTATGTGATTGCCGTGATCCATCAGACCGGTGAGCTTGAAAATGCGAAACACGCGCAACAGACGCAGTATCCTGATGACCATCAGACTCTGTGCGCCCCCCAAAATGAAGCTCAAATAGGTAGGCAAAATAGATACCAGATCAATGATGCCGAAGAAGCTGGCGGCATATTTCAAACGGTTACCAACGGTATATAATCGCAGCAAATACTCAATCGTGAAGAAGATGGTGAAAACCCATTCTAATACCACAAAAAGATGGTGTACCTCATCGGGAAAAGTTTTGACACTCTCCAGCATCACCACCAACACACTCAACAGAATAGCGACTAACAGGGAAACATCGAATATTTTCCCTGCCGGCGTATCCGCTTCAAAAATGATGGTAAAAAGACGGTCCCGGAGTGCTTGCCGATTACTGTTTTGGTTCATAACAAAAGGCTATGACTTTTCGCCCACGAAGTAGTCTTCTTTGTCCTTGAACAGCACATTGAAGGTGGTGAGGCTGCCGTATATTTTGGTGATGTACTGCTGGAGGTTGACTTTGTCTTCATCCGTCAGTTTGCTGGCATTGATGCGTTGCTCCATCACGCGGAGGCGGTCGCGGGTCATCACAATTTTGTGAAAGAAACTCTCAATGGGTATCTCTTTTTCTTTGAGTGTATTGTCGGCGGGCTTCAGAATCATCATGCCGCCTTCCCAGCGGTCGCCCAATTCTACTTCTTCCTGCACGGCATTGTAGTTGCGCAGGATTTTGAGCAGCGAACGCTCGGCCTCCGTAAAAGTGACGGCCTCCTCGGCGGGAAGGGCTTCAATGATTTCCCATTTGTCGTATTCCTTGCCCACGTGTTTGATGCCGTAGAGCATAAAACTCAGTTCGTAAGCGGCCTTGTGCAGACGAATCACTACGCCGTCGCCATAAGCCGGGTGCCGGACGCGGGAGCCTACTCCCAATAGTTTTTCCAGATTTTCCATTTTATCTAAACAGTTGAATTTTAAGACATTCAAGGTTCAAGGTTTCGGGTTGCTCACGCCTCACATACTCACCTCTCACCCACTCACCAACTCACCCCTGCTCCCGATACTCCAACTCCCCCTCCGAATGCGCAATAATCGTTGCCACCGTTATGTCGCTCGTTACATTGGCCACTGTGCGACACATGTCCAGAATACGGTCCACCGGGAAGATGATGGCAATCCAAGCGGGGTTGAGGCCCACCGATTGCAGCACGATGATCATCATAATAAGGCCCGCGCTGGGTACCGCCGCCGAGCCGATACTGGCCAGCGTAGCCGTCAGCACGATGGTGAGCTGTTGTGAAAGCGTCAGGTCTATGAGGTGCAACTGAGCCAGAAACACGACCGCCACTGCCTGGTACAAGGCTGTGCCGTCCATATTGACAGTAGCGCCGATGGGTAGCACGAAGTTGGTTACGTTTTTGGAAACACCCAAATTATCGCGCACACACTCCATGCTCACCGGCAGGGTGGCCGCGCTGGAACTGGTACTGAATGCCAGAAACTGTGCCGGACTGATGCGTTTGAAAAAGGAAGAATAGGAGATTTTTCTTACCAACAGCAAAATCAGGCCGGGATAAAACACTGCCACCAAGAGCGCCAAACCGGCCAGCAAGGTGAGCGAGTAAGTAAGCAGGCCTTTGAATATTTCCACCGCCTCTGCCGGTGTTTTCGCCATTTTGGCCAATACGCCCGACATGAGCGCGAACACAAAAAACGGCGCAGCTTCCATGATCCATTCCACCATTTTGAGGAATACCTCGTTGGCGCCGTTGATGACATCCAGCACCGGCTTCATGGATTCCTTTGGCAGGAACATGGTGACGATACCGAAAAACAACGCAAAGAAAATGACCTGAAGCATGCTTTTGGAATCGGACAGGGAGGCAAAAATATTGTCGGGCACCATGTCCACGAAGAATTGGAGCGGGCCGGCATTTTTGAAAGACTCTGCCGCCGCTTTACGGCTCTCCACCGTTTCGTTGCCCTGTTCTTTTTCCATTTGAATGGCGGCTTCTCCGGCAAAAGCGGCATACTCCGGTTTTGCCCGGTAATTCTGGCCATCCAACACGCCAACGCCGGGTGTTTGTTCGGCCCAGATTTCGTATTTGATGCGGTTTTTGATGCGCTGTTCTTTGGCAATAAACTCGCCGGGTTGGAATAAATTGGCCAACAAAAGCCCCAAACCGACCGCTGTAATCGTTGTAAACAGGTACATCCCCAGGGTTTTGGCGCCCATGCGGCCCAGCTTCGCAGGATCGGGCAGGGTAGAAACGCCGCTGATGATGGAAAAGAGCACCAAAGGCACGGCGATGAACTTGAGCAGGCGGATGAAAATGACGCCGAAGGGATCAATCCAATCCAACGTAAATTTATTCCAACCGAAATGAATGGAAACGAAAGAGTAGATGATCCCTGCTATGAGGCCCATGATGATGCGCCAGTGCAAGGGGATGTTGCGTTTTTTCATGTACCTGTGTTTTGATTTGGAGCGCCAAAATAGTTATCATCTTTCAAACTTCTCAAATTTTCTCACAGCAGGCTTTTTTCCGGCTTTTGCTTACCTTTGCGCTTCCTCTTATGTGATCTTTCTCGCAAAGAGAAGAAAATCAAAAAATTATGGGTTGGTTCAAGCGACTCAAGGAAGGCATACAGACCGCAACGCGCAACAAAAAAGAGGCTCCCGAGGGCCTTTGGTACCAATGCAAAGAGTGCAGAGCTACCAGCACGCGCCGCGAATTGAAGGACAATTTTTCCAAATGTCCCAGTTGCAACTATCACGTTCGCATCAGTTCTCAGGAGTATTTTGAAATACTCTTCGACGGGCAGGCAGATGAGCTTTTCGGCGATCTGCGCTCCAAAGACATGCTCAATTTCGTGGATTTGAAGCCTTATTCGGACCGCTTGGCCGATACTATGCGCAAAACCGAACTGACCGATGCCATCACGGTGGCCAAGGGCAAGGTAGGCAAGCGACCGCTCGTGGTAGCAGCCATGGACTTCAATTTCATCGGTGGTTCGATGGGGTCGGTGATGGGCGAAAAAATTTCCCGCGCCGTAGATCACTGCCTCGAACACAAAACCCCGCTGCTCATCATCTCCAAATCGGGCGGCGCGCGCATGATGGAATCGGCCTTTTCGCTGATGCAAATGGCCAAATCATCTGCCAAACTCTCCCTCTTGGTCAAGGCCGGCATTCCTTATTTTTCATTGATGACCGACCCTACCACGGGCGGCGTCACGGCTTCTTTTGCCATGCTGGGCGACATTAATTTTGCAGAACCCAAAGCGCTCATCGGTTTTGCCGGGCCGCGCGTCATCAAAGAAACTATCAAACGCGAGCTGCCCGAAGAGTTCCAAACTTCGGAATCGCTGCTCGAAAACGGCTTCCTTGATTTCATCGTAGATCGCAAAGACCTCAAAGATCGCATGGCAGATTTGCTGGCGTTTTTTGATGCCGCTCCTGTTGCCAATGGCAGCGCAGATGCAGCGCTGGAGGCTTCTGCGGAGTGAGGGTGTGATTCGGTAGCCGCGCCGTGGCACGGTAAGCGTGAGGGAACATGGAACCTTCTCCTGCTTAGTGAAGGGGTGACTACAGGGCTGAAACTTGCTGAGTCACCCCTTCACTATCCCCGAAACCTTGAGCCCGAAACCTTGAACAAAGCCCGTTCCTGCCGGAACGCCAAAATTTTGAACGCGAATCTTAGCGAAGGGCGCGAATTTCCGCGAATGCGAGCGAAACGCGGCTTGCAGCTTGTAGCCAGTAGGCGTTCCAACCCGGAACCCCAAACCCGCTCCTATTCAAACACAAAATTATTGACGTAATCCGGCGCTTCCCAGAAGCGGCCCGGCCCCTGATGCTGATGTATGGCAGCGTCAAATTCGGCCAGCGGCCTCAATTTTCCTTTGTGAATAAAGCGCCCCGCGTAGCCCAGATCGAGCAAAAAGCGAAACACATCCTGTACATCGCCGCCGCCGAGATGCCGGTTTTCGCACTCCATGAGGATGCGCGGGCGGCAGGCTTCCAAGAGGGCTTGCCCACCTTTGAGCAGCTCCCATTCGTGGCCTTCCACGTCTATTTTCAGCAGGGCCGGCCGGATGCCCTGAGCGTGGAAATACGCATCCAAAGTACTCACTTGCACTGTATGATGGTGAAAATCGGTGGGGTTGCTCTCGGTCACGGCGTTCAGGGTAGCGCCCGGCGAGGTACCCGACGAGGAGGCCGGAATGTGCAGTGTCATGCTGCCGGTTTGCGAGGACAGGCCCATGTTTTCCAATTGTACATTGTTGAAATTCAATTGTTTTTGAATAACTGTGAGGTATTCAAACAAGCGGGGTTGCGGCTCGAAAGCATACACGCGCCCATGCAGCCCTACCCGGCGGCGCATCCAGTAGAGGTAGCCGCCTTTGTGGCAGCCGATGTCCACCGCCGTATCGCCGGGCCGGAGGGTGGAAAGGAGGTAATGGATTTCGGCGGGGTCCACCCGGAAGCGATAGCGCCAGGCCCGGTACAGATAAGAAAGTCGTGACAGCATGGTGATGAATTGAGGGGGCAAGATACAGGACGCCGGCTGGAAAATGCGTGCAACCGGGAGGATTTTTGTGAATTTGTGGGCCTGCTGCGGCAGGGACGGCAGCGGATGCCAGGCTGCTCCGTAGCGTGGTGGTTTCGAACCCCGCGCTATGGAGCAGCCGGCATGGAGCGTACGGCCCGGCGCCCGCCGCATAGCAAGAGCTGTTAGCTTTAACCGGTTTATGAAGTGATGAAGCTAACAGCTCTTTGCCGGTAGCGGGCGGCCGCCCCATAATAATAAAACCTTAACTTCTACCTGCCAACCATGAATGGGGTGCGTTGTTGTGAGATAATCTTTACACGATTTGAGTACCAACTACTCTACGCATGAAAACCATCCTTTCCCTCACCTTCATCTGCCTGTGCCTGAACCTGCCCGCCCAAACGCGCATCACCGGCATCATCACCGATCAGCGCGGCGAAGGGCTGCCCTTCGTACACATTGTGCTGAACGGCCAGAAAGACCGCGTGTTTACAGCAGAGATCAACGGGGCGTTTTCCATACCTTATGGTAGTGACATCAAAACCCTGACTTTCAGCTATGTAGGATTTGAAACGCAAGACATTGCCCTGCAAGGCCCGCCGGCGAAACCCCTGCGCGTGACGCTCAAAGAGGCCGCCTACCAACTACAGGAGGCCGTAGTCGTGGCCGGTGAAAACCCTGCGCACCGCATCATCCGGCAGGCCGTGAAAAACCGAGATCGCAACAATCCTGAAAAATTGGACGCCTGGCGCTACCGATCTTTCGCCAAAGTGACGCTGAAACTGCTGCCCAACTGGGCCGAAATGGAACTGCGCAGAAAAACTGCTGAATCAACCCGCAAAAGTGGCAAAGAAGGCGCCGCTGCCGATACGTTTGAACTGAAAGATGTACACCTGTTTTTGATGGAAACCCTCACCGATCACGCGTTTCAGAAGCCCGGACGAAAGCGTGAGGAATTGCTCAGCCACCGCACATCGGGCTTCAAAGACCCTTGGTTTGCCTCACTGGCCACCCAATTGCAGCCCTTTTCGTTTTACCGCGACGAACTGCCTTTTTTGGAAAAACGCTACCTCAATCCCGTATCGCCGGGCAGCACCGAGCGCTACCGGTTCAGGCTGGAAGACACCTTCACCGAGGGGCCGGACAGCGTGTTCGTCATTTCGTTTCAGCCCCGGCCGGGTACGGCTTTCGCCGGACTAAAGGGCGTGCTGCACATTCATTCCGATGGATTTGCCATACAGCATCTCATTGCAGAATCGGCTGAAAAAGAACAGATTAAATTCCATATTGACCAAAAATACAGCCGCGCGCAGGGCGGGCAGTGGTTCCCGGAGCAATTGAGTTTAGTACTCGACGCGGAGAAATATCCCGATCCGTCGGTGGGTACCCGCATGAGTTCGCGCACCTACATAGACAGTGTGCGCATCCGGCCTGAGTTCCCGAAAGGGTTTTTCTCTCCGGCGGAAACGTACTTCGTGGCGCCCGATCTGGTTCCGCTCGACAGCATAGCTCAGGTAAGACCTGAGCCACTGAGCCGTACTGATTCCATGTCGTATGTTTTGTGGGACAGCCTGGGCCGCAAAGCCAATTTGGACGGCAAAATGCGCACGCTGGAAGTCATTACTGAAGGCGCCTTGCCCATCGGCAAAATCGAGTGGGTGTTCACCGATCTGATACGATTCAACAACTTCGAGGGCTTCAATCCCGGACTGGGCCTTCGCACCGGCAGGAATCTGTCGAAGCAGTTCCAACTGTACGGCTACGGCGGCTATGCGTTCAAAGCCAAACAATGGAAATACGCGGGTTCGCTCACTTGGTTTCCCTCGGCTGCGCACCGCCGCACCTCGCTGAGCGTTTTTTACAACAACACGCTGACAGAACCCGCTACTTTCGATTTCCCGTTGCGCACGCAGTTGGTGAACCGGCGCTATTTTGCAGGGCGCATGGATCGGCAGGAGAGCATGGGGGCGGCATTTTCGGCGCGGCCGCTGCGGTCATTGTCGTTGCGCGTCGGGCTGGAGCGGCAACGGCACGAGCCTTTGTTCGAGTACCGATACCTGCCGCCGGTCGGAGAGCCGTTGTCGGAGTTCAGGTTCACCGAGGCCGATGTGTTTTTGAGGTATGCGCACGGCGCTACGAGCCTGCGGTTTTTGGGCACCGAGACGGAGTTGCAGTCCAAATTTCCAATTCTGTGGCTGCGGGCTTCGCGGGGCTTCGGGGGTGTTTGGGATGGCCAATACGACTACTGGCGGCTACATGGCGCGCTGAGCTGGCGACTGCATCATCGCCGTTGGGGCAGCACAGATATGATGCTGGAAGGCGGCCGGGTGAGTGCCGATGTGCCATACGCCAAGCTGTTTACTACGCTGGGATTCGGGGCGGGCTGGAGCGAAGTGAGTTTGAACACCGCGTTTGAAACCATGCAGCCCTACGAGTTTGTGTCCGACCGGATGGCCAATGTATATGTTGAGCACAATTTCAATCGCCTGAGCAGCAAAAATCCGCGTTTCCAACCGCAGCCGGCCCTCATACACCGCATGGGCTGGGGCGATCTGTCTCGGCCCGAATTGCACGAGTTGGGGGTGTTGAACCGAATGAACCGGGGCTACTTCGAGAGTGGTTTGGCAATTAACTCACTGTTGCGCTTCAATTATGTCAATATCGGTTACATCGGATTCGGTATCAAGGCATTGTATCGCTATGGTCCCTATACGCTGCCCGATTGGAAAGACAATGTGGCGGTGCGCCTGACGATGAAGTTCAGCAGGTGATGGGGGCTGGTGGGGGCGGCTGTTAGCTTTTAGCTGCGAGCTTGGTTGTTTGTTCATAAAGAGGTTGTTATTTTGGGGAAAACCGAAATCCGCCCGTTCCTGCCGGAACGCTAAGGTTTTTAACGCGAATCCGCCCCGGCGGACAGGTTTAGCGAAGGGCGCGAATCTGCCTCAGCCGGCGGACAGGTTTCCGCGAATGCGAGTAGCCAGCTTAGTGAAGGGGTGACTATGGGGCTGAAACACGCTGAGTCACCCCTTCACTCACCCCTCACAAACTCACCCCTCACAAACTCACCCCTCACAAACTCACCCCTAAAAGAACCCTACTCCTCGCCCATATCCATATTGTGGAAAACGTTGGTCACGTCGTCGTCTTCTTCCATCTTTTCGATGAGTTTGATGACATCTTCTACCTGTTCCTCGGTGATTTTGACGTAATGGCCGGGAATGCGGATCAATTCGGAGCTTTGCACCTCCATGCCCTTTTCTTCCAAGCCTTTTTGCAGTGCGCCGAAATCAACGAAATCGCAGTACAGCGCCAGTTGATCGTCTTCTTCTTTGAGTTCAGAAAGCCCGTGATCGATCAGTTCGAGTTCTAATTCTTCCAGATTGTGGTTGTCTTTGAGGACGCGGAAAACCGCTTTGCGCGTGAACATATAGTCCACCGAACCGGAAACGCCCAGTGAGCCGCCGTATTTGGAAAAAACATGGCGTACATTGGCTACGGTGCGGGTCGTGTTGTTGGTCGCCGTTTCCACCAATACCGCAATGCCGTGCGGGGCATAGCCTTCGTAGAGTACCTCATCGTAGTTTTCGGCGTCTTTGGCCGTTGCTTTTTTGATGGCATTTTCCACATTGGCCTTGGGCATGTTGGCTGCCTTGGCGTTTTGGATGGCCATGCGCAGGCGGGAGTTGTAAGCGGGATCGGGCACGCCGTCTTTAATGGCGATGGCAATTTCCCGGCCGATGCGGGTGAAGGTTTTGGCCATGCCGGCCCAGCGCTTCATTTTTCTGGCTTTGCGATATTCAAATGCGCGTCCCATGTGGTGTGTGCTTTTTTTTGAGGCGCAAAAATAGCGTTGTTTTTTCTACTTTTGCCACCCAACCAAAAAATAAGATGCACCATGCTGAAGCGACTGTTGTTTCTGTTCCCGGCCCTGTTTGGCCTCCTTCAACCGATTTTTTCTCAGGAAAAAGAACCCAAGTGGGATGTCAACAACCCGCCGGGGCCGTTCAAAGAGGTAGAATTCAGCCTCACCGAAGGCACCTGGATGAATCTGGACGTCAGTCCCGACGGCAAAACCATCGCATTTGACCTGCTGGGCGATATTTATACCATGCCCATCGGCGGCGGCCAGGCCAAAGTGTTGCGCCAGGGCTTAGCCTGGGAAGTGCAGCCGCGTTTCAGCCCCGACGGCAAAAAAATCCTCTTCACCAGCGATGCCGGCGGCGGCGACAATATCTGGACGATGAACGCCGACGGATCGGGCGCGCAACAGGTGACCAAAGAGAACTTCCGCCTGCTCAACAATGCCGCCTGGATGCCTGATGGTCAGTACATTGTGGCGCGCAAGCACTTTACTTCCTCCCGCTCGCTGGGCGCCGGCGAAATGTGGCTCTATCACATCAGTGGCGGCGAAGGGCTGCAACTCACCAAACGCAAAAACGACCAGCAGGATGTGAACGAACCCATTGTTTCGCCCGATGGCCGCTATGTGTATTTCAGCGAAGACATGTACCCCGGCGGCTATTTTCAGTACAACAAAGACCCCAACAGCCAGATTTTCGTCATCCGCCGCTACGACCGCCAAAAAGGCGAAATTGAAGACATCGTGGCCGGTCCCGGCGGCGCTTGTCGCCCGCAAATCTCCAACGACGGCAAGCATTTGGCCTTTGTGCGCCGCGTTCGCACGCAATCCGTCCTGTTCATTCACAACTTAGAAACCGGCGAGGAAATGCCCGTTTGGGACGGCTTGGACAAAGACCAACAGGAAGCCTGGACCATCTTCGGCATCTATCCCGGTTTCGACTGGATGCCCGACGATAAGCACATCGTAGTGTGGGGCCAGGGCAAAATCTGGAAGGTAAATGTGGCTTCAAAAAATGCCGAACAAATTCCCTTCACCGTGCAGGCCAAGCACCGTTTTCAGGAGACCGTGCGCTTTGAAAACAAGGTCTTCAGCGATGAATTTGGGGTGAAAGTCATTCGCCATGCCCGCACCTCACCCGATGGTAAGTTGTTGGTTTTCAACGCTGCCGGTTATCTTTGGAAAAAACAATTGCCCGATGGAACGCCCGTTCGGCTCACCCAAAGCCAGGAATTTGAGTACGAACCGGCCTTCTCGCCCGACGGCAAAGAAATCGTTTATGTAAGCTGGACCGACGCCGACATGGGCGCCCTGCGCAAGCTCAACCTCGCTACCGGCCAATCGGCAAAACTCACCACTGAAAAAGGCATTTATCGCACGCCGAACTTCTCGCCCGACGGCAAAACCATCGTGTATCGCAAGGAAGGCGGCAACGATCATCAGGGTTTCACGCACAGCAAAGAACCCGGCATTTACACCATTCCGGCAGCCGGTGGCAAGCCCGCTTTCGTGACGCGTCAGGGCGAGTTCCCGCAGTTCAACACCGACGGCACGCGCATTTTTGTACAAACCGGCGGCTACCTCTTCGGCAGTTTGAGCAAAACGATGAAGAGTTTCAAACTCGACGGAACCGACGAAAAAACAGTTTTCACCACGCAATACACCAATCAGTTTGTACCCAGTCCTGACAATAAGTGGGTGGCTTTCACCGAGTTGTACAAAGTGTATATTGCTCCCATGCCACTGCCCGGCCAGCCCATGGGCATCAGCGCTACCACCAAAGCCGTGCCTGTGGCGCAGGTGGCCCGCGACGCCGGCATCAACCTGCACTGGAGTCCCGACAGCAAGCGCCTGCACTGGACCCTAGGCGATGAGTACTACAGCGAAGAACTCTCTCGCCGCTTCAAATTCCTCGAGGGCGCTCCCGATACCATCCCGCCCATTGATACGGTGGGCATCAAAATCGGGCTGAAACTCAAGTCAGACAAGCCCGAAGGCAAGATCGCCCTGCGCAACGCCCGCATCATCACCATGAAGGGCAGCGAAGTCATCGAAAAAGGCACGGTACTGATAGAGGGCAACAAGATCGTGGCGGTCGGCCCGGCTTCCCGCGTGGTCATTCCCCGCGACGCCAAAGTGATTGATTGCACCGGCAAAACCATCATGCCGGGCATCATTGACGTACACGGCCACCTCGGCAATTTCCGCTACGGCATCAGTCCGCAGCAACAGTGGCACTACTTCGCCAACTTAGCTTATGGCGTCACCACCGCCCACGATCCTTCTTCCAATTCGGAGATGATCTTTTCGCAATCCGAGATGATTAAAGCAGGCAGCATGATCGGCCCGCGCCTGTACTCTACCGGCAACATCCTCTACGGCGCCGACGGCGACTTTAAAGCCGTCATCAATAACTTAGACGACGCCCGCTCGGCCCTGCGCCGCACCGCCGCGTATGGTGCTTTTTCGGTGAAGAGTTACAATCAGCCGCGCCGCGATCAGCGCCAGCAGGTCATGCAGGCCGCCCGCGAACAAGGCATCATCGTGGTGCCCGAAGGCGGCTCCTTCTTCTACCACAACCTCAGTCAGGTAGCCGACGGCCACACAGGCATAGAGCACAACATCCCCGTGGCGCCGCTGTACGACGACGTGGTGAAATTCTGGTCGCAAACCAAAGCCCACAACACGCCCACGCTCATCGTGAACTACGGCGGCCTCAACGGCGAATACTACTGGTACCAGCACACCAACGTATGGGAAAAGGAACGCCTGCTGCGCTTCACGCCCCGTGCCGTCATTGACAGCCGGGCGCGGCACCGCACCATGGCCCCCGAAGAGGAGTACAAAAACGGCCACATCCTCACTTCGCAATCGTGCAAAAAACTACAGGATGCCGGCGTGAACATCAACCTCGGCGCGCATGGCCAACTCCAGGGCCTCGGCGCACACTGGGAACTGTGGATGCTTCAGCAAGGCGGCATGAGCAATATGCAGGCGCTGCGCAGCGCCACGCTGAACGGCGCGGTGTATCTGGGCATGGATAAAGAAATCGGCTCCATCGAAACCGGCAAATTGGCCGACCTGCTGGTGTTGGACAAAAACCCCTTGGAGAACATCCGCAACTCGGAGTTCATTCGTTACACCATGCTCAACGGTCGCCTGTACGATGCCGAAACCATGAACGAAACGGGCAACTACAACCGCAAGCGCCTGCCGTTCTTCTTCGAGCAGCCGGGCAGCGGCAATGCCTGGCCGATGTACGGCGAGGGGCAGGGCTTTATGCATTCGGGGTGTCAGTGTGGGAATTGACCAATTGGACAAATCTCAAAGATTTGTCCAATTTTAGGCGGACTGATTTATTTTAAAAAAACAGTGGAGATTTGAAACAGAGCAGATTTGACAAATTTTCAAAATTTGTCAAATCTACCCACCTCACCTCCTCACCTCAATTTTCAAAATAATATTTCTGCCGTCAATCGTCATATACGCCAGCCTCACCTGCTGACTACTGAGCGAAGAGCGACAAGCCGTAAGCGATGCATCCTATTTCATTCTCCTAAACACCACTACATCCTGAAAATCAATACATTCCCCCTTCTCTCTGCCACACCAGTAGCCGTAGTGAATGGCCTCAATGCCCAGACCGCAGCCTTGTGCCAAGGCCCGCAGCCAGTCCTCGCGGAACGACACATTGGCCGCCCGTACCCGCTCGTCCATCAGCCGGTAATGGCCGTGATCGTGCGGGAACGCAAATTGGGTGCGCCCGGGCAGGAGCGCCTCCGAAGCCGCATTGAGCAGAAAAAAAGTAGCGCAAAAAGTGCCGCCGGGTTTCAGCACTCGACTCGTTTCGCGGAGGTATTGCTCCACCTCATCGGGCAAAAAATGGGTAAAAACGGAAATAGCGCAGGCAAATTCGAAATCCGCATCAGCGTAGGGAAACCGGAATTGGTCGGCCTCCTGCCCGTCTGCCCGGTAGAGGTCGTTGGCCAAAGGCACATATCTGAACTGAAACCTGGGAAAGCGGGTGCTGATGCGTTTTTGGCACCAGCGCACGCCCATTTCTACCACATCGAATCCCTCGTAACTGCCTGACGCATCGAGTATTCCGGTGAGCGGTACCGCTATGCGCCCGATGCCGCTTCCTATGTCGAGCACGCGATGCCGGGGCAGCAACCCGGCGTGACGGCGAAACACCTCCGCCATTCTGTCGCCCTGCGCCCGGAAGTCGCCGCCGCCGGTGAAAATGAGTCCGCGAGGCGGCGTGAGGGCGTCGCGTTTCCCGCTGATGCTTTCCCACAAATCGAGCGGGGCATACCAGAGCCGCCGCGCCCGGAAACGCATGGCCGGCGGAAGTGCGTAATACAAACTGCGGAGCATGGACATGGCTCAGGAATTGAGGGATGGCGCAATGGCGGGGCGTTGCGAGATTTCGTGGTAGCAGATCACGCCCTCGCAAAAGTAGTGGGCCACCATGCTGCGCCGCGTAGCGCCGGGGCGAAGTATGGGGCTGCCGCCGTGAATGAGATTGGCGTGCCAGATGAGCACATCGCCGGGCTGAGCGTAGAACTCCCTGCGCTCGAAGCTGTGCTCCGACAGTATCTCCGCTATTTTGTCCTCATAGCGGCGGTTGCTGTCGGCGCCGATGGTCCAGCGGGTATTGCCCGATGGATAGTCCTCGCAGGTGACATAGGGCAGGCGGTGGCTGCCGGGATAAAAAAATAACGGCCCGTTGTCGGCGCCGGTGGGTTCCAGCGCCGCCCAGGCGGCTATGAGGTAGCCCTGTGGCTCGGTGCTCATGTGGATGGAGTCGGAATGTGCGCGTTGCTCGCTACCCTCCACGAAATTGATGGTGTGGAAAGGTTTCACCTTGCGGCCCATGATGAAAGTGAGGAGTTGCAGTAAATCGGGCTGGCGGAAAAATTCCTTGTCGGCCACCTCGCTGTGCCGGTAAGATTCCATGATTTTCCGGCCCGTGTAGTTGAAATCCAACTGCTTATCACTCAACAGGCGCTCTATGTCGGCATTCAACCTGCCGACGGCATCCGGGCTGAAAAAGCCCTGAAGAATCATGTAGCCGTCGTTGACAAAACGCAGCAACTCCTTCTGCCAGGCCAAAGGAAACTGATGAAACTGCGGGTCTTTGATGAGGCGTTCTTTGGCGCCGGGCTGATCGAGCCAGGGAATATGCGGGCTGCGCTGTTGGAAGTCTTTGCTGCCGATGGTACTGAAAATGCTCTTTTTCAGGCCATAACGCTGATACACCACCCGGTTTTGCAGCAGGTGCCGCGCATTGAGGATGTTGTGCAGCATGTAGGCGGGTTTCCAGCCGCGCAGCACGCCGGTATAATGTCTGAACCAATGTGGGAGGATGCTCATCGTGTTTTTGGCGCAACTGCGCCGCATTTGGTGACGTAGAAGATGAAAGTACAAATGTCGGAATTTTTCCAACTATTTTGTACGCCTTCCAAAAGCTGCGAGCCACGAGTTGCGAACTGCAAGTCTGTACTGTTGTGAAAAATCAGATTTTCCACTTGGGGAAATGGCGAAATGTGATTTTGAAAATAGCTTCTTTTGGGTCGGAAAAATCAAACTTGCAGCTCGCTGCTTATGGCTTGCCGCCACTCCCGCCTACAGCCGCTTCCTCGTCTCCACCGTAGCCGCAACAGCCCCCAAAGGCAGCGCAAAAAGAAAACCCACCCCCGTGAGCAACAGCAGCAAAAACACCACCCCGTTGCCGATGGCCGCGCCCCGGTGTCGCCGCACAAAACGCACACTCTCGCGCACCCCGAAATGCCGCTCCAGCGTATAGTCCATATTCCCGAAGCCCGCATAGTACGCCTGCACCACAAAAATCAGCACCGGCGCCGCCAGCCCGATGACCGGAATAAGCCCCAGCAACAAGAGTAAAACCGTGAATATCAACTCGCGCACCACATTGCGCAACGCGATGCGCAAGCCCCGAACCATGTCCGAAATCACCTGGCCTGCGCTGAAGCGAATCTCGTGGTAGGTATCGCCGGCAAGGTAGCGCTCCACTTTTTCCGACAGCGGCGACATGATCGGCGCTGCCAGCGCCATCACCAATTGTTTGAACACCACTAATCCCAGCGCCAAAATCACCACCGCGCTTGCAATCCGGGCCGTTTTTTCCGCCCAGCCTTTGTCGGCCAGCCCGGGTATCAGCCGCAGCAGCGCGTCGCCTATGTTGTCCGACAAGCCCCAGGCCGCTCCAAACAAGCCCACCGCCACTACAATGCTCACCAAGCCCGGCGCCAGCACATAGCCCCACAAGCCGAGGCGATTTACCAGCGAGATGGCCTTGCCATACGAGGCTATTCCGTCCAAAATGCTTTTCATATCAAGGAAATTTTGCCGCAAGATACGCAGCCCCGGCCGCACGCCGCACACCTCGCTCTACCACTTTTCGCAATCTTTCGACCAAGATGATTTTTTATGGCGCCACCCGCCGCCCGCAGTCTGGTAAATGCAGGGCAATCAAATGGCGGGTCGGGTCATCCGCTCTCATACCGCAGGGCCTCTATGCTTTTTGCCCTTTGGCCTCTGCGGCATACCGCTCCTGCCCCTGGCGCACCGCGACACATCCGCGCCCTCCAAAAAAAAGAACGGCTCCCCGCAATCCTGCCGGGAGCCGTTGCCTTACACTCACTGGTTAAGAAACGAAAACAGACGCATGATGCAAACGTCTGTATCAATAACACCCGGCCACGCTTTTTAGTGCGCAGTGTATGTGTTAAATTTTCCGCCCGCAGAGCTAACAGCTCTCACTCGTATGCAGGCGGTTGCGAAGCCTTCCAGGATTCGTAACCGTAAAGCCGACCGTACATAGGCAGTGAAGGGATGATTTGCACGGCGATGGCCCGGGTAATCACACCGCTCGCGCGAGGTTCTACCTCGTGCGCACTATCCTGCGGGTTCCACCCGCCCACGCAAAGTCCCACTTCCGTGTGCAGCGCATGAACTTTTCCCATTATCTTTGTTACACTCTCAAAACACATACGATGCCGTTCCTTCAACTCCTGTTCAGCTACCTGCTCACCGCCCTCGTTTTCTTTGCCATAGACCTCGTCTGGCTCGGCCTCATCGCTAAAGGCATGTACAATCGCCACCTCGGCCACCTGCTCAGCGAGCAAGTCAACTGGGCCGCAGCCATTGTGTTTTACCTCCTTTTCATCGTCGGCATTTTCATTTTCGGCATCCTGCCCGCCGTCGAAAAAGAATCCTGGCGCTACGCCCTGCTCTACGGCGCGCTTTTCGGCTTCTTCACCTACGCCACCTACGATCTCACCAACCTGGCCACCCTCAAAAACTGGCCCGTGCAAATCATCCTGCCCGACCTGCTCTGGGGCATGGCACTCTCCGGAGCCACAGCCGTAGCCGGCTATTTCATCACCCAATGGATCAAAAACTGATGCTGTCGGACCTGTTTCACATCGCCCTGCTGATTTTCGCTTACGCCAATGTCTGGTTCCTCATCTCGCTGGCCCTCCGCCGCAACGACGTGGCCGACATCGCCTGGGGCCTGGGATATCTGCTCATCGCGGGGTACTTCATCGCCACGCGCCCGCTGTCCGAAACCGCTTGGTGGGTGTATGGCGCTTCGGCTGTATGGGCCTTGCGGCTGGCCGGGCATATCTTTCTGCGCACCCTTCGCAAAAAAGAAGACTTCCGCTACCGGCAGTGGCGGCAAGACTGGGGGCGTAGTTTTTACCTGCGTTCCTGGTTGCAGGTCTATATGCTGCAAGCCGCTATTTTGTTGGTAGTCGCGGCGCCGCTCATCGTTGCCGGCTGGGTGCCGCAGGGCGAATCCGGCTTCTGGACGGGCTTCGGTATGGGCGTCTGGACGGCTGGTTTTTTATTGGAAACCGTAGCGGACCACCAATTGGCCCGCTTCCTGAAAACCCGCAAAAATTCGGATGAAATTCTTCAAACCGGCATATGGAAAAACATCCGGCACCCCAATTACAGCGGCGAAATCATAGTGTGGTGGGGCATGTTTTTTATGGTGGCAGCGCTGCCGTATGGCTGGGCAGCCCTCATTAGTCCCGTTGTCATCACGTTGCTGTTGACCCGCGTTTCGGGCGTGCCCATGCTGGAAAAGCGGTATGAAGGCAACACCGATTATGAGGCGTATAAAAAAAGAGCAGGCGCGCTGTGGCCGAAGCCTTCAGAAAGATGGTCGCAATAACAAAAACAGCCACCCCGAAAATATCGGGATGGCTGTTGGCAGAGAAGAGGATTGGCTTGCTTTTACAGCGATTTGAACCACTCCTGAAACTTATCGCCCAATACCGGCACTACTTTTTGCTCGCCCTGTACAGCGCCAATGAAGCCCATAATCCACATCACAAAAGCAAGAACGTAGCCTACGAGCGCTACAATCCAACCCAGAATGGGTATGATGGCGATGAAGCCGGAAATGACCGCAGTCAGCAAAATGCCAAGCGCCTGCCGTACATGAAACGAGCCGTGTTCGCTTTTAGGATTGTTGAGAACGAGCGCTACAATCCAGCCGATAAGGGTGAGGTAAGATACGATGCCCACAATTTTGGGATCGGTTCCGCCGGATGAAATCGGATTTCCGGAATTTTCCATTGTTTTCAAGTTTTGGTGATCAATACATCAAATGTAGGCGTTTTTTGAATCCGCACCACATAATACTGCTGAAAATTAGAAGAAAAGGTCACTTTTGCAGATGAAAGGGGAAATCTGCCTTTGGCAGTTTATCGTCGTGGTGGGAACGGGTAGGTAATCTGCCTTCGGCGGTTTATCGGCCAACGGAGAGGGGCCGCGCCTGTGGCGCGGTGTGCGGTTTATCGTCGGGGTAAACCCGAAACCTTGAACCCGAAACGCGAAATTTTTTAACGCGAATCTTAGCGAAGGGCGCGAAATTCCGCGAACCACGCCTGTCGTCGTGGCGAGGAGCGAGCGAACCGCGGTTTGCACCGCGCCATGGCGCGGTTGCAGCCGTTCCAACCCGAAACCTTAAACCCGAAACCCCGCCTTCGCCAAGGCTACGGCGGATGAGACCCGAAACTTTGAATTTTTAAATACTCAACCATGCACAACTACCTCAAACACTTCATCCTGGACCTGGCGGCTTTCCTGCTCGCAATGGGCGCTT
>DDUV01000115.1 GCA_002344975.1 Saprospiraceae bacterium UBA2329 | reverse complement strand
GTCGTTATTGGACGTTGCCGGAAGGCTGGAACTGCCCCCTGAACAGATCGGCGAAACTTGCGTGAAGCTCGGCGTCTGTGTCGGATTGATGGTCAAAGTGTCCTGTGTGCTGGTGGCACTGCGGCAGCCGGTGATCGCATCAAAAGCTTCGGCGAAGTAAGTCCCCGCTGCACTCGGCGTGAATGATAAGTTGTTGGCCAACAGCACCGTACCGCCCGTAGCCGCGTCGTACCAGATCACCGTCAGGCCCGCCGGAACACTCGCGGTGAAGCTCGGAATGGCTGCTCCCGCGCAAATCGTGGCGGTTGGAATAGCGATGCCCGGAGCAGCAATGGCAGGGCAATTGCAATCCGGTGCAGTCACGTTTTGGCTCACATCGCAGGCGGTGTTCGTGCCGTTGCTCACCGAGATCGTCACGTTCGTTCCTGCCGGAATACCCGTCACCATATTGCCCGAAAGGGCGCCCGCTGTCGCGGAAACGGTGCCGCCCGTGGCCGTGAATTGCACCGAATACGTCAGCAAATCCGGCGCGCAGGCCACCGTGCCGATGCTCAGCGTGGGCTGGGCGTCCACCTGCACGGTCATCGTCGTTGTGACGGCGCAGGGGTGCGCTGCCGCGTTCGGGGTGAAGGTGTAAGTCGTTGTTGTTGTGTTGTTGATCGCCGGAGACCAGCTTCCCGCAATGCCGTTGTTGGACGTTGCCGGAAGGCTGAAACTGCCGCCCGCGCAGATCGGCGAAACTTGCGTGAAGCTCGGCGTCTGGGTCGGATTGATGGTCAGTGTCACTTGTGTGCGGGTGGCACTGCGGCAGTTCGTCTGCGGGTCAAAGGCTTCGGCGAAGTAAGTGCCCGCTGCTGTCGGCGTGAATGATAAGTTGTTGGCCAACAGCACCGTACCGCCCGTGGCCGCGTCGTACCAAATCACCGTCAGGCCCGCTGGCACGCTCGCCGTGAAGCTCGGAATGGCTGCTCCCGCGCAAATCGTGGCGGTTGGAATAGCGATGCCCGGAGCAGCAATGGCAGGGCAATTGCAATCAGGTGCGGTCACATTTTGGCTCACATCGCAGGCGGTGTTCGTGCCGTTGCTCACGGTGATCGTCACGTTCGTTCCTGCCGGAATACCCGTCACCATATTGCCCGAAAGGGCGCCCGCTGTGGCGGAAACCGTGCCGCCTGTGGCCGTGAAACTCACGGAATACGTCAGCAAATCCGGCGCGCAGGCCACCGCGCCGATGCTCAGCGTGGGCTGGGCGTCCACCTGCACGGTCATCGTGGCGGTGACGGCGCAGGGGTGCAAAGCCGCGTTCGGAGTGAAGGTATAAGTGATTGTCTGCGTGTTGTTTATCGCCGGAGACCAGATACCGGAAATGCCATTATTCGATAGTGTCTGAAGACTGAAACTGCCGCCCGCGCAGATCGGCTGGATTTGTGTAAAAACCGGTATTTGTGTCGGATTGACCTGCACGGTCATGGTTGTCGGAATCGCGCAGGGATGTGCGGCGGCGGCGGGCGTAAAAGTGTAAGTCGTTGTTGCCATGTTATTTACAGCCGGAAACCAGCTTCCTGCGATGCCGTTGTTGGACGTTGTCGGAAGGCTGAAACTACCGCCCGCACAGATCGGCGGAACTTGAGTGAAAACCGGCGTTTGCAGCGGATTGACTTGCACGGTCATGGTCGTCGGCAGGGCGCAGGGATGGGCTGAGGCGTCGGGCGTGAAGGTGTAGGTTGTTGTTGCGAGGTTGTTGATGCCCGGCGACCAGGTTCCTGCGATGCCGTTTTCGGAGATTGCCGGAAGGCCGAAACTTGTACCCGCACAGATCGGCTGGATTTGCGTAAAGCTCGGAGTTTGCACCGGATTGACCTGTACCATCATGGTCGTTGTAACGGCGCAGGGGTGGATGGCGGCGTTGGGCGTGAAGGTGTAAATTGTTGTCGTTGTGTTATTTACAGCCGGAGACCATGTTCCTGAAATGCCGTTATTGGACGTTGCCGGCAGTGTGAAAGCGCCTCCCGTACAGATCGGCGGCGCCTGCGTAAAAGCAGGAACCTGTGTCGCATTTACCACCAAAGTGGCGGGGGTGCGAGTGGCGCTGCGGCAGTTGGTCTGCGCATCGAAGGTCTCTGCAAAATAAGTACCCGCACCGGTCGGCGTAAAGCTGAGGCTATTGGCCGACAACGGCGCCCCTCCTGCGGCCACCGCATACCAGTTGACACTCAAACCGGCGCCCACGCTCGCCGTGAAAGTCGGAATCGGGTCGCCGGCACATATGGTCAAAGTGGCGGGATTCAGGGTGGGAGCAGCTATCGGCGGGCAAGAACAATCCGGGGCGGTGATGGCTAAAGGCGCACTCGGACAGCCGTTTTCTGTGGCCGTGATGGTGATGTTGGTTCCTGCGGGTATGCCGGTGATGCTGTTGCCGGAAACGGCGCCCACCATCGGAGACACGGAGATGATTCCACCCGTGCTGCTGAACACCACCTGATAGGAGTTGAGATCGGCGGCGCAGGAAATGCTTACCAAGCTCAATGCCGGCTCCTGCTGTACCGTCACCACCGTCACGCATTGTTGGAGCTGGCCACAGGATGTATTGGTTTGCCAGGTGATGACAGACTGCCCCACGTTGAAAGTTCCACTCGCGTCATTGCCGCTGCCGCTCCGGGTTGTCGCTCCGGTGATGCTGTAGCTGATGGGTACTGCGCCGCCGCAACTGCTGTTGGCGGAAGCCTGTGGAAGGACGTACTGCCCGTTGGCCGAGCGGCAAAACGTCTGATCGGCGGGGCAACTCAGGCTCAGTTGCGGCGCTGCAATGAAGTAAGAGAAGGTCCAGTTCGCCGAGGCGCCGTCGCAATTGGTATAGGTCCAAGTGTAGGTTTTTGCGCCCGAACAAGCCGGATTGGAACCCGCTACCGGCCCGGAAACCGCCAATGGCACGCCGCAGGAATTGACCACGTTGGGATGGGGCGGCACAACTTGCGCATCGGCCACACAGGCCACATTCTGGCTCTGATCGGAGGGCATTGTAAAAGTGGGCGCCGACACCATATAATTGTAACTCCAGAGGTAGATGTTGTTTTGGCAATCGGTGTAAGTCCAGGTATAGGTTTTCGTACCAGCACAGGCAGGGTCGGGGCTGACGACCGGGCCGCTGATCTGCATCGGGTTGCCGCAATTGTCATTTACTACAGGCGGCGTCGGCGCACTCGCTCCGCTTGGGCAGGCCACGGTGGAGGCGCCATTGGGCGGCATCGGGCCACCGGTACCGCCGGTGATGGTGTAGGTGTAAACCCAGGTATAGGCACTTCCGGTACAATCGGTGTATGCCCAGGTATAAGTTTTGGTACCCGCGCAGATCGGGTTGGGACTGACGACCGGGCCGCTCGGCGTGAGGGCGCGACCGCAGTTGTCCGTCACGTTGGGTGGCGTGGGCTGTACCGCTGCCGAGGCACAACTCACCGTACTGCTGCCCGGTGCAGGCATGTTCACCGTCGGGGCGGAAATGGTGTAGGTGTAAACCCAGTTATAAGTACTCCCGGCGCAATCGGTGTAAGTCCACATATAGGTTTTCGTACCCGCGCAGGCAGGATCGGGACTGATGACCGGGCCGCTCGGCGTGAGGGCGCGACCGCAGTTATCGGTTACATTGGGCGGCGTGGGCTGCACCGCTGCCGAGGCACAACTCACCGAACTGCTGCCCGGCGCAGGCATGTTCACCGTCGGGGCGGTGATGTTGTAGGTATAAACCCAGTTATAGGTACTCCCGGCACAATCTGTGTATGTCCAGGTATAGGTTTTGGTACCCGCACAGGCCGGGTCGGGGCTGATGACCGGGCCGCTCCGAGCGAGGGCGCGACCACAGTTATCGGCTATATTGGGCGGCGTGGGCTGCACCGCTGCCGAAGCGCAACTCACTGTACCGGCACCCGGCGCAGGCATACTCACCGTCGGGCCGAGAATGGTATAAGTATAAACCCAAGGATAGGTATTGTTCTGGCAATCGGTGTAGGTCCAGGTATAGGTTTTGGTACCCGCGCAGGCAGGATCGGGGCTGACGACCGGGCCGCTCCGCGCGAGGGCGCGACCGCAGTTGTCGGCTACATTGGGCGGCGTGGGCTGTACCGCTGCCGAGGCGCAACTCACCGTACCGGCGCCCGGCGCAGGCATACTCACCGTCGGGCCGAGAATGGTGTAGGTGTAAGTCCAGGGGTAGGTGTTGTTCTGACAGTCGGTGTAAGTCCAGGTGTAAGTTTTCGTACCTGCACAGGCAGGGTCGGGGCCGACCATAGGCCCGCTGATCTGCATCGGGTTGCCGCAGTTGTCATTTACCACAGGAGGCGTCGGCGCACTCGCTCCACTTGGGCAGGCCACAGTGGAGGCGCCATTGGGCGGCATCGGGCCGCCGGTACCACCGGTGATGGTGTAGGTATAAACCCAGGTATAGGCACTCCCGGTACAATCTGTGTATGCCCAGGTATAAGTTTTGGTACCCGCGCAGATCGGGTTGGGACTGACGACCGGACCGCTCGGCGTGAGGGCGCGACCGCAGTTGTCCGTCACGTTGGGTGGCGTGGGCTGTACCGCTGCCGAGGCACAACTCACCGAACTGCCGCCGGGCGCGGGCATACTCACCGTCGGGGCGGTGATGGTGTAAGTGTAAACCCAGGTGTAAGGATTTCCGGCGCAATCGGTATAAGTCCAGATATAAGTTTTGGCACCCGCACAGGCCGGATCGGGGCTGATGACCGGGCCGCTCGGCGTCAGAGGGCGACCGCAATTGTCAGCTACATTGGGCGGCGTGGGAGGCACCGCTGCGGCTACGCAATCCACCGTACTTGCGCCGGCGGCAGGCATACTCACCGTCGGGGCGGTGATGGTGTAGGTGTAAACCCAGTTATAGGTACTCCCGGCGCAATCGGTGTAAGTCCAGGTATAGGTCTTTGTACCCGCACAGGCAGGGTCGGGGCTGACGACCGGGCCGCTCGGTGTGAGGGCGCGACCGCAGTTGTCCGTCACATTGGGCGGCGTGGGCTGCATCGCTGCCGAGGCACAACTCACCGTACCGGCGCCCGGCGCAGGCATACTCACCGTCGGGGCGGTGATGGTGTAGGTGTAAGTCCAGGGGTAGGTGTTGTTCTGACAGTCGGTGTAAGTCCAGGTGTAAGTTTTCGTACCTGCACAGGCAGGGTCGGGGCTGATGACCGGGCCGCTGATCTGCATCGGGTTGCCGCAGTTGTCATTTACTACAGGAGGCGTCGGCACGTTCGCTCCGCTTGGGCAGGCTACGGTGGAGGCTCCATTGGGCGGCATCGGGCCGCCGGTACCGCCGGTGATGGTGTAAGTGTAAACCCAGTTGTAAGGATTTCCGGCGCAATCGGTGTAAGTCCAGGTGTAGGTCTTTGTACCCGCACAGGTCGGGTTGGGGCTGATGACCGGGCCGCTCGGCGTCAGGGCGCGACCGCAGTTGTCTGTCACGTTGGGTGGCGTGGGCTGTACCGCTGCCGAGGCGCAACCTACCGTGCTCGCACCCGGCGCAGGCATACTCACTGTCGGGGCGGAAATGGTGTAGGTGTAAGTCCAGTTGTAAGTTTGACTGTTGCAGGCATCTGTGTAAGTCCAGACATAAGTTTTAACTCCCACGCAAGCCGGGTCAGGACTGATAACCGGGCCGCTCCTTGCCAAGAGGCCGCCGCAACTATACATCACGTCGGGCGGAGTGGGCGCCGTTGCTGCCGATACACACGCTACGGTGCTGCCTGCGTCGGTGGGCATGGTAACGGTGGCGGAGGTGGTAAAAGCAAGCGGCGCCGACAAATCGCAGCAATGCGTAGGCTGGCATACAATCTGGCCAATGGTGGCGGGGTTGGTAATGGCGGTTCCGGCGGTGAGATAATTGTAACTATATACTGAATATGTGCCGCAGGCTACCGGCGTGGTGAAATTGCCGGAAGGGATGATGTACAGCACTGAGCCTGAGCTATTGGTCAAAATATAAGTTTGCGTATATCCCGAAGTCGTCTGATGACCGGTAGCGGAGGCGGTGAACATTTCACCCGGGCATTGCGGATTCGGGTTGATGGCTACCGCGCCTGCATTGGCAGCGCAACAGAGCATCGGCGTCACGATCACATTGTCCGTCGCGGTGCAACCTCTGGCGTCGGTCACCGTGAGGGTATAGGTGGTCGGCGTGGCAGGGGAGGCGGTCGGATTGGCAATACCGGAATTGCTCAATGTTCCCGCCGGCGACCAACTGTAAGTATAACCCGGCACTCCCTGCGCGGCCGCCGGAGCACCCCCGATGCCCACCGAACCCGGCGAGCAGAAATTGGCATCCGCACCGGCGTTGGCCGTCAGCAGCGGGTGGTTTTGGTCGTTGTAAAAAGCAACATGCAGGAAAAACTCGTTGGGCGACACATACAGCGGATGCCCCGGCCCGATGTTGTAACCCTCAATAATGACTCTGGAATTGGGGCCCAAAAAACCGTTCCAAATATCAGTAGGCGTGGTGCTCCTGGGCGGGCCGTTGCTGTAATCGAACTCGTAGGTGCCGTCGCCGGTCTGGTCCACCCGCACCCTGACATGATCGTCAAAAGCGCGCACATTGATATAATAATAGGCGCCGCAGGGGAAGCCGCATCGCTCGGCGCGAATACTGAAAGCTTCGTTTGTCAGGGGCAGGCCGGTATAACCGTTGGCCTGGCTGGGAAAGCCGTTGACCGGAACGCCGTCTTTGCCAACATTGAACTCAATGTCTAAAGGATCGTTACCGCCGTCGCCGGGGCTGATGCTGTGGCCGGGCGTGTTGTAAAATCCCATAAAAGTCGTGTAGGTATTATCGGCATACACGCTCACATTCCATGTATTGGAGCCGCAAGATGGCATGGCCGGCGGGTTCTGCACCGTCACAGTCACCGGCGTGCGGGCTGATGCGCAGCCACTGCCCGTATCACATGCTACATAATAAGTGGTAGTGGCACTCAGCAGCGGCGTTACGAATGGCGAGCCTGTTCCCACCTGTGTTCCGCCCGATGGGGCATTGTACCAGCGCAGGGTGCCGGCACAGCCTGATGCGGTCAGGGTACAGGAGGTATTAGGAGGTATCGTTTGCCCTGATGCGGTAGGCGCGGGGGGCGGCGTGCAGGGCGTGCTGCAAGTAACATTGGCGGCCCATCCGGAGTAAGTCAGGCTGCCGTCGGAACAAAAAACAAAAGTGAGGCAGCCTCCGGGATGCGTGGAGGTAAACGGGCCTGGAATGGACGTGCCCCAAAACCCGCCGGGAGTAGAGCAAATGCCACTGCCGGACCCGTTGCCCGAACTGATCTGCGGCGAGGAAGCATTGGGGCCGTTGTACACATACAATTTATCGTAGCTGCTCTCTGTGTTGAAGGCTGTGAATGTCACCGTCACAATATCGCCGGGAGTGGTGGGGCAAATGGTGGTGGTGGCATTTTCGTTATTGGAGTAGTTGCCGGAAGGCCCGCCGGAGTCGTAAAAAACCGAGCCGCAGGTCAAAGGCGGCGGCGGATAGGTACAGGTACCATCGTTGACGGTTGCTGCAGGGTTGTAATTGAGCGCGGCGGGGTCATTGCAGCCGCAAACGATGCCGGGAAACATGGGGCGAATATTGGTGGCGATACCGTCATTTGCACCAACATGGTCGGTAATGCATACTTGTATTGTATATGGAGCCCCTCCGCACAATGATGCCAGACTTGCAAACGAGCTTATCATACTGTTGGCGCCACAGGGGTCTGTCGATAATCCAAAATTGCCGCCGGTTATCGGGATGCCAAGATCGGGGTTCGGGCCGCCGCCGTCGGAAAATGAAACCAACGCAGGGTTCCCGACAGTGCCTATATCTGCGCTGCTGCCGCAAGCACAACCTCCGGTACAACTACCGCCGCCGGGCCTTGTGAGCAACATCAGGGTGCCGCCGCACGCATTGATGCGAATGCTCAGGTCGCCCTGCCAGTCGTGTTCAAGCATCATTTGCAAACCGATGGGATGTCCGGTCACCGCGGGATCTATATTGATGGCGGTACAATAAGGATTGGGAGGGTTGAGTACCGGTTGGCTGGAGGCGTCGGGCAGGTTCAGTGTAGGCCCGGTACACTGTGCGTTCAGTTTCCCGATATGCCCCCCAAACATCCACAAGCTGGTCAGGAGGAGTATATAGAATGCGCATTTGGGCCGTGTAGAATTGCTCGCCATAGTACACAATTTGAATGTAATAATATTTTGTTGTGATGATGGGTATTGGGCGGAGAGATGCAGTGCCGGAAAATTGCAAAAAAAATCAAAAGTCGGCTTGTATATTTTTTATGCCTCTTAAAAAATCGAACAAATATCTTCCAAATCCCATAAAATCAATTTGTATCAAGCTTAAATTTTCACATTCTCCTCTGCCGAAGATTCATTCCACCGTCACTTTTCGCAGTTGTGTTAAAAAATATAGGCCCGAATGTTTTTTATTTCGTCGGGCGGCTGTATTTTCAGGCCGATTTGCGGGCAGGTATGTTGGCTCGCAGTGTATTTTTTCAACACACCAAATAACTACCGTACTTATGAACTTCGATACCAGAAACATTCGCAACGTGGTACTCCTGGGCCATTCCGGCTCCGGCAAGACAACATTGGCCGAAGCCATGCTTTTTGAAGGCAAAGCCATCTCTCGCCGGGGCAAAGTAGAAGATCAATCCACTGTGTCCGATTACACCGACCTGGAACACGAGCGCGGCAACTCCATCTTCGGCACCTTGCTGCACGTTCTTTGGAAAGACTCCAAAATCAATATCGTTGATACTCCCGGCTCCGACGACTTTGTGGGCGAGGTCATTTCCTCCCTAAAAGTGGCCGACACAGGCGTTGTCGCCCTCAATGCCCGCAGCGGCGTAGAAGTAGGCACTGAGCTGATCTGGGAATACATCGAAAAGTTCAAAACACCCGCCCTGTTTGCCATCAATCACATAGACCACGAAAAGGCCGATTTCGATACTACCCTCGAACAGGCCCGTCAACGCTTCGGCAATCATGTCATTCCGGTGCAATATCCGCTCAATCCCGGCGCCGGTTTTAATAAAATAGTGGACGCCCTCCGCATGGTCATGTATGTCTTCCCGGAAGGCGGCGGCAAACCCGACAAACAACCTATCCCCGCTTCCGAACAGGAACGCGCCATGGAAATGCACAACGCATTGGTGGAGGCTGCCGCCGAAAACGACGAGGGCCTCATGGAGCGCTTCTTCGAGCAGGGCACGCTCTCCGAAGAAGAACTCACAGAAGGCCTCCGCATCGCCATTGCACACCAGCAAATTTTCCCCGTGTTCTGCTGCTCGGCCCTCCAGGATATGGGCAGCGGCCGCATCATGGGCTTCATCAATGACGTGTGCCCCTCGCCTGCCGACCGCCCCGCTGCCGAACTCGAAGGCGGTGGAACTCTCGCCTGCGACAGCAAAGACAGCGCTACGGTTTTTGTTTTTAAAACCGTTTCCGAGCCGCGCGTGGGCAACCTTTCCTACTTTAAAGTTTACTCCGGCGTACTCCATTCCGGCGACGAACTCGTCAATGTGGAAAACCGCAGTGCAGAGCGCTTCGGCCAGATATACTTGGCCAACGGCAAAGACCGCGAGGGCGTCAATGCACTCATGGCCGGCGACATCGGCGTCACCGTCAAACTCAAAAATACGCACACCAACAATACACTCAATATCAAAGGAGTAGATCGAAAAATAGACCCGATCCACTTCCCCACCCCGCGCATAGACGTGGGCGTGCATCAGCCCAACAAAAACGACATGGAAAAGCTGATGAAAGCCCTCCATACCATCGCCGAGGAAGACCCGACGCTCATCATTGAGCAATCCAAAGCCCTCAAACAAACGCTCCTTTACGGACAGGGCCAACTCCACCTCGACCTCATCAAACACCGCATCGAAATGGTGTATGGCGTCAGTATGGAGTATGTGCGCCCGCGCATTCCTTACCGCGAAACCATCACCCGGGTGGCCAACACCATGTATCGCCACAAGAAGCAAACCGGCGGCGCAGGGCAGTTTGCAGAGGTTCACATGCGCATCGAACCTTATCATGAAGGCATGCCCGCTCCCACCGACCTATCTGTGAAAAACGTAGAGGTGGACGAACTGCCCTGGGGCGGCAAACTCGTCTATCAGTGGTGCATCGTAGGCGGCACCATTGACGCCCGTTTCTCCAACGCCATCAAAAAAGGCATCATGCAAAAAATGGAAGAAGGTCCGCTCACCGGCTCTTCCTGCCAGGACATCCGCGTCAGCATTTTCGACGGCAAAATGCACCCCGTGGATTCCAACGATATGGCCTTCATGGTAGCCTCCGTACAGGCATTCCGACAGGCTTTCGCCGAAGCGGCGCCACAACTGCTCGAACCCATCCACGACGTAGAAATTCTCTGCTCGGACGAGGTCATGGGCGATGTCATGGGCGATCTCCAAACCCGCCGCGCCATCATCATGGGCATGGATTCCGACGGGCACTACCAAAAAATTCTGGCGCGCGTGCCACTGGCCGAGCTGTACTTGTACTCTTCATCGCTGCGCTCGTTCACGCAGGGCCGCGCCAAGTTTACCCGCGCTTTCGCAGAGTACGCTCAGGTACCCGGCGATATTCAGCAAAGGCTCATCGAGGCACACAAAGCCGAGACGGAGCACGAGGCATAAACCAGCCAAAATCAGTTTTTCTCTCAGCCCTGTCGGAGCACTTCCGGCAGGGCTGATTTTTTTATAAAAACAAAACATTTTGTTTTATTTTTATAAAAAAACAATTAAATTTGCCATCTAATTCGGCATGGTTGTTCAAAACAGCCCGTTGCACACAGCTCTCAAAACATCATCTTATCATTTTCAACCAAAACTCTCTTTATCATGAAAGCAATCAAAATTGCGGGCATTTTGCTCCTCGCACTCATCGTACTGGTACTCGTACTCAATGCACTAGCACCGAAAACCTTTGAAATGGAGCGCAGCATCGTCATTGATGCGCCCCGCGAAACGGTATTCCCTTATGTGCAGTATCTGGAACAACAGAGCCGATGGTCGCCCTGGAGTCGGTTGGACCCCAACATGAAAACCACGCTCACGGGCATTGACGGAACCGTAGGCGCTGCCTCTGCCTGGGACGGCAACAAAGACGCCGGAAAAGGCTCTCAAACGCTCAGCCTGGTGCAGCCAAACGAGCGGGTAGAAACGCAGTTGGCTTTCATCAAGCCATTTGAATCCACCGCCCAAGCCTGGTTTCAACTCAAAGATGCCGAAGGCAATTCCACGGAGGTAACCTGGGGATTTCGTTCGCCAATGCCTTTCCCGTTCAATGTTTTCGGACTGATTATGGGCATGGAAAAAGAAATGGATGCCCAATATACGCAAGGGCTGGCCGATCTTAAAGCATTGGTAGAAAAAGAGGCTGCCGCCGCTCCTGCGCTCAAAGTGATGGAAAGTACGGCCGCTACGCCCCGATACTATGTGGGCATCCGCGAAACAGTGGCCATTCCGCAATTGACAGAACGTATGGCCCTGCATTTCCCCAAAATTGCTCAAGCCTTGCAAGCGGCCGGCATCGAATTGGACGGAATGCCCTCCGGCCTGTATTTCACCTGGGATGAGGCAGCGCAAACCACCGACTTTGCCGCTGCATTTCCTGTCAAATCGAAAGTGGAGATCAAGGGGTTCACTACTGTTGAAATGCCCGCCGGTACGCGCTTGTCGGTGGACTACTACGGGCCGTACGAAAAAATAGCTCCGGCGCATGAGGCCATTGACGCGTATATTCAGCGCAACAAATGGCAACACGGCGCTATGGCTGTGGAGGAATACGTCACCGATCCGGGCATGGAACCCAACCCGGCCAAATGGCTCACTAAAGTAACGTATCCGGTAAGTAAATAAAGCTTTCCTGCCGGAACAGGAAGGGCTTTTCGATGTTTGAAGCATTGGAAAGCCCTTTTTGTTTTTAAGCGCCTGTTTCCGGTAACCTTTTTTATTATTTGTAAATAAACAACTACCACAAAACATGTATTTTGTGCTGCGATATTGATCACTGCTCCCAAACACTATGCTGAGAAAACACTTATATTCGTTCCTGTTCCTGTTGACAGGACTATCGGCAGCCGCTCAAAACGAATCTGTTGCCACGCTGAAAGCCCGGCTGGAAAGTGCCAAAGACCCGGCCAAGGTCATACAGTTACTGGGTGTTCTGGCTGATTCTACCCAAAAATCAGACGTACAAGCCTTGCGTCCGCTGGCGCAGCAAGCACTCCGGCTGGCCGGCGGCAACCTCTCCGACACTCTTAAAGCCCGGACTTACCTCATTGCGGGCAAGGCTTTGGCGCAGATGGTAAGTTATGATTCCGCAGCCATGTTTCTGGATCGTTCTCTGGCCTTGCTTGATCCCTCCAGACAAGCCGCAGAAACCGCCGAAGCCAATCACTGGAAAGGATTTGCCAAAGCCAATCAGCGGGAGTTCGCTGCGGCATCAGAGCATTATTATCAGGCAGTAGAAATTTGGGAGCGCATCGGTCGCCGCAGAGCATTAGCAGAAACTTACAATCAATTGTCGGATATGCACGCCATGCAGGAAGACTACGAGAAGTCTATCCATTATGCCCAACAAGCCATTGCCCAGTTTGAATCCATGGACGCGCCCGAACTACTGGCCGATGCGCTCAATAACCTGTCTTACGTCCATGTCCTCAAAGGCGACTACGCAGGCGCGCTGCAATACGCTACGGAAGCCCTGCAAATATGGGAGCGCATTGCGCCCGACGGGCTGCAAGTGGCCAGAACATCCAACAGCAGGGGCAACGCACACAAATTTTTGGGCAATTACGAAGAAGCCCTTCTCGACTTTGAGCGCTGCCGGAGCATTGCCGAAAAGTTGGGTTTTGTGAGAGGCGTCATTGCCGGCACGGCCAACAAGGGCCATGTACTGTTGATGCAAAAGAAGTATGCAGAGGCATTGCCCTATACTTTGCGGGCCATAGAGTTGATGAAGGAATCGGGGGATACCCGCAATCTGTGGGAAAACTACATGCACCTTTCCAATATTTACGCCGGCATGGGCGACTACCCAAACGCGCACCGCTACCAACAGCTTCACCAAGAGGAAAAGGAGCGCGAATACGAGCAAAAAATAGCTGCCTTGCAGGGAGGGTTAGCCGAAAAATACGAGGCCGGGCAACGGGCAGCCACCATTGCCATACAGAAGGAGCGCATCGAAAAACAGCGCAATTTCCAGCGGCTCCTTTGGGGGGTTGCGGGCTTGCTGCTGCTCACTTCTGTCTTGATTTACATGAGTTTGCGCTCCCGACAGAAGGCCAATCGCCTGTTGGAAGCTGCCAATGAACAATTGGCAAAAAAGAACCGGGAAAATGAGTTGCTCCTGCGCGAAATACACCACCGCGTAAAAAACAACCTCCAAACCATCTCCAGCCTGCTCAACCTGCAAAGTGCCGGCATAGAAGACGCCGCCGCCTTAGCCGCCGTACAGGAAAGCCGCAACCGCGTGCGATCCATGTCGCTCATTCATCAAAAACTCTATCAGGGCGAGCAATTGGCCTCGGTGGAAATGAAAGACTATTTTGAGACCATGGGCCAGGCCATGCTCCAAAGCTTCGGGGCAGCAGGCGAGCAGATAGCGCTCAAAGTAGATATGCCGACCATAGACCTCGATGTGGATACCGCCATCCCCATCGGCCTCATTGTCAACGAATTGATGACCAACTCCCTCAAATACGCTTTCCCGGAACACCGCGGGGGCGCCATCGAGATCAGCCTGCGCGCCGAAGACGAGCATACGCTGGCCCTGCGCATAGCCGACAACGGCGTGGGTGGCAACTCGGAGGGCGGCTCGGAATGGCGCGAATCAAGTACAGGTTTTGGAGGAAAACTTGTCAAATTGCTCGCACAACAACTCGGCGCCCGGATGGAGCAAAGCGAGACCGGGGGCTACACCACCATCCTCCGATTTCCCAATCCTGCAAAAGCCGCCTGACGCATGAGCGCTGTTAAAATCCTCATCGTAGAAGATGAAATGATCATCGCCGCCGACATCTCCATGATGCTGGAAAGCATCGGATATGAGATCACCGGCATCATGCCGCGCGGCGAGGATGCCCTCAAAAGTATAGAGAGTACGCCCCCCGACCTCGTGCTGATGGACATTTCGCTCAAAGGCGTGCTCGACGGCGTAGCCACCTCGCAGTTCATTTACGAACGCCATCAGATTCCCGTTATCTTCCTCACTGCCAACGCCGACGACGCCACCTTTGCCCGCGCCAAAGCCACACGCCCTTACGCCTTCATTTCCAAACCATTCCAGCCCGCCGACCTCCAGCGTGCCATCGAATTGGCACTGGCCCGATTGGCCGAAGAGCACAGTGGCCAAAGTCTGCTGCATGTAAACGACAAGGCCGAAGATGCCTACATTCTGGCCGACCGCATCTTTGTGCGCTACAAAGGCAAAATGACCAAAATCCTGCTTCAGGACATCCTCTACGCCGAAGCCGACCGCAGCTATTGCAAAATCTATACGCCACAGGCCGAGTATCTGATGAGCATCTCGCTGGGTGCTTTGGAGGAAAAACTTCGCACCGACAACTTCCTCCGCATTCACCGTTCGTACATTGTCAATCTGCACAAAATAGATACCATCAGCGACGACTGGGGCTACCTCGGCATCGGCGCGCAGACCCTCTCCGTGAGCCGGTCTTTCAAAGACGAATTAGTGCGCCGGTTTCATATTATTTGAGCAGCGCAGCATTTCATTCGGAACCCCAAACCCATCCTTCGGAAACTCAAACCCGTCATTCGGAAACTCACCCTTGCTGCAAAGAACAGCGTGTTGCAATTTTATTGCGTCAATCGGGGTAACCATTCGGAAGCATCCCAAATAGACACCACACATCCGGCGCAGCACGAATGAACTTGTGTCAATAACAATCTTTTTATAAACATCCAAAACCCATATTGCCTGCCGTTCAGCTTGTTGTTGCATGGCTGACGGCAGGTTCTTTTGGCCTGTAGGATCAAAATTCAGCAAACCTCGGCAGCAGCCTCCGCTCGGAAGGGCTGAACATTACCAGCCTGCCCCTAAACTTCACAGAACCCGACGCCATCCATAGCCTCTATCTTTATTTGCCGTGCTTACATCTAAAACATTGCCCCTTCCCACTACTTTTCTTACTTTCTTTGCAGGCAAACCATCTGCCATGAAAAAGTTGTCGGCCACCATCGGCGAGGCATTCGAGAGCATTCGCGCCCGCCTTTTCCACACCTTGCTTTCCGTATTGGGCATTGTCATCGGCGTTGCTGCCTTAGTGACCATCCTCTCCCTCATTGACGGCATGGAAAAGCACGCCCGCCGACAACTGAGCGATACGACCTCCGTGAAAATGATTCAAATCAGCTCAGTGACGACCAAAACCGTGCAGGGTATGAACATTTCCAAAGATTCCTTCCCATATCTCAATTATGAGGCGTTCCGGGCTTTGCAGCACGAAGTGTTTCAAAATCAGGCTGATGCAACGCTCAGTGTCAGAAAAACAGGCGAGTTGACTATGCCGGAAGTTGCAGAACCCTTCGCCGCAGTCATCACGGGCGTAGCGCCAGATGTGTGGGGCCGGATGGAGTTGGCGGAAGGCCGGAGATTTTCGGATGCCGACTTTGAGGGCGCCGGAGACGTGGCGGTTATTAACGACTTGCTGGCCGGCCAAATCAAAAAAAGTGCGCCGGAAAAAAGTCTGTTGGGTAAAAACATCCAGTTGGGTGAAACCAGCTTCCGCATCGTGGGCGTGTTGAAAACCCAACAGGAGGGGCGCCCCGAAATCTTTGTCCCCATTGTGCATTGGACCGACAAGGAACTTCAAAAATCGCCGCCGTCCTGTTTGGCGGATGTTCATTTGGTAGAGGATGTTCAGGATGTAAAAAAACAGATAGAGGACTGGCTCACAAAGCATTACCCAGGCCACAGCGATGGATTTGACGTAGCTACCAACGAGTACCGGGTCAATCAGATCACAGAGGGCTTCATGCTCTTTCGGCTCATCATGGGCATGATTGTGGGCATCTCGGTGTTGGTGGGCGGTATCGGGATTATGAACGTGCTGCTCATTTCGGTATCGGAGCGCACGGCGGAAATCGGCATTCGCAAAGCATTGGGCGCCAAGCGGCGCGACATCCTGCGGCTGTTTTTGTCGGAATCGGTGGCCATATCGCTGTTGGGCAGTTTTCTGGGGCTGTTATTGGGTATGCTGGGGGCCGCAGTAGCGGTGGCGATAGTAGGAATGGTGCTGAAGGGGCCGCAATTTGAAGCCGCTTATACCTTTCAAACCCTGCTCATTATTGTGGCGGTAGCATTATTGGTGGGCATTGTATTCGGCACATATCCGGCCATCAAAGCATCACGGCTTGATCCGGTGGAGGCTATGCGGAGGGAATGAAGTATTGGTAATCAGTGCTTTGACACCGCTTCCTCCTCCCAGTCCCCGATATTGCGCGTTGCAGGATCGAAGCCCACGGCCAGCAGCGTCACGGGTTTGCCCCGGTGCAGGTACTTTTCGGGGTAGCCTTTGCCTTTGATCTGTTGCATGGCCTCGGCGGCTTTGCCCACCTTGAACTCCATGACATAAACATGGTCCTTCGTTTCGGCCACCGCGTCTATGTAGCCCCGGTTGGTCTGTACCTCGCAGGCCACCTCCGTACCGGTGAGGTTGAGCGCCAGATAAATCACCGTTTGGTAATACGCTTCCCAGAGTTTGAGGCTGTCGGCTTCCACATACTGTTTGAGTAGGCGATTGGAAATATCGGCAAAGATGCCCCGCAGCAGGCTGATGAATTTGGGCAGGTCTTTTGCTGCCAAAGCTCCCTCCAATGCCCATACCAAACTCGCTGATTCGCTCACAGGTCTCAGGGAGTACTCCGTGAAAAGGTTGCTCATCAGCGAGTGCCGCACCTCGAAGTTGGGATAGTCTAAGGTGTAGCGTTTTATGCCTTCTCCCTGTACTTTTTTGATGCTGAGGTAGCCGGTCTGGTACAGCAGTACGGCGGGGTCTAAATTGCGCACTTCGAACTTATCGAAGAAAGATTCATCCACTACCATGCCTTCAAGTTCGGAAACATTGAGGGCGGTTTCGCGCAGTTTGCGGGCCAGCCATCCGGTGGTGCCGCTGGTGAACCAGAAATTTTTGAAACTGCCGCTGCCGAACAAGCCCAACAACGAGAAAGGATTGTACAGAGAATGGTGTCCATCCCAGGTGTAGCCGTTGTACCAGTGCTTGATTTTGGCTAAAACGGCCTCCTTTGTGAGGCCCTCATCTTCGGCCAATCGGGTGATGTGCTCGCCGAAATATCCCTCCAATTCTGCTTGTGTGATGCCCACCAGTGTGCCGAAACGCTTGTGCTGCGTAATGTCTGTCAGGTTATTGAGTTCCGAAAAAAGGGTCACTTTGGAAAACTTGCTCACCCCGGTAATGAAGACGAAGCGCAGGTTGTCGGTGATGTCGTTGGCCTTGAGCGCGCCGAAAAAATTCCCCAGCACATCGCGGTTGGTGTCGGCCATTTCGTAATCGGTCAGGTAGTCGTTGATGGGCTTGTCGTATTCATCTATAAGGACGACGACGCGATTGGTTTTGCCTAATTTCAGAATCAGCTCTTTGAACCGGTCTTTGGAGGTGTCGCTCGTCAGGGTGATGCCATGCGCCTCTGCCTTGAGTTCTATTTCTTTTGCCAAAGCTGTTTCCAATGGCTGGTTCAAATAATCCAATCCATTGAAAGACAGAGAGATGACGGGATTTGTTTTGCTCCAGTCCCAGCCGCCGTGCTCGGCAATCCACAGCCCTTCGAACAACTCCCGGCGCCCTTCAAAAAGCGCTTTGAGTGTGGATACCGTCAAGGACTTGCCGAAACGACGCGGGCGGGAGAGGAAGAAAAAATCGCCGGAACTGAGCAATTCGTATATCTGGCGGGTCTTGTCCACATACAGTTGCTTGCCCGTTTGTATTTTTTCAAAACTCGATTCTCCCGACGGTAATCTCTTCAGCATGGCTTCGATTTTTTGCAAAGATAACGAAATGAGAAGGAAAAAAATAAGTAAACGCGCTTGTCTGTTACTCAGGGTTATTTGTACAATATTTACCAATATCTCAAAAAATCTACCGATTCATTAGCAATTGTAATTTTTTTTGATACTTTCGTTGCTCAAAATTGACGATTTGATGAGCAAATTACAAGACATAGACGATCTGGACCGCAAGATTCTGGCCATACTGATGCGCAATGCCAAGAAGCCTTATACGGATATTGCCAAGCAACTTTTCGTCTCAGGCGGCACCATCCATGTGCGCATGAAAAAACTGGAAGATGCCGGGGTGGTCAAGGGTTACAATCTTTCAGTAGATCACTCCAAACTGGGTTACGACATCTGCGCTTTCCTCGGTATTTATTTAGATAAGAGTTCTTTATACGATGATGCTGCCGAGCGACTTCAGGAAATCCCCGAGGTGGTGAGCCTGCATTATACCACCGGTCTGTACAACATTTTTGCAAAAATCCTCTGCCGCGACACCAATCACCTGCGCGAAGTATTGCACGATAAAATCCAGAAAATACCGGGCATACAGCGCACAGAAACCTTTATTTCATTAGAAGAAGGCGTGGATCGGCCCATCAATTTGGACAGCGATCCGTTTGAAGAAGAGGCCTGATTTGTAGTTTATTTCAAGGGCAATACCCGCGATCCTTTGTCGCTGCGCATCGCTTCCACAAACAAAGCCCCTGCCTCCCGAATGGTCTCCGAAATGGGCCTATAGCTGTAGCCAAGCGCCTGCACGAGTTTGCTGTTGTCGTACTCCGACAGCAACGACGAGTGGTAAATGGCTGCGCGGGTGATCTCTGCCGGACGGCCGGTCAGCAGGGCGCCAACAGCATCGCCTATTCTGGCCAACTGCATCAGCGCGTTGCCTGCTTTGATGGTCGGGGCTTTTTTGTCTAAGGCTTGAGCCATCAGGGCCATCAATTCCTGAAAATACATGTTTTCTGCCGACACGATGAAGCGCTCGCCCGAAATGTCGCTCTCCATGATGCGCATCATGGACTGCGCCACGTCCCGCACGTCCACAAAGCCGCTGCGACCGGGTGGGCAAATCGGAAAATTGCGATGGACCAAAGAGAAAATCTTGAGCGGCCCGTCGTCCCAGCGGCCGGCGCCCAGAATAACGGAAGGATTGATCACGCACACGTTCAGCCCTTCAGCAGCGCCCCGCCACACTTCCAGCTCGGCCAGCCGCTTGCTCACCGCGTAGCTCGACAATTCTTTTTTCCACTCCCAGGGCGTAGTTTCGGTGGTTTTGAAGCCTTCTTTGGGTTGCCCCAATGCCGCCACCGAGCCGGCAAAAACCATTTTTTCGATGCCCGCCTCCAATGCTTCGTTGACCACGTTGGCAGTGCCCTCCACATTGACCGACATGATGCGCGCTTTGTCGGCGGCCTGATAAGACACCGCTGCAGCACAATGATATACCTGTGCGGCGCCCGACATGCCCTCTTCCAGCGAAAATGGATTGAGCACATCACCCTCTATCCATTCGATGCGACCGGCTACGTCCTGTACCAAATCCATAGAGCTGCCGCTGCGCCTCAGAGCACGGATATGGGTATAGCCTTCTTTTACCAAATACCGAAGCAAATAGGACCCCAGAAAGCCGGTTCCGCCCGTAACGAAGATGAGTTTATTTTTGTCCATTTTTCCATGTTATCTATCCCAAATAAACGGCTCCCCCGACAGCATCCCGCTCCGCGCCGGTTGCGCTCGCTATGCAGTTGGGAATTTCCAATACGCGCAGCACGCCCATGAGCGCCATCAACACAGCCTCTTTATAATTGACGATGCCTGCATCCGGCAGTTCCAAAACACATTCGCCCATCAGCGAGGTGCATTCTTCTACAATGCAGTTGGCGAGGAAAGTGTTGTAAGCGCCGCCGCCGGTAGCCAACATCCGATAAGCAGGACGGCTCTGTTTTTCTGATTCAAAAATGCGCTGTATGGCCCCCGCTGTTTGTCGGGCCAATTGCCGGCAAGCGGTATGCAGGCGGTCTTCAACCGATGCCGGCCAGTTCAGATACGCCTGTGTCTGATGGGCTTGCACCCAGTCGTTGCCCAGCGATTTGGGCGGCGGCCAGGAAAAGTACGGCAGCGCATCCATAGCTTCCGCCAAGGCCGGAATGTACTGCCCCGAAGCGGCCAGCCGTCCGCCGTCGTCGTAAGGCAGTCCCAGCGTTTGAGCCAATGCGTTGAGTATCTGATTGGCGCCGCCCACATCGCAGGCCACATAGCGGCTGCCGAGTTTGCAGGTGATATTGGCTATGCCACCGACATTGAGCAGCACGTCGTAGTCGGGAAACAGCATCCTGTCGGCAAGCGGCGCCAGCGGTGCGCCCTGCCCGCCGAGCGCCATATCGCCGGTTCTGAAATCGCAGACTACCGGACATCCGCAGGCCGCGGCAATAGCTGCCCCATCGCCTATTTGTGTAGTGAATCGCTCTGCCGGAAAATGAAAAATAGTGTGCCCATGCGAGGCTACCAGATCGGGGCGAAGGGCGTGCCGTTGCATGAAGTCGGCCACGCATTGTCCCATCCAGCGGCCCAATTCACTGTGTGCCGACGCCAGAGAACGTGCATCGGATTCCGGCAGCCGCCTCAGCCGCTCTTGCCAGGCCTCCGGGAAGGGCTGTGTTTCGCCTTGCAGCAAAGCCCAGCCGACTACTTTGTCTCCATCCATTTCAAAGGTGCAGGCGGCTATATCCAAACCATCCAAGGAGGAGCCGGACATGAGGCCGATGGCGGTGTATTTCATTCGCAACAAATTGTCATTAAAAAAAACATTCGACCCCGAAGCACGGGATCGAATGTTGAGGAAAGAATCCGATCAGAGACAAAAAGCCCTGATGATGGATAAGTTATAGTTAGAAAAACTTAGACCTGCTGTCCTTGATGTTTGCATTTTTCATCAGTGCCTGCATAATCATGGAAGGAATTTGAGCGCGGCTGGGCGAGGATAAGGAGGTCTTGGTAGCGGTATAATCCGCTGCCGGAGCCATTTCGGGCTTGTTGTAAACCTGCACCACAAATACCCCGGAAGAACCGACAATGGGTTTGGAGGTTTTGTTGAGCGCCAGAGCGGCAGCCGTAGCTATTACTTTCGGCTCTGCGCCCAGATCGGGCAAAAATCCGGAACCGAAACTGATGGATTGGGCCGTGTCTATCTCGGTCTTGAATTTGGATGCCAATGCCTGCAAGTCCATGCCTTTCATGCGATCTGCCAATACTTCGCCTTTCTTTTTGTTGAGTACCAACTGTTTGATCTCCTCGCGGATGTTTTCCACAGAGGGCAAGCCGGCGGGCTGAATGGTTTTCAAACCGGCCAACACAAATTTATCAACCGTCAGCAATTCAGCGTTTTGGAATGAAAACACCTCCGGAGATACCTCGCCTTTTTTGGCGGTGAAGGCCCAGCGCACCATGTCGCGGCCCGATTGACCACTGCCCAAATCGGCAATATTGTAATCGTTGGCTTCCAGCAAAGGCGTAACGGCGAGGCTCAGACTCTTGTCTTTTTTGGCGGCTGCCACCAAGTCTTCCAATTTCCGGTTGCCGCTCATCAGCGCAATGGCCTTGTCTTTTACATTGCCCTGTGTTTTGTCACTGGGCATGATGCGCTCCATGAGGTAGGCCAGTTTCACGCCGGTATTGTTGTTGATGAATTTTTTGGCAGTCACCTCCACTAAGTGTACGCCGAACTGCGTCACTACGCTGTAGAGTTTGCCTTGCTCTGCTTCAAAGAAGATAAGGTCGTTGAAGGGCTTCACCATGCCGCCGGGCGCAGCAAAATCTAGGTCGCCGCCTTTATCTTTGGTCGCGTCGCTGCCGAATTGAGCCGCCAACGCTTCAAAGGTAGCCGCGCCGGATTCGATGACGCCTTTGAGACTGTCCACACGAGCCTGAGCCGTTGCCAGTTCCATCGGATTGGCGGCCTGGATGAGGATGTGGCGGGAACGAACGGAGTCGGGAATGACCTTGCGATCCAATACTTTGACGGCCATGTAAGCGCCGTTGTCCAAATACGGGCCATAAACGCTGCCCGGCGCCATGCTGAACACTGTGTCGGCAATGACTTCGCTGATGTCGTCTTTTTTGAAATACGCCGCATCAATGATGCCGAAACGCTGCTCTACGAAATTCGAGTCGTTTTCAGCTGCTGCGAACTCCGGCACATAACCGGCAATTTTCGCCTGATATGTGGCAGAGTCTTCGGCGCTGGGAGCTACCGTGAAGGCAACATACTGCAAAGCGCGCGTCTCCTTTTCGCTCTTGTATATAGCGGCGTTTTCTTTGAGATAGGCCGCATAGTCATCGTCAGACAAAGACACTTCTGTATTGTCCAACTCATCAAACGGCACCTGCACATAAGCCATATCGAAGCGCTGATTGAGGTCGGTATAGCTCAATTCGGCCATCCAGGTAGGTGTATAGAGCGCTTTGGCCACCATGCCGCCGAGCTTGGTTTGCAGGCGGTCTTTGATGATCTCCTTTTCCTGATGCGCCCAGAAAGCACGGGCCTGCGGGTCGGTCAGATTGCCGCCTTCGATGGCGGTTTTGAATTGGTTCAACTGCTCCACGTCCACCTGGCGGGTAGCCGGGTCGGCAAAGCGCTGCTGAATGACCGGGCTGTAGGCCGGGCCGAACTCCAATGCTTTCAGCTCCGTAACACTAACGCCCAAACCGAGCGCTTCCGCTTCTTTTTTGATGAGCACCTCCTCGGCGAAGTAGTTCCACAAATAGGCGCGACGGTCGTAAGGATCGGCGGAAGAGTTGCGGTACATCACATCTTCTACGCGGGAGAAATTGCGCCAGTCAATTTTTTCACCGTTTACCTTGCCCATCGTGAATTGAGAGCCGCCGAAAAGGCTGGTTCTGTCGTCCGACATGTACATGATGATAACCCCCAAAGAGGCCAATGCCATCATCACAATCAAAATCCAGGAGTTTTTCCGGATCTGTCCAATTAAGGCCATACTACTGTACTTTTAATTCAATGTATTGATAGTCAAAAACTTGCACACTGCTTTTTACACACTTTGACAGCAGGATGTAAAAAAGCCCTGCAAAGGTAGAAAAATTCAATATAAAGTGTAGCGGGCAAAAAATAAGTTTGGAGCGGGGCAGGCGGAGTTTCGGTGAGATCAAAGCGGATTGCTGCTTTGCCGGGCCGGGTGATGGGCGGGGTTGGGGTAGGCGCGAAAGATGATGGTCAACTCTTGAGACCGTCACTCCTTCCATGTTTTTGTTTTTTAGTAATTCCTATGTTAATTTTTCACCACCCCCTTGTTTTCTAATTTTATTTTCCCTTTCTTTGCAGCATCCAAACAGATTTACTCACCTTTCTAAATACTCAAACCATGAAGAACCTCGTATTTTTTTCATTTAAAAACGTAAACACCTTGTTGGGGGGGGCGTTGCCCTCTAAAACCGGATTGCTCCTGATGATGACCATTACACTACTCCTGCCTGCCGGAGGATTCTCTAATTCCGCAATCACCTGGCTGACTACCGAACAAACGCTCTGTGAGCTAAACACGCCCTTTGTACCGCAATTGACCATTGGCACGGACCCCAATAGTGTCACCAACAGTTCCTCGCTTCCCGCTCAATACTACACCAATCAGCGCATCCGCATCAATGGAACTTTGATTGTCAACAGCCCTACCTTTCTTTTAATCAACTGTAGAGTGCAAATGGGGCCGGGGGCAGTCATTACAGTAAATGAAGGAAAACTGTTGGACGGGTTCAAAACACAGTTTTTCTCCTGCGAACAGATGTGGCGCGGCATCCATTTGAAAGGCGCGGCAAAATTGAGGCTCATTTCCTGTGTAGCTGAGGACGCGGAGTATGCGATCAATACGGAGAGTGCGTCCGTCATTGCTTTGCGGGAGAATACCTTCAATCGCAATTATATCGGCATTCGATTGCGCCCCGCTTCGCCGGAGGCTAATATCCTCAATTTCACCTATTTTAGAAATAACTTATTTAAAGGCGGTTCACTTTTGCACAGTCCTTATCCAGGGCAGCAGGACCACAGCAAGCTTTCTTATGCAGGAATAGACGCTTCGGAATGTAGCTTTACGGTTGGAGACAACATTGCTCCAAATACATTCACGCAGATTCACCGGGGAATTACGATCTTGGATGCAACGGTTGCTGTCCGAAATTGCCGCTTTACTGATTTGCCGGAAGGTCTCTTTACTGATTTTGGCATTTATTCGGAAGGCGGAACACTGGATGTAACTTGGGGGGGCGCGGAAGCTACCAGAAGTCAATTCATCAATTGTGGTTACGGTGTGCTGTCGTACAACACAGCGATGAATATCAGATACAGTTCTTTTTCCAACTTGGATATAGATGGAGGATTGGGTATCCAGTCTGTGTACAACAGCATGTCCACAGGCGGTTTTTTTGCTTCCTATAATAACTTCCAAATGGATGGCATCGGCACAGGTATCGTAACCTCTCGCCCCTTTGTGCCTGTTGGTACCGGTGTTGATATATTTCAAAACAACTTCATTTCACAGGGGACACTTGGGCTGGGAATTAAACATTGTATTAGCCTGTTTCACTCGAATAACCCCACTACAAACAATCTTGCTTATGTTCGAAATAATAATTTCGACATAGCCAGCAATAGTAACATTACATATTGTACATGGGGATTTAATATGGGGAAAAATATTTCAATAACCAGTAACAAGTACAATTTTGGAGCCTCAAGCGGGCAAACTTTTGATACAAATGACTTCGCCATCAGTGTACACGGGCTTGAGGGTGGAGAAATCAGCTTTAATCAAATCGAAGGAACGGCCTCTCCCGGTAACTTTTTCCGTGCAGTCCGCGCCATTTCAGTTTTTGACAGCCCAAAAATCAAGATATGCGACAATGTTGTGAACAATACCAAGGCCGGGCTTTATTTTAAAGGAGACAATTCGCAATCCAACGTTTCTGAAAACACCATGGGACGCCACCGCATTGGGCTTTGGGTGGATGGCGACAACCCCATGGCGGGTATAGGGGAACAAGTGCGCACCAACAACCGCTGGTCGGCCACACCCGGTGATTACATAGATTGGGCGGCTTTTTGTACGCAGGGAGTTCCGCCTGCTAATTCTTTCTTTCGGGTGCAATCAACCGACCCGGTAGTGTACCCATCTCCGATTTCTCCAATGAATGGCTGGTTTGACCCTGAAAACGGCCCTCTCAACTCCTGTATCGGCGCGGGTGAAAATTTGCTCTCCGATGCAGATCAGGCGCTTATGACGGGCAGTATTCAACTGTCTCCGCTGCAACAATGGGAGTCGGAATACCGTCTTTTGCAAAAAATTCAATCCCGCCCGGCAGGAACGCCCATTGGTTTGCAGACTCAAACATTTGTAAATCAGCGCGCCGGCACTGCATCGGGGCGTTTGGTGCTGGCGGAGCGCATGATGGCCCAAGCCATGGAAGCCATTGAGCCGTGGCGTGACACCCTCAGTGCCATACAAGCATACCGGAGCAGCATTATAGACAGCCTGTGGGCTGTGGAAGACGCATTGGCCCTGCCCGATACAGACAATACGCTCAACGAAGCGCTGGCGCTGGCCAAGATGCCTTTGTTGTACCAGTTGGAAACCCTGCGCCTGCGCGAGCGACAGATCATGTCGGGAGTAAAAGCTGAAATGCAACCTCTGTTTGTGGACGCGCTGAACTATAATGAAGCGACGCAGGTGAACCAACCCTGGGAAGGCGCCCGCAAGCAACTCAACAGTTACCTCTTTCGCCAGTGGATGGGAATAGCGGACAGCACCGATCAGAACCTGCTGTTTTCTATTGCTTTGCAGAATCCCAATCAGGCCGGAGAAGCGGTCAGAGAAGCACGGGCATTGATAACAGACCCCGTGTGGCGCGAAATATGGGCAGAACACCTGACTTTCCCGGCGGGTCCTTCGCCTCAGCTAGCCATGCCGGGCGCCAACGCTGCCGACGGGTTCAGAGTATGGCCCAACCCGGCCGTCGGGCGCGTACATTTCCGCCTGCCCGCAAATGCTGCCGGCCGCCTGCTGATTTACGACATGATGGGACGCAGCCGTTTCGAGCGCAGCCAAACCACCGATAATCTGTTGGGTGATGTTGAAGTGGCGACCTCCGGCTGGCAGGCGGGGCTTTATCAGGCGGTGTTCCTGCCCGAATCCGGCGCTGCTATAGTCCTTCCATTTATTTTACAATAACAGGATCAAGGTTCCTTCCGGTAGCCCT
>DDUV01000038.1 GCA_002344975.1 Saprospiraceae bacterium UBA2329 | reverse complement strand
GCCCTACGGTTGGGTTTTACATTTTACATTCGATATTTTGCGGTTTTCATTTTTATCGTGCTACATGCCCCTCACTCCTGCACATACACCCGCTTCACGCGCGGCGAAATGCCCGTGAGCACCTCGTAGGGAATGGTGCCGAGGGCGGCGGCGAGTTCTTCCAACGGCAGACCCGGTCCAAACACCACCACAGGATCACCCTCTCCGGCATCGGGTATTTGGCTGATGTCGGCCATGCACATATCCATACAAATGTTGCCCACCGTAGGCGCCCGCCTGCCCCGGATGAGCACCGAAAAACGCCCGTTGCCGGCAGCGCGCAACAAGCCGTCTGCGTAGCCTATGCTGATGGTGGCAATGCGCATACCCGCCTGCCCAGCGCCCTTGCGACCATAGCCCACCGTATCGCCCTCTCGTAGGGTTCTGATCTGGGAAATGGCGGCCTTGAGGCAAAGTACAGGCTGTAAATCAAGGCTTTCGGTGGGAATGCCGTACAAGCCGATGCCGAGCCGCACCATGTCCATCTGGTATTGCGGAAAGCGGGCAATGCCGTTGGTGTTGAGTATGTGTCGCAGCGGACGGTAGCCCAAACCCGCGCTGATGCGCTGCCAGGCGCTTTCGAAGCGGCGGGCCTGCTCGTGGGTGAAGGCATCCAATTCGGGGTTTTCGGAGGCTGCCAGGTGCGAGAACACCGACACCACGCGGAGCTGTGGATTGGCCTGCAATTCGGCCACAGCCTCGTCGAGACTGTCTTCCTCAAAGCCCAGACGATTCATGCCGGTTTCTACCTTGAGATGAACGGGTACCGGCTCTTGCCGATTGGCGCAAAAGCGCGCAAAACTGAGGAGCAGGCGCAGGCTGTACAACTCCGGTTCGAGGCGGTAGCGGAGCATCATGTCAAAAACGGCCTCTTCGGGATTGAGTACCAAAATGGGCAGTCCGATGCCGCCCCGGCGCAATTCCACCCCTTCGTCGGCATAAGCTACGGCGAGGTAGTCCACGCGCTGAAGTTCCAGCAGTTGGGCCACTTCCACGCTGCCGCTGCCGTAGGCCGCCGCTTTCACCATGGCGATGGTGCGGACGCCGGGCGCCAGGAGTTGCTGAAACCGGCGGAGATTGTGGGTGAGCGCGGCGAGGTGGATTTCGAGGACGGTTTGGTGTACTTTCAGGGCCAACCTGTCTGCAATGCGTTCAAAACCAAAGCGGCGCGCACCTTTCAGCAGGATGATTTCCCGACTGAAAGTCTCCATGTCGTGCTGCTGCAAAAACGCGTCGGCATCGTTGTAAAAAACGGTGGCAATGCCGTCGGGGAGTTTGCCTTGCAAGCGCTGCACCTGCCCGCCGATGCCGATGAGGCGCTCCACACCTTTTTCACAAATCAGATCGGCCACCTGCGCGTAGAGCGTTTCGGGGGCGCGGCTGCTTTCCAGAATGTCTGATAAAACGAGCGTGCGGCGGCGGCCCGAAGCCTGTCTTGCCATGAAATCGAGGGCGATGGAGAGGGCGTTGAGGTCGGAATTGTAGCTGTCGTTGATGAGCGTGCAGGCGTTGACGGCCTCGCGCATTTCGAGGCGCATTTCCACCGGTTCGAGGCGGCTCATGCGTTCGCGGATGAGTTCGTCCGGCAAGCCGAGATGGAGCAGTACGCACCAGCACAGCATGGCGTTGTGGATGGAGGCCTGATCGCTGAAAGGGATGTCAATGCTCCGTTCGCGCCCCTCGAAGCGGACCTCGATGCGGGTGCTGCGGCGGTCGTCGGAGCTGCTTGCTCGAAGGAGTTGCAGGTCGGCATGGGCGGCGCTTCCCCAGCAAAATAAGGGCTTGCCGAGCGCTCGTATGGCGGCGTCCACACGGGCATCGTCGGCGTTGTAAAAAATGAGCTGCGCCGACTGAAAGAGCATCAGCTTTTCCCTGAGCTTGGTTTCCGCATCGGGGAAGCCTTCGCTGTGCGCATCGCCGAGGGTGGTGAACAAGCCCAACGTGGGTTGGATGATGGGCGCCAGCTTAGCCATTTCGCCCATGCGGGAAATGCCTGCTTCGAGCAGGGCCAGCTCGTGTTCGGGTTTCAGTTGCCACACCGAGAGCGGCACGCCGGTTTGGGAATTGTAGCTGCGCGGACTGCGCAGGACATGCCGGTCGGGGTGCAGCAATTGAAAAAGCCACTCTTTGACAATGGTTTTGCCGTTGCTGCCGGTAATGCCGATCACAGGTATAGCTGCCAAAGACCGTCGCCAGGCGGCCAGCATTTGCAGGGCTTGCAGCGTGTCGGCCACCTGAATGAAGCAGGCTTCGGGCAGACTTCCCACTTCCGGCAAACGCGCCACGACAAAGTAGCGCAGCCCTTGCCGGTACGCATCGGCGATGAAAGCGTGTCCGTCGCGACCCGGTCCGCGCAGAGCAAAGAACAGTGCCGTGGGCGCAAAGGCTATGTGGCGGCTGTCGGTGATGAGGTGTTCTACCACGGCTCCGGCAGGCGCCTGCCCTATGACGCGGCCCTGCATGGCATCGGCGAGTTGGAAGAGAGAGAAGCGCATGTTTTTACCTCTGAGGTGCAAAAAGCGCCGGCAAATTCCTCTCCCGGAACAAGCGGTTGTACCCTGCCACATCCTCCTCTATCAGCTTTTTCCAGGTTGCTTTGTGGCGCGTCCATTCGGCTTCCAGATCGCGGAGGCGGTCGCGGACGCCCTGCGTGACACGGGGATCGTGTACGTCCAATTTGCCGCGCAGATCAAAGAACTCAGCGTTGAGTTTGCTGGGCCAGTTGATGACATCCTGGAAATTGCGCTGCCGGGTTTCCACGATGTTGGCTTCCCACTCAGCCATTTTTTTCAGCAATTGCTCGCCGTTGGCCAGCATGGCTTTTTCGTTGTCGCCCGCAGCATTTTTGAACGATTCATTGAAGTGTTCCACCTGCTTTTTCACCTTGCGCAAAGCATTGACACACTCGTGCATATCGCTGATGTGCCCCTCTACGCGCGCGATGGTTTGCTGCTGTTCGGCCCAGTCTTGCGGCGCGGTTTGCAGCCTCGGATCGGGTGCGATTTCAAAGTCCGCCGTAGAAGTCTGGCCTTTGTACGACATGCGGGCGCTGTACTTGCCGGGCGCCACGCGATGGCCGGTGTAGTCGGCATACACATACACGCCGGGAATATCGGGCAGACCGCCGGTGCGGAAATCCCAGGCAAAACGATGCAGGCCCTTCATGGCAGGCAGGGTGGGACTGGGGCGCGGTCCGCCGGGGTAGGGTTTGAACGCCTCGTCTTTTTTGCTGCTGAAACTGCGAATGACTTTGCCCGCAGCATCCAAAATTTCTAATTTCACCTCGTTGCTGTCGGCATTTTCCGGCAGGAAGTAGCTGAGAATGACGCCGTTGTCGGGGTTCTTGCCGATGCCGGGAATGAACTCCGGCAGCCAGGGCGCCGAGAAGCTGCTGAAGCGCACGGTGGGTTTGGGTTGGAATACTTTGAAGGCTTCGAGCTTACCGGCCGATTGTTGTAGCGGCGAGAGGTCGTCCAAAATCCAGAGGGCGCGGCCGGCGGTGGAGGCCACGAGGTCGTTGTCGCGCACGATGAGGTCGGTGACGGGTACAACGGGCAGGTTGAGTTGGAGTTGGTTCCAGCGCTGACCGCCGTTGAAGGAAACGTAAAATCCGCGCTCGGCGCCGCCGTACAGCAATCCCTTCGTTTTGGGGTCTTCGCGAATGACTTTGAGGAAATCATCGGTGCGGATGCCCTCGGAAATACGGGTCCAGGTTTTGCCGTAATCGGTTGATTTATAGGTGTAAGATGCAAAGTCGTTGAACTTGTAGCGCGTTCCGGCAATATACACCGTGCCCTTGTCGTGCGGCGATACTTCGATGGAATGAATGCTGCATTCGGGCAGTCCGGCGGGCGTCACATTGAGCCAGCTTTTGCCGTTGTCGCGGCTGACATGCACCAAGCCGCAATCGCTGCCGGTGTAGAGTACGCCCGCTTCGATGGGCGATTCAATGAAGTAATAAATGGTGTTGTAATTCTCGCCGCCCGCGCCTTCGTTGGTAATCGGACCGCCGCCGTCGCCTTGTTTGGCCGCCTCGTTGCGGGTGAGGTCGGGGCTGATGACTTCCCAGCGCAGACCGCCGTCGGCACTGCGCAACACCACGTTGGCGCAATGGTAAATCACGTTGGCGTTGTGCGGCGATGCGACGATGGGCGCGTTCCAGTTGAAGCGGTACTTCATGTCTTTGGGCTGTATGGCCAGATTGAGCGTAGGATAGGCCATGATGTCTTTCGACTCTCCGGTGCGGGTGTCGAGGGCGTCAATATAGCCCTGATAGCAGCCGCCATAGAGTGTTTCCGGCTTGTCGGGATCAAAGGCAACCCAGGCGCACTCGCAGCCGGGGCCGGTGGTCCAGTCTTTGTCGGTGATGCCGAAACTGTTGTTGCGCGAAGCAATGATGACAGAGGTGTTGTCTTGCTGGCCGGTGTAAATTTTGTACGGAAACTGCTTATCTGCATTCACACGGTAAAATTGGGCGGTGGGCTGGTTGTTCAGCGAAGACCAGGAGCGCCCGGCGTTGAAGCTGATCTCTGCGCCGCCGTCGTCGCCGAGGATCATGTTTTGGTTGTTTTTGGGATTGATCCACAGGTCGTGGGTGTCGCCATGCCCGACGGAGATATTGCTGAAGGTTTTGCCGCCGTCTATGGAGCGCATCATCGGCGCGTTGAGCACATACACGATGTCGGCGTTTTGCGGGTCGGCGAAGACCTCCATGTAATACCAGGAGCGCGAGGTGATGTTTTGGTCGTTGGACATCAGTTGCCAGCTCTTGCCGCCGTTGTCGGAGCGATACAGGCCGGCTTTCGACTTCTCGGCTTCCACAATGGCATATACACGATTGGAATTGGCCGGCGAGACCGACACGCCGATCTTGCCCATTTCTTTTGGCAATCCCTCATTGATTTTGGCCCAGGTATCGCCGCCGTCGGTGCTTTTCCAGATGGAGCAGCCCGCGCCGCCGCTTTCTACTTTCCAGGGCAGGCGGCGGTGTTGCCAGGTGGCGGCGTAGAGGATGCGCGGGTTGTTGGCGTCCACGCTCAGGCTGGAAGCGCCGGAATTTTCATCCACATACAGTACTTTTTTCCAGCTTTGGCCGCCGTCGGTGCTTTTATAAACGCCGCGATCTTCGGAGGGGCCATACAGGGCGCCCTGAGCGGCCACCCACAGCACGTCGGGGTTGCCGGGATGTACTACCACGTCGGAAATATGGCGCGTTTTTTCCAAACCGATTTGCTTCCAGCTCAGGCCCGCATCGGTGCTTTTGTAGATGCCGTCGCCGTAAGAAGTCATCACGCCGCGGGGTGCGTGCTCGCCCATGCCCACATACACCACATTGGGGTCGGAGGGCGCTACGGCAATATCGCCTACGGAGCCGGTTTGGAGCGCGCCGTCGGCAATGGGCCGCCAGGTGAGGCCGGCATCGTCGGTTTTCCAGAGTCCGCCGCCGGTGTAGCCTGCGTAGTAGGTATTTTCATCGCCCGGCACACCGCTGACGGCTACCGAACGACCGCCGCGGAAGGGGCCGATGTTGCGCCATTTGAGGCCCTTGTACAAGCCCGCGTTGAATTCGGCAGCAGCTGGCGCAGGCGTGGGCGTTACAGGTGTTTGGGTTTTCTTCTGAGCCGGCAAGGAGGTGGCAACGGCGATGCAAAAGAAGAGCAGGAGGGAGAGCGTGCGTTGGTTTTTCATGTTGTCGTTGAGTGTTGAAGGGCAAATATAATTGTTTCGTGTTTATTTAGCATTTCCCAATGGCTGCTGGCTGCTGGCTGCTGGCTGCAAGCTGCAAGCCGCGCTGCCCTCGCGCTTAGCACCGCAAACCGCCTACCGGGACACCTCGCGCTTAGCACCGCCTACCGCCTACTGAATCTTCGCGCTTAGCACCGCCTACTGCCCACCGCTAAAACCTTTTAATAGACTCGATGATGTACAGCGGCCTTTGCTTGATTTCGTTGTAAATATTGGACAGATAGATGGACATGATGTACAAATTGAGGCAGGTAGCCGCGAAGAACACCGAGATGAGCACCACCAAAAAAGTCCAGCCGGAGAAGGGTTCGCCTACATTGCCCAGCAGGTCCACGCCGGTAAATTTCACCTTCAAAGCATTGACAATCACGGCAATGAGAAAAGTGAGCGAAAACATAAAAATCCACAGCAGCAACGAGCGCAGGAAGGTGGTGTAAGAAGTGATGGCCACCAAGGAGGTGCCGAAACGCTCGTTGAAACTGTCTTCTTCGTCCCATTCCGGTTTTTGGTCGGTATCCAAAGCAGCGGTGTTGTAGCCCACAATGGAGTAGATGGCCTTCATGTAGCGGAGGTTTTCGCGGAGGCGCAGCAGCGAGTTGAGCGCCCGCCGCGAGATGATGCGCGTATCGTAGGCGCCTTCGTCCACGCGGAGTTGCGAGTAGTGCCGCAGGATGTAGTAAAACGCCTTGTAAAACGGCCTGAATTTCAGACTGATAGGCCGGCTGCGACCCCGCAGATATACGATATCGAAATGCTCGCGGGTTTTGGCAAACAAGTCGAGGATCAGTTCCGGTTTGTGATAAAACCCAGGCTCAAAAACGACCACATAGTCGCCGTTGGCCCGGTCCAAGCCGGCTACTACGGCGTGGTTGCGGTTCACGCGGGCCGACAATTGCAGCACATAGATGTTTTGTTTCAACTCCGGGTCCAATGGGCGGAGGTATTCATCGGGGCTGAGTTCGGTGCAGTTATTGACCAGAATGATCTCAAAATCAGCAAAATGCCCTTGCAACACAGGCCACAGGCCGCGCATGAATTCGGGCAGCACGCGCATATCGCCTGGCGTATGCAGTACCGAAACGACGGTGAGAAAGCTGTTGTTCATGGCTGCAAAAGAAAGGAATTTTGAGGAATTTTTATCCTTACCGTCCTTGCGCATGCATGGTTTTCAGGGCTTGCAGCAGGTAGTAGCGCCTCTGTTCGTTCAGTCCCGACCCAAAGGTATGTCTGTTTTTACCCTCAAAAACGATCTGAGCGCCATGCCCTCCCGGATATTTGTATTGGCTTGTACTCTCTTCAATTCTGGCTACCTCGTTCCACTGAAAGCGTTTGGTGATGCCGATTTTGCCTACGCCGGTAAAAATGGTTCCTCCCTGCCTGTTGAAGGTAAGCTCCACTTTTCCCCAGATCGCCATCAATGTGATGCTCCAAAAAACAACAGAGCCAATGAAGAAAGGTATGCCGAACAAAGACATGAAAAGATCAAATTCGCCGGAGACAATCTGAGAGCCATATATGCCGCCCAGTGATCCGCCCGACCACACCAGCATAAAAGGCACCAAAAAGAACGCCATTGGAGACCGCGTGGTAGCGCCGATGGTCGTCTGATTAAAATTTTGATGAAACCAGGCTCCCGCAGGCGCATGGTTGATGTTGAATCGGGGATTTACATCCGTAAAAATGTCGGACACTTTAAAAATACTGCTACAGGCATCGCATTTTCCAATGTCGGTCTGCACGTTGATGTTTTGAATGGGAATGCTTGTTTGACAATTCGGACATTTCATGTCGGTTTATTTTTGTGTTTGTGAGTTCAAAGGCGTGTACACGAATGTTGGTGTTCCCAATCCATCCTACACCGCCGCCCGTTTCAACCTGTCATTGATAGCCCTGCCGAGGCCCGTTTCCGGCATCGGCTCGGCGAAAATGGCATCCACATCCGACTGATCGAGGAGGCGCATGGCTGCGAAAAGATGCTGCGCAGCCTCGTTCAGATCGCCTTCTGATGACAGAGAAATACAAAGGATATCTGCGGATTTCTGTGGCAACGGACACAATGTGAGCAGTCCGGCGCGCAATTGCGGGAAGCGCTCTTTCAGTTCATCTATCGGCCCCAGATACAGCGGTTTGCGCGGCGCATAATGCGTGGTGAGCATGCCCGGCGCGGCGGGGTTGCTGCTCTGATGGAGTTGCAGCGTAAGCGGCCCGGCGACCTGTTCCAATTGCTCGATGCTAAGGCCTCCCAAACGATACACCACCGTTTTTCCATCCTCAAAACCGATGATGGTGCTTTCAACGCCCACCCGGCAGGGGCCGCCGTCGAGAATGTAGGGAATGAGCGATTGCAACTGATCGAAAACGTGCTGCGCCGTAGTGGGACTGATGTAGCCGAATGGGTTGGCGCTGGGCGCGGCCAATGGAAAGCTGAGCGTTTGAAGCAGTTGAAGCGCGAGCGGATGCGAAGGTACGCGCAGCCCTACGCGAGGAAGCCCCGCGGTGACTAAATCGGGCACTATGTCGCGCTTTTCCAGCAGCAGGGTGAGCGGGCCGGGCCAAAATGCGTCGGCCAAACGACGGGCGGTTTCGGGCCAATGCAGCGCGTAGTTTTGCGCAGCCGCGGCATCGGGTACATGCACGATGAGCGGGTCGAAGGTGGGGCGGTTTTTGACCTCAAAAATGCGCGCCACGGCAGCCGGAGAAAGGGCGCTGGCCGCCAGTCCATACACCGTTTCGGTAGGAATGCCGATGGGATGCCCGGCTTCGAGAAAGTGCCGGGCAGCAGAAATATCGGTGCCGATGAGCGTATTCATTGCAGGCGCAAAGAACGGGCTTTTTTTGCTGACGGCGAGAGAAAGTATTGCGCCCAAAGCGTTTCCGGCGCTCAGTTATACGGTTTCACCACATTGGTGGTAGCAATGACCTCGGCCCGCTTGCCGGTCACTACATTGGCAACCACGCCTGCCGCCACGAGGATCATTCCTAAAATATTGCCGGGTGTGAGATGTTCCTGAAAAAACAACACCCCGAAAAAAACCGCATACAAAACGCCCAGAAAATTGAGGCTGGTGGCAATGCCCAACTGCTCGATTTGCAGCGCTTTGGTGAGTTGCAATTGCCCCAATTGTGTGAGCAAACCCATACCCAGCAGCATGATCCAGTCCCAACCCTGCGGCATCTGAAACTGAACCGCCGTGCCGACCGCTCCGGCCAGCGTGCCCACCAACTGAAAATGCAGCACCACCACCACCGGATGCTCCCGCCCTTTGAGCCGCCGCACCAGCATGTACGCCAGCGCAGAGAACATAGCCGATCCTATTCCCAGAAAAAAATACAGCATCGGTATGCGCGGATCGAAGCCCTTGAGTACCGCCACGCCGAGCAGCGATATGGAAATGTAAACCCATTGAACCGGCTTCAGCTTTTCTTTCAGAAACAATACGCCCAGCATGGCTGAGAACACCGGCGAGGTGTAGGCCAATGTGACGGCCCCGGCAAAGGGTATTTTTTTGATGGTAATGAAAAACAAAAACAGCGCCATGGTGCCACAGATGCCCCGCAGCGCCAGCATCAGCCGGTTCTCGCCCAGCCAATGGACGCCGGCCTTGTGCAACAGGTACAAACAGATGAGCAGGGATACCAAACAACGAAAAAACACCAATTCCATAGGCGGTATGGCGGGCATTAGTTTAACCAGCAAATTCATGGTGGAAAAGCTCAAAACAGCCACCAGCATGTGTCGGATGCCGGGCGTGAATATTTGTCGGGCGCTCATTCGGTATGTTATTTCAGAGCGGCAAAGGTACTCAAAAACAATACCCCCACACCTTGCGTTTCCTTTGCCGACCATTACCAATGATGCCATGAAGCACCCTGCGCCCGAAGCTGTTTCCAAACCTTGCGCCATCCAAAGTGCGCTCTCTTTTTTGTATGCCCCTGTTGCCGAAACCGCCGGTTTGTGCCGCCGCTCGGCTACTGCCCGCAGCTTGGAAAATGAAGTGGCGTTGCCCTTGCCCGGATGGACGGCGCGGGTATTCTCATCATTGGAACAAACCCCTGAAGACTGGGACCTCGCGGCGCCCTCCGACGACATCTTTTTGCAACGCAACTACCTCACTGTCATGGAGCAATGCGCTCCGGAAGGCATGGCTTTTGCTTATGTCGTGTTTTACAAACAGGCGCGCCCGGTCGGTTTGGCTTATGCCCAATTGCTCGATTTGCGCATCAAAAAAAGCCTCGAATCCGGCCTTCAGGCAGAACGCGGCTGGTTCAAACAAATAAAATCGGTATTGGCCGGGCTGGGGCGTTTCCAATTGCTGGTTTGCGGCAACATGCTCCTCACAGGCGCGCATGGGTTTCATTTTTCTGTGGAAGGATTGCGCGAAGATCAGACCGCCCGCCTGCTCGATTCCGCCATGGAGGCCGTCTCCGAGCGGTTTCGTTGCTGTGGCCGCAAAGTGGACCTAGCAATGGTCAAAGACATCAGCCCTTGCTGCAAAGGCGTTTCCGAGCAACTGAGCCGGATGCGCTTCTCCGAATTCAGTTTCCAGCCCAATATGATCCTCCACATCCAGCCTTCCTGGCAGCGATTCGACGACTACCTCGAAGCCATGAGTTCCAAATATCGCGTGCGGGCGCGCAGGGCTTTCAAAAAAATGGACGGCATCACCCGCCGGGAACTGACCGAAAAAATGGTCGTGCTGGAAGAAGCTGCCATGTACGAGCTGTACTGCGAGGTGGCTTCCCACGCCGATTTCAACGCCTTCGATCTGCATCCCGGCTATTTCACGGCCCTCAAGCAGGCTTTCCCGCAGCATTTCCGCGTTTTCGGCTATTACCAAAATGACGAGTTGGTTGGATTTTGCACCACCATGCGCAACGGCCACAGCATGGAGGCGCATTTCTTGGGCTTCCGCAACGCCCTCAATGCCTCGCACCAACTGTACCTCAATATGCTCTACGATATGGCCAAAACGGCCATCGAATCGGGCGCTTCCGAACTCGTCTTCGCCCGCACCGCTATGGAAATCAAAAGCTCCGTAGGCGCCGAGCCACAGCAGTTGGACTGCCGCCTGCGCCATTATCACGGCCCATCCAATCGCCTCATGCCTTTCTTCATCCGCCTCCTCGAACCCTCTGTACAGTGGGTACAGCGGCATCCTTTCCGCGCCGAGTAGCGCAGTTCCCTGCCTGCCATGACCAAGCTCCTGCACTTCCGGCTTTCTGCGCTGCAATTCATGCAGTATTTCCTCTGGGGGGCTTGGTTTGTTACGCTGGGTTCTTACATCTTGGCCCATCTGGGCGACGACGGCGCTCTGGTAGGCACGGCTTTCGGAGCTACGGCCATTGCCTCCTCGCTCACGCCCTTCCTCATGGGCGTGCTGGCCGACCGGCACATTCCCTCCCAGCGCCTGCTGTCCATCCTCCACTTTTTGGGTGGTCTCATGCTCTTGGGCGCTTCTCAAATGAAAAGTTTCGGCAGCTTTTATGCCTTTTTTCTCCCCTACACCCTGCTGTACGCACCTACCTTTTCGCTCAATGCGGCCCTGTGTTTCAGACATTTATCCGACCCCGGCAAAGAGTACCCGCGCGTGCGCGTGTGGGGTTCCGTCGGCTGGATTGTAGCCGGCATCATGGTCAGTGCCTTCGCCCTCGAAGAGTCGGCCACACCCATGCTCATCTCGGCGCTCATGTCCTTTGTGCAAAGTTTGTATTGCCTCAGCCTGCCGCACACGCCGCCCTTGGGCGCTCAACAGCCCGGAGCGACTGCGCAAAAGTGGTTCAACCCCGAAATCAAGGCCCTGTTTCGCAATCGCTCCTTCAGCGTATTGGTCATCTGCTTGGCCCTCAGCACCATACCCGGCGGATTTTATTACAGCTTCGTCAATCCCTATCTCAACGACATCGGCGTAGGTCATGCGGCGGCCAAAATGACCCTGGGCCAGGTTTCCGAAATGCTGCTCATGCTGTTTCTGCCCTGGTTTACCCTGCGTTTTCCGTTGCGTTACGTCCTCCTGTCGGGCTTCATTGCCTGGGGTGCGCGCTACGCCATGCTGGCCCTCGGCGGCACAGGCCTCATGTACGGTGCTATTGCCTTGCACGGGGTTTGTTTCATTTTCACCGCCCTCGCCGCTCAGATATTCATAGACAGCATGACCCCACCCTCGCTGAAAAGCACCGTGCAGGGTTTCATCACCTTCCTCACCATGGGCTTGGGCACGCTCATCGGCTCGCATCTGGCCGGTTGGGTGGTCAAACACTTCACCATCGGCGGTGTGCGACACTGGGAAGCCATCTGGTGGACGCCGGCAGTACTGGGCTTTGTCATCGCGGCGGTCTTCGGTCTTTTTTTTCGGGAACACCCGGCCAAACAAGGGTAAATATTTTTTTGGGGCGCCCCCCGCACCGGCAATTACACTCCGCGGGGCCGGGCTATCCACTGCATGGCGGCCTCTCCGCAGAGCTGTTAGCTTTATCCGGCTATCGCAGCGCCAAAGCTAACAGCTCTATCCGCCGCCGCCATTCCGTTCCTATCCCTGGCGCGGGCCAACTGCAACATACAATGGCTATCCCTGCGCTGAACGCATCTCTTTCCACGCATTGATGAGGCCGTTCGTCGAGGCATCGTGACTGCTCACCAGGCTGTCGTTTTGCAATTCCGGCAGGATGTTGTTCGCCAATTGCTTGCCCAATTCCACCCCCCACTGATCGAAGCTGAAGATGTTCCAGATGATGCCCTGCGCAAAGATTTTATGCTCGTACAGCGCAATGAGGATGCCCAGACTGCGCGGCGTGATTTGTTGCAGCAGGATCGAATTGGAGGGCCGGTTGCCCGGAAACACCTTAAACGGCAGCAATGCCTCTATTTCCTGCTCGCTCTTGCCGGCAGCGGCCAATTCTGCGCGCACCTCTTCGGCGGTTTTGCCTTTCATCAGCGCCTCTGTTTGAGCAAAGAAGTTGGACATCAATAATTTATGATGCTCGCCGATGGGGTTGTGGCTGATGGCCGGCGCAATGAAATCGCAGGGGATGAGCTTGGTGCCCTGGTGGATGAGTTGGTAAAAAGCGTGCTGGCCGTTGGTGCCCGGCTCACCCCACAGGATAGGGCCGGTTTGGTAGCCGACCAATTGCCCGTTGCGGTCGGTATTTTTGCCATTGCTCTCCATATTGCCCTGCTGGAAGTAAGCCGGAAAGCGGTGCAGGTATTGGTCATACGGCAGAATGGCCTCCGTTTCTGCACCGAAAAAATTGTTGTACCAAACGCCGATGAGCGCCAGCAAAACCGGCAGATTGCGCTCCAACGGCGCAGTGCGGAAATGCTCGTCCATGGCGTGCAGGCCGTCGAGCAGGGCGCTGAAATGCTCATACCCGATGGTGAGTGCAATGGACAGCCCGATGGCCGAACTGAGGGAATAGCGCCCGCCTACCCAATCCCAAAACTCGAACATATTTGCGGGGTCAATCCCAAATTTTTGCACGGCCCCGGCATTCGTAGAAACAGCGACGAAGTGTTTGGCCACATGCGCCTCATCGCGGGCGGCCTCCAAAAACCACTGCCGTGCGCTGTAGGCATTGGCCATCGTTTCCTGGGTGGTGAAGGTTTTGGACGAGATGATGAACAGCGTGCTTTCGGGCCGCACCCGGCGCAGCGTTTCCGCAATGTGCGTACCGTCCACGTTCGACACAAAATGCGCCCGAATGCCCTCTGCCCAATAAGGCCGCAGCGCTTCGGTGACCATCACCGCGCCGAGGTCGGAGCCGCCTATACCTATGTTTACAATATCGGTGATGCGCTCGCCGGAGTAGCCTCTCCAATCGCCGCTGTGTATCTGGGCACAAAACTGCTCCATGCTCGTCAGCACAGCATGGACGGCGGGCATCACATCGGCGCCGTTGACCAGCACCGGCCTGCCGGAACGATTGCGCAAAGCGGTGTGCAGCACAGCGCGGTTTTCTGTTTCGTTGATGGTTTCGCCGGCAAACATCTGCGCAATGGCCTGGGGGAGTTGCGTTTCGCGGGCCAGTTGCAGCAACAGGTCCAGCGTTTCGGTGGTGAGGATGTTTTTGGAATAATCGGCCAGCAGGTCTTCAAACCGGAGAGAAAATGTATCAAACCGCTGTGCGTCGGCGGCGAACAGATCACGCATTTGCACCAACTTGATGGCTTCGTAATGGGAGAGCAGTTTTTGCCAGGCTGTGGTTTCAACAGGGTTGATCCGCGGAAGTACCATGGTATGTTCGGATTTTGATTGAGGGCGCAAAAGTAATCCGAAACTATGTGATTTTCACATCATGCCTTTCCATGTTCCTGCAAAATCCGCAGGATGGCAGCCTCTTCCAGACCCGTGATGTTTGCGATAAGCGATATAGACAGGCCGTTGGTATCTGCATTCAGTACTACCTCGGTTTTGCCTTTTTCGATGCCTTTTTCGATGCCTTCTTCTCTGCCTTCGGCTCTGCCTTTTTCAATGAGTTGATCGTAGGTTGACATAGCTGTTGAATTTTTTTTGTGTACGCTGGTATTTTCGTCAGCCATAGTTGAACAAAGGTAGTAAAAAGGCATGGCCCTGCATATTCTCGCCCCGGCAAAAAAAATTACCTTTGTCTCATCTAACCACAACGGACAAACACACCATGAAGCTAAGAGCAGGTATCTTTTTCGGCGGCCCTTCGCGCGAACGCGAAATTTCCTTCGCCGGCGGGCGGATGGTTTACGATAGTTTGGACCAGGCCGTTTTCGAGCCGGTGCCTGTATTCGTTGACAGCCACAAGAATCTCATCCTGCTGAACAGGCATCTGCTGCATCAGGGCGGCCTCAACCGGGCATACCCGCCTGCCGAGTATTTGCCCGATTCTCCCAACGGATTTCAGGTGTATATGGAAAGCCTCGGCGAGCTTGCCCAGGAAGACCTCAACGCCCTCGTAGCGCGGGTGGGCCGTCGCATTCGCTTGGATGAATTGCCCGGTCTTATTGACTTCGCTTTTCTGGCAATGCACGGCGAATACGGCGCAGACGGGCGCTTGCAACGCCAATTGGACGACCTCGGCATCCCCTACTCCGGCAGCGGCATTCGGGCTGCCGAAATCGGTTCCGACAAAGTTTTGCAAAGAGAGTGGCTGCCTGCTCATGGCTTTTATACCCCCAAATCTTTTGTCATACCGCGCGAACAATGGATCGCAGACAACACCGCTGCCGACTTTTATCGCCAAGCCGCCGACACCCTCGGCTTCCCATTGGTGCTGCGCCCGGCCACACAGGGTTCATCCATCGGCGTATCGGTGGTGGACGAACCCGGCTATGAAGAGGGCTTCCGCGATGCCGTTAACCGCGCTTTTTTCCGCGAGATAGTGCCCGTAGCCACCTGGAGATCGAGAAGCAAATTTGAAAAAACCGATTATATTCGGCTGCTCACCGACCTGCGCGACGGGCTGGGTTTTCCGGTAACGGTGGCTTACGAAGGAGGGCAGGCATTGGTGTATCACCCCGAAAGCCTGTTGGCGCACTTGGACCAGTTGGCGCACGAAGCGCTGCCGGGTTCGGAGGCGGTTTTTGTGATTGAAAGCACCCTGAGCGAAGGCGCCGTCATCGTAGAAGAACTCATTGACAGCCACGAGTTTTCCTGCATCGTCGTCAGAAATGAAGATGGCTCGGCAACGGCCCTGCCGCCCACAGAAATGGCTCAGGGCGCCGAATTGTCTGATTATTTTTCAGACTACATGAACGGCATGGCCCAGCGCGAAACGCCTGCCCGTTTGCCGGAAGCTCAAATCAGCCATATCCGAAGCGAGTGCGTCAGGCTTTTTCAGGAAATGGGATTCGGCGCTTACGCCCGAATAGACGGTTTTGCCTACAGCGACGGGCGCATTCTGATCCGGGAAGCCAACAATACCTCGCCGCTGCTGCCTTCTTCTCTGCTTTTTCATCAGGCAGCGGAAATCGGACTGAATCCGACTCAACTCCTCAATTTCATCGTGCGCGCCTCTTTGCAGGAACGCCGGGCGGAACACCCTGAACGCAGCGCTTATGCCGACTTGCTGCAAGGTTTGGACGCCGCCCTGGATGCGCTCCGGCATACGGCAACCACTAAGCGCAACATAGCCATCGCTTTCAGTGGCGCCGACGAAGACGTGGAAAGTGCGCGCAATGTTTTTGAAAAACTGGCCGCATCCGGCAAGTATGCGCCTTTTCCCGTACTCTTGGACGACCGCCAGGGCCGGCTTTTGATGTATAAAATTCCTACAGGATTCCTTTTCCATAAGCGCTTTGAAGATTTGAGATCCCTGCTCGACCATTGGCAGGCATCGCCCGTGTTGGAGGCCATCCGTGCGGAATGCGCCGGTTTGTTGCGAAAATATACCGCTGCCGGAGCGCTCGTATCTGAGCCGAAACTGCTGGCGCAGGAAGAACTCTCCCTGCATGCCGACGCGGTGTGGCCCATCGTTCAAAACGCCCCCGAAACGCTGTCAAAACTACTCAAAAGCGTAGAACAAGCCGATCTTCCGCACACTGGTTCAGACGCCGTATCTTCGGCCATCGCCGCCGACAAATACAGAAGCCTGCAAACGCTGAAGCGCAACGGATTGAGTGTTCCCGATCAGATTGTGGCGCACCAAACGGAGTACGAAGCGAGCGCAGAGGAGTTTTACCGCCGTGTGGAGAGCATGTTGAGCTATCCCTTCACCGCCCGGCCTTTGGATGGCAGCCACGCGCCCAAAACATTGAGCGAGCGCCGGCATCTGGAAGCATACACCCGCATCGTATTTCGCCCTCAGGGGATGGAAAGCGAAGAGGCCCGTCGGGTGCTGCGGTTGAGAATGACGGAATCCATTCCGCGCCGGCCACAGATACTTTTTGAGTCCTTGGTAGCGCAACAAAATGCCTTGCAACTCCTCGAAGTCAGAGGTGGTCTCCTCACGAGTTTCAAGCCCGACGGAACGCCTGTTTACGAAGTATTGGAACTTTCTGAAGGGGCGCTCGGCAGTGCTGTGCCGGGAGGACAGGCGCCCAATACTGCGCTGATCACTCCGGCCCGTTTGGGCGGAAGTACAGGCGGAGATTACCACAAAATAGCCGGTCAGGTAAAAGGCGATTTGGAGCGCGCCGCCCGCATCACAGGCGTACAAGGCTATGCTTTGCTGAGCGCTTATGTGCGCATTTTTGAACATGGCCGGGCCGAAACCATCCTGACCGACATCCATCCGCAGCCGGCCCTTACGCCCGCATCCTGTATTTTCCGACAGGCAGCCTTCTTGCAATTCAAACCTTATGACGTGCTCGATCAGGTGCTTCGTTTTGCCTTCGACCGCAAAGCGCCGGTTTCCGTGGCACAGCCGGTTTCCGCAACTGCAGCCCCTGCGACGACCGAACTCCCCATGCCTGCCATAACAGATGAACCGGAGGCTCAGGAAAGTTATTTCGATCCGGCAGTACGGCCGCAGCAGGTGAGTTACGACGGCGAACCCGGCGCATGGCGCGATACGAGAAAGCAAACCGAGCCTCATTTTGAGGGCAGTTCGGGCAGAGTATTGACTTATTATCTCAGCGAAATGGCACAATTTCTTCGATCTGGTATTTTCTTGCGCAACCTGGCGGCTCTGGCGGCTTTTGCGGTGCTTGGCATCTTTTTATTGCAATTGGTACTGCGGTTTTACACCCGCCACAATGAGTCGGTGCAAGTGCATGACTATGTGGGCATGTCGCTCAACGAGGCCATTGCCAAAGCGCGCAGCCGCAATTTCCGCATTGTGGTCACTGATTCTATTTTCAAAGTGGACGCACGGCCCAATATGGTGCTGGAGCAATCGCCCGCCCCGCTCAGCCGGGTAAAAGAGCGTCGGCGCATTTATCTCACCGTCACCAAAGCCACGCCCGATATGGTGGCATTGCCAGACATGGTGGGCAGCTACAATTACGACCAGTACTCCCGGAAATTGGCCTGGGTGAATGTGCGCAGTAAAGTGCGCGAGCGGAAGTTTGACGAAAAATTGGAGGAGAACACCATCCTGCACTTTTTTTACGAGGGCAAACAATACACCGAACGCGATGTGCGCAACGGCCTCAAAGTGCCTATGGGCGCCACGCTCGAATTTGTTGTTACAGAGCGACTTACCGGCATGGTGGCCGTGCCCGATCTGGTGTGCAAAACTTATGAGGAGGCTTTGTTCATCATCACTTCGTTCAACCTCAACATCGGCACCATACACGGCGACGGGCCAGGCAGCGATCAGTTCTACATCTGGAAACAGGAACCGGCTTTCGCACCCGGCGTCACGCTATCGGCGGGCCGCCAGATAGACCTCTACCTCTCGCCCGAAAAACCGGCAGGTTGTGGAGCATCCGAGCCTGCATTGGAACAGCAAGATGATGGTGGTGAGGAGTAAGGTTTTTGGGGTTTTTAGAATGTATTGAATACAAACAGCACAAAATCAATACTATGGCTACCGACATCATCCTCTTTTCCGAGCGGCAATACTTCCGGCAGTGGTGGTTGTGGGGACTGTTGCTGATGCCTTTCGGGCTGATATTATACGGCCTTTACGTTCAGTTGGTGCAAGGCATACCATTTGGCAACAATCCCGGCAGCAACGAAATGCTCATTGGCGTGGCCGTATTTTTGTTGCTCATGTTGGTGGCTTTTTATTTTATGAGTTTACAGGTAGAGCTTTCCCGTGCCGGCATTCGGTACCGTTTTTTTCCCTTTTTCGGCAGCCGGTTCATCGCCTGGGAGGAAGTAGCCGAGGCCGAAGTGCGCCAATACCAGCCCCTCAAAGAGTACGGCGGCTGGGGAATCAAATACGGCTCCGGCGGCACAGCTTACAATGTGTCGGGCAATATGGGACTGCAATTGGTCCTCCATAAAAACAACAAACGCATCCTGTTGGGCACACAGCAGCCGGAAGCATTGAGACTGGCCCTACAAAAAATGCGGCCACACTGAGTTATTGGGGTAGTTTAGTGAAGGGCTGACTACGGGGTGCGACCTCGGCGAAGCCAGCCATTCACTACGCACAGACAGAAACCGCCTACCGCACTCTTGCCATCACCGCATGATGATCGGAGGCAAAACGCCCGCCCCAGGTACCACTCAAAGTAGCGTGCTGCAGTACTTTTACGCTGGGGTCGTTGCAAAAAATATAATCAATGCGCATACCCTCCTGCTCTTTGGGGCCGAACCCGTTGAAAGTAGCCTCCGGCCCGAAATGCGGCATCTGCGACAGTGCCTTACAATCGCGATAAGCCTGCAACAACACGGCTATCGGCGCCTCATCGGGTCGGGCATTGAAATCGCCCATGACGAAAGCCCTGCTGCTGCCGGCGAGTTGTTGTACCCGCTGCACGATGAGCGCGGCGCTGTTTTTGCGCGCCTCCTGCCCGATGTGATCGAAATGCGTATTGACGACAAAAAATACCTTCCGGGCGGTTTTGTCGCGCAGCTTGGCCCAGGTAGCCACGCGGGGCAGCGCGGCATCCCAGCCTTTGGACACTTTTTCAGGTGTTTCGCTGAGCCAGAAGGTACCGGAATCGAGCAATTGCAGGCGCCGGGTATCGTATAAAATGGGAGAGAACTCGCCCTTCAACTGTCCGTCGTCGCGGCCCACGCCCACAAAAGCATAACCCGGCATCCGCTGCAACAAATCCTGAATCTGACTGTGCAGGGCCTCCTGCAGCCCGCACACCTGCGCCTGATGGAAGAGCATGGTTTGGGCCACATCATCGCGGCGTTTGTCCCAGCGGTTGTCGCCGTCGCCGGGGTTGTCGAAACGTATGTTGAAGCTCATCAGGGTGAGGTCTCCCCGCGATTGCGCGCCGGCGTACATGCAGGCCAAGAGCGCCGTTGCCAATAGAAATGATGTTTTCATGGATGGCAAGTGGTGTTGGTGAGGGGCGAAGGTAGGGGATTTTACTCGTGCCGTCTTGGAAAGGGTTGATCTGTCTGTTTTCGACCATAGACACAAATTTCCGCAGGTTTTCCTCGCCGAGTTCCTGGTCAATGCGCCAGATGTCCGGGCAATAATGCCGCACTAATTTGCTGTGAATCAGGCCCTGGCGGTACTTGTAGGGAAATTTCCTGACCAATTGGCGGTACTCGCCGACCCAGTCTTTTTCCACCCGGTCCAAGTACTCTAAGGCGAGGGAGAACAGCGTTTGCCACTTTTTTTCATCAAGGCGGGCGCCCCCATAGTGCGCGTTGGCCGTCATTTCGCCCTGCTCGTTCACCTGTATGGGGGCATGATCGCCGATGCGTTCAGAGATGTAGTAGATGCCGTTGTAGTAGGAAACGACTATGTAAAACCACTTGCGCTTTCCATTGCTGAAAACGAGTTCCCAGCGCGGGTCGCCGCTAAAATCGTGTTGGAAGTCAGAAAGCCGCTGGATGAAAGTCTTTGCTGGGTTGTACATGATTTGAGATTTTAACTACTCGCGATACGGGATAATGATCACTTTTTTTCAAAAAAAATTCCCCTCCTCTGGGTACATCTTTCCACCGCCCGACACATTGGTTTGTACAGGCTGCTGAACACGCCGCGCACCAACACAAAACACGCGCTCAGCCGCTCGGCAGCCTGCACACCGAAACCATTTTTTTCAAACCTTTTTAATCTTTTAACCAATGAACATCTTCAAGTTTTTTTCCATCGCAGCCGTAGCTTTCACCGCTTTGTTCTTCAGTGCAACACCTGCTGCTTCGGCGCAGCAAACCCGCGAACACATTCTCCTCATCCAAATGAACGTGGAACCGCAAGCCGCCGCTTACATCAAATTTGACGGCGTGGACGGCGAGTGCAGCGTACGCGAAGGCCGCAACACCGTAGGCCGCAATACCCGCACCGGCGACCTGCTCGTGATGGTGGTGAGAAATGGAAAATTAGTAGAATTCGGAACGCAAAACGCTGCCGGCGCTTTCAAAGCGATCTCGCCCAATGCCTCGCCCTGCAACTCTACCATTCACTGCACTACCCTCAACCCGCCCAAATGTTTCACACTGCCCGGCGGCGCCTGTGTATGCGTGTGCGGCCCCTGGATTACTGCCGCAGGAAGCAATTGATATACCCACCCATGAACAAAAACGAAAGCCGATGTCGGAGGGAACTCCGGCATCGGCTTTTTTCGTCAGCGAAGAAAGACTTTCCACACGGTTACTTATTGTGACCTCTTCCTTATAATGCAAAGACCGGCCGCAAACAAGGCAACTCCCGCCACGCCGCCCATTTTTATTAAAAACCGGACCATCTATAACGTTGGTTATATTCCATCAAAAAACTCCGCTTGATTTTTGGAGATTTTGCCGAGCCGGCGTTATATTGCACTGTATTTCAACATCTAACCTAAAAAACAGAATACTATGGCAAAGCAAACTTTGAATTTGAACAGGGTAGACAGTACGACTACTTCAAATGCCACACCCGGCAGCGGCAATCCTGCCTTGCTACTAAAAACAGGAAGTATTGCGTACAAAATTGACACGGGGAACAGCGATTGGAAGAAAATGCTTGATCCCCAAAAGGCGTCTAACGCCCCTGCAAACCAACCGCTAATTGGTTTGCAGGTCAAATTTAACAAGGGAACTGTCAAAGCTCCGGAAATCACGCAGCTTTGTTTTGACATCAATCCTTCCGATGGGACATCATATTTCATTCCGGGTGCATGCTCTATCGCTTTGGAAGATAGTGCGGCTTACGACATCTTGGAGAAGCCCGATTCAGCAGACAAAACTATATTATACGCCGAATTATCTCCAACAACCTCGGCGCCTGCTGCTGCCGGAACTAATTTATACAAACAACTTGATGGCTATGAAGATATTGATTTTGTCTTTTTCCCTTTAGACCAATTGAGCGCAATGACCGATCTTTATAAGTGCCTGATCATTTCCGGCAGTAAAATAAGTCCGGGCAGGAAGTTGTCTCACAGACCGCAAGCACTTACCGCAGACAAAATCTATGAAGAAGATTATTTCTCGCTCAAAATAGAAGGAAGCGAACCTACCTCTGGCTGGGGTTCTCAAAATGCGACCGGACCACAAGAAGCAGGAGCAGCCATGTTGCCGGGGCATCCTTGTCCGCCTGACTGGCAATTGTTTACGGCAATGATGGGCGCTGTTTACAGCAAGGTTTCCAACTCCGGCGTTGTTTTAACGCCGACTGTACGGGCGGCTATTCGTCGGAGTTTCAATACGCAGGTGGTAAACAATGCAGTTCAAACTTCTCATGCCTAATAGCCGCCATTCGTTGAACGAGCAGTATTCAGTAGCACAATACTTCTATGCAGATTCGGCGCTTTAGCAAATTGCACCCATTCGCTTAGCTTTCTCAACAATTTCCCTACCTTCGGCACATGCTTTTTGGCAGCGTGGCACGGAGTACCTGCTCGGTTTATGTCGTTTTTGTACTGAGTTGGATGTTGTTGGCGGTGGCAGGCGCTACCGCTCAGGTACCCGCATGGCAGTTTGAACACCTCGGCCCGGAGCAGGGACTGAGCAACAACACGGCCAATTACTTCCTCTCGCAAGACAGCCGCGGCTTCATCTGGATTGGCTCGCTCAATGGGTTCTATCGCTTCGACGGCCTCCGGCTCCGGCACTACCTGATACCCAAGAACGAAGAGGACTCCTATACGCCCGACCAAATTATCCAAAGCAGTTTTTGGGAAGACGGCGCGGGCAACCTCTGGTTCAGCACCTACAACTCTTTGCACTGCCTGCGCCGCGCCGACGGCCGTATGCTCAACTTCCGCGCTCCCGATGGCGCCGACCGCTCGTACCACGTTTTTCATATCGAAAAAAAAACGGGCCGGCTTTGGCTTCGGGCGGGCGATCAGGTATGGACCTTCCAGCCGGAGAACGGGCGCTGGGCGGCGCAATTTGCCACGCAAGGCGTACGGTTTGCAGTGCGCGCCGACAACAAAGGCGTACCACAGCACATCATTGCCTGTGCCTGGCTCAAAAGTCCGGTGAGCGTACACAGCGCTGCCGGCAGCGACACCTGGATTTCGGAAAATTATTTGTCCCCGGAAATGCAGATCCGTTCTGCCTTGCCGCATACGGATTCTACCGCCTGGCTCTTTGCGCAACAAGGTCTGCTGGAATTCAATTTCCGCAGCGGGCAGGTAATCGGGCATTGGGCGCAGACACCGCTTGGCGAACCGCTCAATGCCATCGGCGGAGCTTATTTGCCCTCCGAAAACAGCCTGCTGGCGTGTACTAAAAACGAGGGGCTGCTGTTGTTCGATTTGGCGCGGCGCCAATGGAAAGGGCAGGTAATTCCTCAAGCCGGGCAGACAAGTTCTTTGCTCAATGCTGCACCCAGAGGCCTGCTCATCAGTCGGGAAGGGCAAGTATGGGTAGGCTACGAAAGCGGCGGCCTGAGTTACTCCCGCATAGTGCAACGCGGATTTGAGGAGCTTATGTCTGAAAATCCCGCGCACATTCGCGCCGCTGTGCAAATGCCCGACGGCGCGCTGTACATGGCTACAAACGACGGGAGGATGCTGGTGTATAAAGACGGAAAAACAGAACAGAGGCCCGCTCTGGCCCGCCCGCTCATACAACTGTCCTGCGACGAAAACGGCGGCCTGTGGGGGCTGTCTCAGCAGGGCTTGTACCGAATGAAAAAGGGCGCTGCCGACTGGGAAACCTGCCTCGAAGTAGAACTGGGCTTCGTCGCTGTTTTTACCGGTATTCCCGGGAGAAAGTTGCTGACAACGCAGGACGGCATTTTTGATGTAAAGGAACGGGCGGGAAAATTTTCCTTGATACCCGCCCCGGAGTTCTCCTCGCATAAGGGGTATTTTTTTAGTGAAATATTTCCTGTGGGAAATCAGACCGTACTGATTCCCTTTGAGAGCAAGGAGCTTTGGGTAGCAAAATTAGAAGGTCAATCGCTGCGCATTGTGAACCGAATGGATATCGGTGGCGACACACAGGGAGCTTGCATCACGCCTGGTGGCGACTCCATCTGGATTGCCTCCAACACGGGCTTGCTGCTTTATACTGACGGGCATTTGAAGCGAGTATTAGACAGTGGCACAGACCTGAACGGGGCAGATGTAACGAGTGTCTTTCGCACTCCATCGGGGTATTTGTGGTTGGGGACTTTGCGAGGATTATACCGCTATCATCCGGCCAGCAGAGAACTGCGCGGCTTTTTTGAGCAGGACGGCCTTTCCGGCGAGCAGTTCGCATATTGGGCAGCTTTGCAAAGCAACGACGGGCGCATTTTTCTGGGACACTCAAAAGGTATGCTGGCGTTTCGTCCTGAAGCAGTGCAGCCGACAAGCTCCAGGCCCCGCGCGCACATAGAGGCCTTGTGGGTCAACAACCTGCTCTTTGAAACGCCCAAAGTAATAGCTGAAACGGATACCCTGCGCTTGGGTTATCGTGAAAATACCCTCGCGCTGGAACTGACGGCCATTGGCTATCACCAGTCGGAAGGGAGTACGCTGGCATACCGCCTGCGAGGCTACGACAACAACTGGACAACTGTGGCCAACGGCGGTTTTGCCCGCTTCACCAAGATACCGCCGGGCCAATACACCCTTGAAGTGCTGCCTCGAAATGCCAATGGCGAAACGGGGGAACTTCGTTCAATGGCCGTGTGGATACAGCCTCCGTTTTGGCAAACCTGGTGGTTCAAAATCGGCAGCGTACTGTTGGCCATCCTGTTGGTCGGAGGCTCGGTAGGCTTGTATTACCGGGGGGTGTTGCGTCGGCAGCGCGCCCTGCTGGAGCGCCAGGAAGCACTGCACGCCGAGCGCAATCGCATTGCTAAAGAATTGCACGACGATATGGGCGGCAGCCTCTCGTCCATCCGATTCCTGAGCGAAGACCTGCTGTTGGACGACGATGCGCCGGAACTGCGCCGTATTTCGCAACTGGCTGAAAAAACCCTCGAAAACATGCGCGTCATCATCTGGGCGATGGACTCGGAGAAAAATACCTTGCAGGATTTGGCCTCGCGCCTTCGCTCCTTAGCTGGAGAGTTATTGTCGGACAATAAGATAGCCGCTGTGTTGGACATTCCAACTGCCGGACTTGAAAATGTGGTGTTGGGCGGCGAGCGGAGGCGCAACATTTACCTGATCGCCAAGGAGGCCTTGCATAATGTGGTGAAACATGCCCGCGCTACCGAGGTACGGGTATCGCTGCAACTGCAAGATGGCTCTATTATTTTGACAATCAAAGATAACGGCCAGGGCTTGCCCGAAAACGCCGGGGCATCGGAAGGGTATGGCTTGGGCAGTATGCAGGCAAGAGCTAAAGCCATTGACGGGCATTTGGAAATCGTATCAACGCCAGGCGAAGGAGTACTGCTGCGGCTAAGCTCCGCAGCGCCGGGGTTGGTGTCCGCACCAACCCCGAAACTGTCCCCCGGCGTCCGCGCCGGCTTGACAAGCCAATCATCATGATTTTGGATAATTTTCTCATTTTTACTCCCTCAAAATTCAACCACAAATGCACGTCCAATACCCTGAACTCTACTTCACCACCGCCTCTATTCTCGGCTGGAAATCCCTCCTGTTTGACGATGCCATGAAAGACATCATCATCAACTCTTTCCGCTTTTTGGTACGCGAAAAACGCTGTGCCATTTACGCATTTGTCATCATGCCAAACCACATTCATGTAGTCTGGAGCATAGAAGCCCCCTACACACTGTCTCAGGTACAGGCGGCTCTTACATCCTTTACGGCACACGCTTTTCAAAAAAAACTGAGGGCAGAGATGCCCAACATACTGGAAATGTTTCGTGTAGATAAATCAGACCGGGCGTACCAGTTTTGGCAAAGGGAGCCTAAATCCATAGCCATCGTAAACGAGCAAATGTTTTATCGCGCAGTCAACTATATTCACCGCAACCCGGTGGCCAAACGCTGGATACTGGCCCCAGCGCCCGAGTTGTATAAATACTCGTCGGGGTACAATAATACACATCCTGGGTACTGGGAATTTTTGAGCGAACTTTGGGGATGAATTGAGCCGGCGAGGACGCCGGAAGACATACCTGTGTCGGTGAGACACCGACACAGCGTGAGACACCAACACAGCACCTCATACACTGACACTATGATAAGAGTAAGCATCGTAGAAGACCAACCCGACATACTCAATAGCCTCGTACGTCGCATAGACCGCACGGAGGGAATGATCTGCGTGAGTCAGTTCAGCAATGCCGAAGACGCGCTGGAACGCATACCCGCACAGCATCCCGATTTGGTGCTCATGGACATTGGCCTGCCCAAAATGGATGGCGTAGAGTGCATGATTCGCATCAAACTGCAAGCCCCGGAGGTGGACTTTCTCATGTTCACCGTATTCGATGCCGACGATTATGTATTTGACGCCCTGAAAGCCGGCGCTGTAGGGTATGTGTTGAAAAACGAAGGTGCTGCCGGCGTGGTGAAGGCCATAGAAGAATATGCGCTGGGCGGCGCGCCGATGAGTCGCGAAATAGCCCGCAAAGTGCTGGGCAGTTTTCACATTCAGTATCGGCGCAATACATCCGGCTTTGAAGAACTGACGCCGCAGCAATTGCTGATATTGGAACAACTTTCTCAAGGCCTCCTCAATAAAGAAATAGGCGACCGCCTCGGCATTTCGGAGGGCACGGTGAAACAGCACAACTATGCCATTTATAAAAAGCTCCAGGTGAACAACCGCACGGAGGCCGTGCAGAAGTATCTGAACAACAGGCCATAATAATCCTTAAACCCCTGTTCAATCTGTAACCAAAGTTATATTGCAAGGGCTTGCCCAGGCAGGTATTTTTGCATCAGAATAATAGCAAAAAAAGACACACCGCTTTCGGGCAAAAATGAAAGCTCGTCGGGGGCTGACGCCGGTTTACTTATCACATAAAAACAAGTTGGGGAGGGAGTTATTGCGATGGACGAAGTGCTGCGCCTATTGGGACACACAGGCTTGTGATACCATCGGAAATAAGAACGTTGATGGCCACTTAGGAAATGCTGCACGGAAAATGCCCCGATGCGGCGCGGAGGGGGTGTGCTTTTTTGTAAAAGGAAGTAATAACACTTTAAATAATCAACATCATGAAACTCAAATTCTTTTTGATGGCACTATGGTGCCTTGTCTTCATGGGGCAATTAACCGCTCAGTCTTCATGCGACAACCGGGTGCTGGATTTCGACGGTATAAACGACCATGTGACCACCCCCACCCCCCTGACCGGCAGCCTGATGAATAACTTCACTGTAGCCTGTTGGTTTCGAGACGACCGGCAGGCGGGAGTGAATGACGATTTCTTCTACCGCCTTTTTGGCTGGACTGCTACTGACCGCTTTGAGCTGGGGGATCGCAATGGCAACCTTGAATTATTCACCAATTCTACCGGATCGCTTACCGGCCCGTTTATCCGCGACGGCTTGTGGCACCATGTGGCGGTAGTTCGAACGGCGACTGATGTTACAGTATATCTCGATGGGACACAAGTTATTACCACTCCTTTGGCTCTTTTCACCAATCTGGGTACCGTGTTCAGAATAGGTGACTGGGCCGGCGGAGGCAACATTGACCGGTTCTGGAGAGGCCGCGTGGACGAGTTCAAAATCTGGGGTGCAACACCCACTGCATCTCAGATACAAGCTGAAATGAACTGCGGCATAGACCCCGCCAACAACAACCTGCTCATTTATTTCCCCTTTGACCAAAACATTCCCGGTGGAAACAATGCCGGCATGGTTGCAGTAACAGACGAAGGGCCGGGCGGCGGCGTTACCAATGGTATGCTCAGTGGGTTTGCACTCAACGGCAATACTTCCAATTGGGTGGACCGCGGCCGCGACAGATTGCCCCCCTGCGATCCGAACGTTATGGACCCCTGCTTCGGTGTTTGTAAAGTCAACAACATCTGCCTGGACCTTGACGGCATAGACGACCATGTGACCACCCCCAACCCCCTGACCGGCAGCCTGACAAACAACTTCACTGTAGCTTGCTGGTTTCGGGATGACCGACCGGCAGGAGTCAACGACGGTTTATTTTACCGCCTTTTTGGCTGGACCTCCACAGACCGCTTTGAGCTGGGCGACCGCAACGGCAACCTCGAACTATTCACTACCGGATCGCTTACCGGCCCGTTTATCCGCGACGGCTTGTGGCACCATGTGGCGGTAGTTCGAACGACGACTGATGTTACAGTATATCTCGATGGGACACAAGTTATTACCACTCCTTTGGCTCTTTTCACCAATCTGGGTACCGTATTCAGAATAGGTGACTGGGCCGGCGGAGGCAACATTGCCCGGTTCTGGAGAGGCCGCGTGGACGAGTTCAAAATCTGGGGTACTGCGCTCACGCTCGCTCAGGTACAAGCCGAAATGGAATGTGGCGCTGACCCCTCGAACAACAACCTGCTCATTTATTTCCCCTTTGACCAAAATATTCCCGGCGGAAACAACGCAGGCATGGTTGCAGTAACAGATGAAGGGCCGGGCGGCGGCGTCACCAATGGTATGCTCAGTGGGTTTGCGCTCAACGGCAACACCTCCAACTGGGTGGCCAGGGGCCGCGATCTTTTACCCGTATGCAATGTGAGCGCTTTTGACTGGCTGGAGGGAGACCGTATGGACAATCGGGCCGGACGAACCAAAGTGTTTGACAGTCACCTCTTTACAGCCGGCACGCACAAGCTCCAACCGGGTGGTCCCGATTTTCCGGTCTTTACCCGCCGGCGGCCCGACGGCAGCATCGTGTGGCGCACCCGGCTCAATATACCCGGATATATCAACGACTTCATATATACCGACGAAGGGTGCTACCTGTTGGTGGGCCATTCACCTTCTTTTACCGGCGATAACCGCAGCTTCATAGCCCGCATTGCCGAAAACGGTGTTCTTAATTGGCTACATACCTACAACATACAGGAGCGAGAGGCATTCAACCGCATCATTCGCAGTTCCAACCCTTCCAACCCTAATTTTCCATACGCCGTATGTGGAATTGCAAAACCTGCGGGAACCTCAACGGATGACATTTTACTTTTCACGCTCAACAATGCAGGCAGCATCGGCTGGATGCGACGCATCGGAACTACCTCCAGCGACGACGAATTCAGAATGGACCTTTTGGATGTGAATGGAACCTATGTTTTAACCGGTCTCAGAATTGGCGCCGGCGGTTTGCGAGGCGTATTGTTCAAAACCGACAATGCCGGCGTACAACTTACATCATCAGGCGAATACAACAATGTGTTCAGTATTCAGACTGCTGCACAAACAGGTAGCGATTTGCTGGTAGCCGGCCAATTGCCGGGTGGCAACGGCGCGTACATCGCCCGCCTCAATGGAGCGGGAGTACAGGTTTGGGCGCGAAAATTTCCCGACATTGACAACTTTACCCGCGTGGTAGTGCGCCCCGGCGGGCAGGTATATGCACTTGGCTTCCGGCGGCCCGGCGCGCCTTATCGCAACATCATCGTCAAAGTATTGGATACGCCCAATGGCGGCATGGTGCAATGGATGAAGCGCTCCGATCTGAGTGATGATTCCGCCTGGGTAGGCGCTGATTTGGTACACTATTCCGGTGATATGTTTTTCTACACCGATGGGCGCACCAAAAATCCGGGGGCAGGGTTCGGAAATTACGACATAGCCGCCGTAATGGATCGCATTGACCTTTTGCCCTGCCCGTACAGCACAGATTCTTTGCACCACGAGTCTTTTACAATGCCTTTTGCAGCACTACCTACACTGTCCAATGCACTGATAGCGCCACCTGTGCCTGTCATCACCAATCCTTGGTCGCCTGTATCTTATGAAGGTATTAGGCTTTGCAATAACCCATGTACCTGCAGGTTTGAGAATCTGGGATTTTCCCGCAAAGTAGTCGCCGGGATTCCGATTATACCCGGCAACTGGCCCGTCACTTGCGATACGGTGCCGGTAAATTTGCCCTGCCCGGCACAACTGAGTCCTATCTTGTTCAGAGGGCGCCTGACTTGCAATGGCGACAACTGCGAATTCACGGGCTTGAGTTGGGAAATACGAGATCCCAACAACAACATGATAGCATCCGGCACATCGCCTACCTCACAATTCAGTATTCCTATCACATTGGCAATGGTGCAAACGCCGGGCGTATATTCCATCCATTTATCAGGGAGTTGTGGCGGCATGACGGAATGTTCCTGCATTGTCAGGTTCCGGATACCCGAATGTCCGAGGCCATGCGATTGCAATGAACCAGCTTTCACGCAAGATGTACATCAGGCATTCAATCGGGTTCAGTCGTCCGGGTGCAAATTCACATTTACACCCAAAGCCCTCACTCCCTGCGACGCCGTGCAATGGAGGGTGGCCAAGTCAAGCGATTTGATATTTACCGTATTCGCCAATTCTGCGGGTAACAATTCAGTTATGTACACCTTCCCTGCCAGCGAGCAATATGTAGTGTGCTACACCGTGACGCGCACAGTACCCGGCATCGGCACAGTATGCTCGGCCAGCCGATGCGTACTGTTGGATGTCAATTGCAGCCTGCTCTTCCAAAATGACGACAATGCGATACAGTTGCGTTCTCAATCATGCGCCGGCTCAATCGTTCAAAACGGCGGCTTCACAGAAGGAGCAGAGGCCGGCAGTTTCAACGATGGCGGAAGTATTGCCAACTGGGAACGCAGCGCCGGAGACCCGACCGTGGTGCTGGAGCAGGGCGCTCAAGACCCTAATTTTGTACGCCTGCACGGCAGCAGCGGCTTCGCTGATGTGCTGTACCAAAATGAAGTGAACGTCCCTATGCACAGCAACATTGATTTTGTGACGGCATACAGGCCATTGCCAGGTCTTATCAGGCCCGGCACCCAATTGGTGGCCCGCATTTCGACGGAACAGCAAGACAGTATCTTCTGCTCCGACAATACGAACTGCCGGGAGCTTTTCAGAATTGACATTCCACAAAATGCACCTCATGAGTGGTTTGTTGTGGGTACTTATGATTCTATTCCGTTTACCGGCCGGTATGTGACCCTGCATGTAGAGAACCCCTTTGCCGATGATGACCCAGGTCTTCAATCAGCGGTAGAAATTGACAACGTATGTCTCCGGAAGTTCCAGTTTGTCAATGTCAAAACAACCGGCCCGGTGGCACGCCTGCAAATCTGGCCCAACCCGACATCCGGCGAAATAAACATACAACTGCCCGTATGGGAGGGCCGTACTGATGCCCGTGTTTTGGTATCGGACTTGACGGGGCGCATCGTGACAGAGAAAAGAACGACCGGCACAGATACCATTGAAACGATACAATTGGGGAAACTTCCCGCCGGCATTTATCTGGTGCAAATTCAGGAGGCATCCGGCAGGGTAGTCGCGGTTGAAAGAATCATCAAACAATAACCTAAAACCACGGGGGCGACCGGCTTTCGTCCGTTGCCCCCCCTGTTTTCTTACCCTCAACCTTCCAATATAATGAAAAACAGATTTGTGAATGCCGGAACGGTATTCGTATTCTATCTCTTTGCCTTTCAGGCCATAACCACCACCCTCTCACACCAAAACCACATCAACCTATGAGATCAATTATCTGTTGGGGCGCCCTTATGTTCGGCCTCAACATCTGCCTCAGCGCTCAGGCGCCCGGCTATTTGGGCAAGCGCATTTTTATCAAACCCGACATCGCCTATGCTCCGGCATTGGCTCACCCTACTGCCGGCAACCGGGGCGGCAATACCTACGGAGAACAAGGCACGCGCTTGGGTCTCAATACCAAATATGGCCTGCAGGCAGGCTATGCGTTCTCTCGGCGCGGAGTGCTGGCCGCCGAAGCCAACTATATGGCCACCGGCATGTCGCTCACCACTTATACGCCCGCTGTGCGCTACGAAGGCCGGATGGACGAGCACTACCTGTTTTACAACTTGCGCGGGCCGGAACTGGGCTTGGCGCTGCAAACCTACAACCCTTTGCGCGGCAGCCTGGCGCCTATGGGCTTCTTCACTGCCTGGCGGGTGCGCATGGCTTTTTTGGAAGGCGCAGTGCTGGATAAGCGCACAACGTATTTTGCAGACGACGCCGTCGCGGGGCATCTGCCGCTGGGTATCCGCCCCCATTACAAGCACCTGACACTTGGCGTAGAGTTTGGGCAGCACATCATTCTCGCCGACCGCATTGTGCTGAGTTTGTCGGCAGAGATAAACGCCTCTCCGCTGCAACTCAACCTTACTCCATCCTACGACGATTCGGAAAAAGACAATCAAACCATCTTTAAGGAAGCCGCCGCCGCGCGCATGCGCTTCCACTCGCTCATTATGTTCAAAATGGGGGCAGGATACCTTTTTTAAATACCCTGATAAAAACACGCTCAACATGAAACCAATCTTGTTTATCGCTATTCTGGCAGGGCTGCTCAGCGGCTGTTCTCAATACGAGGTCCAATATGAAGGCCCCTACGAAGACCGTCTGAATCCTGTGCAACCGGCCATTCCAGCCTTTGAAATACTGACGGTAGAGAACGGCAAAATCGTCCTTTATCACCGAAATCTGAGCCAGACCAAAACCCTCAACAACCTGCCTGCCAACATTGCGAAAGCGGCCGTCAACCATTCCCACGACCGCATTGCATATCAGGTGGCAGGGCAAAATGTCGTCATAGTGGACTCCACAGGCGCACCCGTTGACATAGTGCCCAACTCCGCCGCCGCAGTGTGGTTTGACTGGCACGCCAACAACCAAACGCTCTGCCTGCTCAGTGGCACTTCGCTCTCCTTTTGGGGGCCTGCCCTCGCCTTGCCTTCTACCAATTTGGCCTCCCTGTTCCCTGCCGGCTCCTCCGACCGAACCATGTCTTGCGCCATAGTGACCGGCAACGGCAGCGTAGTGGCCGCATACAGGTACTACGCCGGATTTTCGCAGGGGTACCAGAGCCGCATCACCCTGTTGCCGCCTTCCGGCGCGCCGGTGCATCGCGTTGTCGGCAGTTTCGACGAAACGCGTTGGTTGCGCACAGATCGGGACGGGCAGCGCGTTTTGGGTGGCGCGGTGGTATCTGGCAGCATTTTTAGTACATGGAACATCGACCTTTCCGCCCAAACGATTACTCAAACAGGCGATCAGCCCTTCGCTGCGCCGGGGCCCTCGCCCGAACAGACTGCATTTTGGAAAAACGGCAGCCTGAGCGTGTATCATTCCGGCCTCGATCAGTGGTTCGGGGTACAAACAGGGCAAACCGGCTTCACCACCTTGGACTGGTGATCTTAAACATCCTTTTACCTACTCAAAAACATTTCACAATGAAAACCGTATTTTGCATCGCTTGGTGCTTTCTTTTTCAGGTATTTGCATTGCACGCACAAAGCGACTACGCTCCTTTAGAGTGTCAGGGCACAATTCCCAAAGAATTTATATCTTCCTCCACATCCAAATACCGCGCATCTGTAAAAAACGCGTCGCGCCAAACACAAAAGCAGCAAGAGGCCAAAGCCCGCAGCCGGTTTGCACTGGAAAGCAATTTCAATCTCGACAACCTCTTGCGCAGCGGGCGGGTGTTGTTCAATGATGAAGTTTCCAATTATCTGGCCGATGTAACTCATTTATTATTGGACGTTCAGCCGTTGTCGCGCAAGCAGGATATTCGAATATATGCACTCCGCAGCAGCGCCGTGAACGCCTTTGCCACAGAGCGCGGAGAGATATTCGTCACGCTTGGCCTTATCGCCCAATTGGAAAACGAAGCACAATTGGCCTACATCATTGCGCACGAATTGGCGCATGTAGAGAAAAAACACGTCATCAATTTTTATCTCGAAGCCGAAAAATTGGAGCGCTCCAAAGGGCGTAGCGTACTGGGGCGGGCTACAACCGATGAAAACATGCTCAGAATGGCCACATATTCCAAAGAACACGAACATGAAGCCGACCGCCTCGGATTGGAACGCATACTCGCGTCTCCTTACCGTGCTGCCACGCTTCCTGTGGTCTTTGATGTGCTCAGATACAGTTACCTGCCGTTTGATGATCTGCCGTTTGATCGCGCGTGGCTGCAATCGGAGCACTACCGCCTGCCCGATGCCTTGTGGTTGGAAGCAGTCAAACCCATAGAAGGCGAAGCCGACGAAGAGGACGACAGCCGAAACTCGCACCCCGGCCTCCAATCGCGCAGACAAGCCATGCTCCATACATTGGCGAACCATGCCCATGCCCCCGAAAAAACAGACTACGCGGTGTCTGCTCAACGCTTCCAACGCGTGCGTACCTTAGCTCGATACGAACTCCCCATGCTCTACCTGCATACCGACCAACACGCGAACGCCATTTATACCGCCGGCCTGCTGCTGCAAGAACAACCCGACAACCTCGCCTTAAAAAAGTGCATTGCCAAAGCCCTGTATCTGCATGCGAAACTCAGAAACAGCAAAAACTATGAGTATAAGGGCAATTATCAGGAAGTAGAGGGCCAATCCCAGCAATTGCACTACCTCCTGGAGAAAATTCCCGACGTAGAGGCTACCGTTCTGGCTTGGCATTTTGTCTGGAGCCTGCACCGCGCATATCCCGCCGATACAGAAATAACAACGCTGGCAAATGATCTTTTTTTTGAATTTGCAAGAGAACATAACTCCTTTGCCGAACTGCGAAACGACCTGCCCTTGGCTCTCGCCGACATCGCCCCTGCCGACACTGCCCAATACGCTCCGGAGGGCCGATCCAAATACGACCGCATTCGCGAGCAAAAAACGAGTGCCGACGCTCACGCCGACTACTGGCGATACGCCTTCTCCGGGCAATTGAACGACGAGGCTTTTGTAAAGTACCGGGAAAGTGCTGAAAAGCGCCGCGACCAATGGAAAGAAAACGAGCGCTATACAAACTCAGAAAAAGGCAAAAAGGAATTCAGGCGCAACAGGAAACAAGGGCTGAGCCTGGGTATTTCCAAAGTGGTCGTCATCAATCCGTTCTATCTCAAACTGGATGAGCGAAAAGGGGAGGCCGTACAATACATTGACACCGAAAAAGGACGGGAACACCTCCACAGCCTCATCAAGTCGGTGAGTACAGTATCCGGCCTGAAAACCACTTTGCTGGATGTGCATGATTTGAAAGAAAATCAAAGTGAGACCTTCAATGACATCCGGTATCTCAACGAATGGTTCTCAGAGCAGGCAAGGCATTTTGACCTCAGTCTTACCCCAGGCAATGAGCAGGAGCGCATTGATGCCATTGCCGAAAAATACGGCACCGATTATTTCCTTTGGACCGGCATCATCTCCCTGCGGGAAAAGCACACTGCCGCCGACCTGGCCTATCTGCCTTTGTCGCTGTTGCTCTTCCCTCCGGCGGCGCCGCTGGCCATTCACAACCTCGTGAAGCCCAAACACGAAATGCTGCTCTTTTCCATTCTGTACGATGTGCGCACAGGCCGCCGCCAGATAGTCAAATTCGACACCTTTAATCAACGCGATTCAGACGCCGTCGTCAAGGCACACCTGTATGATGCGTTCACACAAATAGGAACGAAGGCCCGGCAGTAGTGGCGCTGCGCGCAAACAAAAACGAAGGCCGATGTCGGGGGGAACTCCGGCATCGGTTTTTTCGATTGGGATAGCCTCCTCGCTATCAGAAAGGAGTCACTTACTCCGCCCTAATCTCAAAAGTCTTTCCCGCATCATCTATCAATATGAGCGTCTCGTCCAATCCTTCCCGCATGTACCCTACCCAGCGCCCATAGCCTGTTGGATGCGGCCGGTTCAGTACGCGTATTTTTTGCTGGGTATTGAGTCCGTCCATAGATTTCGGTTCAGCATCGAAGACAAGTCCGGTGATGGGGTTCAAAGCCCTGTCAAAGAAACCATACTCTTTTACCTTGCCGTACCCGGATGTTTTATTGCCATAACGACCCATAGTGTAAATGCCGTCAGCCAGACGGCGGGGTTCGCCTTCGAGCCGGCGGATGAAGCGGCCATCCTGAGTGAGCAGGATGTATTCGTCGTTCCAATTCGGGCGGACAAGGAGATAATCATCTATCCGACCACGCCAGATGCGATAGTAAGGGCCGGCTAATGGACGCCCGTCAATATGAAACAGAAAGGAAGTATCGCCTTTTTCCTGAATAAAAGTGGTATCTGTAACTGCCTCAAATCTGTCGAATGCTGCGGCCCGAAGCTGCCCGGCTTGCCGATGCCACAAGCCTTTTTGGCCAGACCGGGCGTCTTCAAAAACAAAGAACGGCAAGGTATCATATACTATGATCCACTGCCCGCGCGCGTTTTGCCCCACTTTTTTTTCGTGTATCACCGGCTCGAATCCTAACAACGTAGTGTCTGCGACCACCTCGCCACGGGCGTTGCCCACACCGCGCAGGTAGCCTCGGTTGTTGCGCCCGGCGTGCAGGGCATAATGTCCTTTTTCGTCCAAAAAACGAATATCGTTGTAGGCTGGAGGAAAAATAACTTTGAAATGAGCATCCATCAGACCGGCCTTGGTCTGCTCCCACGAGGCGCCTTCCCAAAAGGTAAAATTTCCGAGCGGGTCCGGTGGGAGGACTTTGTAGTATTTGTCGGGGTGAAGTGTCTGTGTGCTGATCTGGAACAGACCGCCTGTTTTGGTTTTGTAATTGGCGACTCTCGCCCAATCGCCTTTTTCCCATTCAATGCTGGTATATTCCAAAGGCACGAGCACCTTTCCGCCGGGGTCCAGCATTCCATGCGTGGTAGCCGTGCCCAACCCCATCAGGGTGTCCCGGCTTGTAAGAATGCGGCCGGAAGAAAAATGGTAGATGTGCGAATATGCCCAGGTTTTAATGGGCCGCCCCCGAAGATCATAGGTTCTGACGTCTTTCTTGCTGAAGTCCTGCACGGCCAGCGTACTGTCGTTGAAGAGCCAGATATTGTATAACTTTTCTTCGGGAATAACGACCCGGCCCTCAAAGTCGAAAACGGTTATTTGGTACGATCCATCCCTGCAAATGACCAATCGCTGCGCGTAATAAGGAGATAAAGACGAGTATTTGAAAGGAACAATGGTCTTTCCTTTAGCATCAACAGCACCATGTTTTCCTTCTTTTTTAGCTGGATTGAAGTCTGATAAATACTCAGGAAACTCCTGATAATCAAATGGAATGACCACTTTATGGTATTTGTCCACCCAACCGAAACGCCCATATCGGCTTCGGCAACGATGCGGTTGGTAATGCAGGATAGCGCCGAAATCTTCGTGTCTTGCGACTGAATCGCGGTAGGCGGATTCCAATTCCCGGTTTATCTGTACCATAGGGGCATCCACCTGTGCGAAGAGGGGCAAACAGGTAAAAAGAGCAAGAAGAAACTGTAAGATGCGCATAGAGTTGTTTTAGTCCAGACCGATCATTTTTCCATTCTTCAAAACAACAACAGCCGCCCCGTCCTCGCGGGTCAGCACCGTCACGACCTCCGCTTCGGGAATGCCTTTGGCTTTGAAGTCGCCGGAAAAAGCAGGCAGCGTGTTCTCCAGATAGGCGCCTCGGTAAGTCGGTTGCGCCAATATTTTCCCCGAAGGATCAACAAGACCCAGCTTGCTTTCTGCATTGATGTAAAAAAAGCCATGCCTGAGCAACTGAATATCTGTATAAATGCCCGGCAAGACTTCCCGGCCCTGATCGTTGACCAATCCGCACTTCATCTGCTCGTTTACGAAAATGATCAGACGCCCGTTTTGATCGCCCAACCATTTGTATTTCAACGGTACCGCCAATTTGCCCTCCAAAGAAAGCACACCAAAGAGCTCTCCCGCGGGGTCTTTGAGTGAAAAATGCGGCCCGCGCTCCATTTTCAAGTGTTGGATGACTTTAGGATGTTCAAAGGGCATCACCACTTTATTGTCTATGTCCACCACGCCCCATTTGCCCATCTTCTGCGCCCAGATATGCAACCGGCTCTGATAGAGGAATGAAAGGCCGAATTCCATATATTCAAAAGGTAGTACCGTGCGTCCGGTGCTGTCAATGACGCCGTATCGGGTATAGGTCACGCCATGCTCATCCGGCTCCGTTTCGGCTTGGGTGACAAAAAGCGACGGCGAGGCCTGCATCAGCGCTATGCCCCCATAAAACTTGGGTTCGATCATCCAGGCACGGCGGCGCATATCAAAAATACCGCACGCGTTGTCTGCGCTGCAAACCTGTACCCATTCTGGATGTTCTGCTGGGCGCTCGTCGGTTCCATACGAGACATCTATGGCTGCATATTCGAAGGGCAGGAGGATTTTGCCGTCCATTGCCACTATGCCTTTTTCATCCGGTTGGTGGTAGATCAGTGCCGTTTGGCGCATGGCAGACTGGTAGTCAGGCAGTTCGGTGGTCACATAGCCCTGCGTGGTACGCGCAGCAGGGTAGAAATAGGCCACTTGGACGTAGCGGTTTTCACGGAAAGGAAAAACAAGTTCACCTTTTCCGTTGAGGAGGCCCGACTGCCCGTCGTCGCGGGTGGCGAGCAGGCGAAGGTCTTCTAAGGGAACGCCTTTGGGCACCTGAAATGCTAATGGTTTGTAAAGCAACTCAAGCCGTTTATAGTCGAAAGGAATGACCACCTTGTTGGCCTCGTTGATGACACCGAATTTCCCCTCTTTCGATGCCACCATGAAGCCGCAGTATTGGAAGTGCAGGTCGTCGTATTCGGCGGGGATGAGTACGGTTCCGTCCTGAGCCTTCATGCCGTTTTTGCCATTCTGGGAAAATTTACGGGTATAGTGGCTGCCCAACTCGCTCCAATACGCCTGCTGAGCCGTAACGATCTGGCCGTAGTCGTTGTAGGCGTAACCGGCAGGGGCGGGCGGCTTTGTTGTTTTTTGAATAGTCCGGGGTAGTTCTTCCAATACGTCGGGTTGCTGGGCGGGAAGCACGGTGGCAAGTTGGAGCAGGCATACCGTGGCAAAGATGCGCAGGGTTGTTGATAGTTTCATAGCGTGTTATTGGTTTGCTCGAATAATTCAGACTGCAAATGTAAAATTAAAGTACTCACGGACGCTGCCTGATTTTTGTTTTGATATCCATTGGTTTCTGTTCAGAAGACCTTCAGGATTTAACCAACATGTTTTGGGCCACACCACGCCAATTCACCGAATTTAGCCAAATAAAGAGAATTGATTCACTGAATTAACGTTAATTCGGTGAATTTGATTTATATTTGCGGCAGTAGCCCGACCGTAAACCATCGGCTGCCAATGTTATGAAAGTACTAAAAAGAAGTTTGTACGACCAATTATCGTCTAAATTGATGCCCGGAAAAGTCTTGCTTTTATTGGGGCCGAGGCGCGTGGGTAAGACCTTTTTACTGAACCTGTTTTTAGAAGAAGTCTCGGAGCCATATCTGTATTGGAGCGGGGAAGATATTGAGCTGGGGAAACTACTGGAGCATCGCAGTGTTGAACACTATCGCAACCTGACAGGTGGAAAAAAACTTTTAGTCATTGACGAGGCTCAGAAAATCAGGGAGATCGGGGCTGTATTGAAACTTTTCATAGATCATGTGGAGGGTTTGAAAATCATTGCTACCGGGTCTTCCGCTTTCGATCTCAACCGGCAATTGGGAGAACCTTTGACCGGACGAAAATGGACGTTTTATATGTTCCCGCCGTCAGAGCTGGAGTTTTCTTATGACGAAGACTACCTCACTCAACAGAGTCGTATGCAGGAGCGCTTAGTACTGGGTTCTTATCCGGAGTTATTGCATTTACCTGACAGACAAGACAAAGTGGCCTATCTCACCGAAATGGTTCGAGATTACCTGCTCAAGGACATTCTGGAACTGGAAGGATTGCGCAATACACACAAAATAACAGACTTGCTCCGCCTTTTAGCATTCCAGACAGGCAGCGAAGTTTCTCTCAGCGAGCTTGGCAGGCAATTGTCCATGGACAAAAACACCGTTGAACGCTACCTGAATCTGCTGGCAGAGGTATTTATCATTTTTAATGTACGAGGGTACTCCCGCAACTTGCGAAAGGAAATTACCAAAAATTCCAAGTGGTATTTTGTTGACAACGGCATCCGCAACACACTCATTTCCAATTTCAATCCCATCGAATTGAGAAACGATCAAGGCGCCTTGTGGGAGAATTTCATTCTGAGCGAACGCATCAAATACCAGCATTATACCCGTCTCATGTCCAATAATTTCTTTTGGCGCACTTACGACCAGCAGGAGATAGACTGGATAGAAGAGCGAGGCGGGCAGTTGTATGGCTATGAAATGAAATGGAGCAAACCGAATGCTAAGGCGCCGACAGGGTGGGCCAATGCCTATCCCGATGCCCACTTCAAAGTCGTTCACCCTGGCAATTTCAGAGAATTTGTGATAAAAGACGACAGTGCCGCCATTTGAAATCACACGCAGGTAGCCTCTATCCAGTCTTGTATGATTTTGATAAAATCCAGCCGGCTTTTCTCCATGTCGGCCAGGGTTTTAAAGGTCGCAACGGCCCGGTCATTTTCTTTCCAGGCCAGGAGACGGGCGTTGTCTTCGATGATTCTTGTGGAGGGTTGGTCAAGCTTTTTGGCGCCGCGATGAAAAATCACTTGTAAATGCCTCGGTGGCTGAATCCGCATGGTGACTCGGTCTTCGCCTCCGACGCTGTAATTGGGCGCATTCCATTTGGTGTTCTCCGCCAGCCTGTCGTCTGCGCTCAAAATCAGATGCCTCAGCACCTCGATATCCGCACGAAGCGGGTGGTTCAGAGTGTCCAAGAACAGCGTTGTGTCATCGTTGAGACCAGCCATAGTTTAGAATTTTATGAATCCTGCCTCGGCGGCGCATTGTCCGGTCTTGGCCCGCCGCTGCGGTTTTTCCGCTTGTTTCTGCGCTTCTTCTTTTGCTGCTCGGCAGATGATGCCTGACCAGCTCCGGCATCGCCCTGTTGGGGGGGGCGTTGCTGCCGGGGGGCATTGCCCTGCTGCGATGAATTCGACCTGCGGGGCGGCCTTTGACGGCGCTCGCCGCGCTCCTGACGCTGCGCATCGCCTGATGGGCCGGATTCGCCACCGATTCTTTCCTTTTCAATGACGCGGCCTATCAGTTTTTCAATGCGGCCAAAACGCATGCGGTCTTTGCGATTGATGAACGTGATGGCTTCCCCCATGGCCTCGGCGCGGGCGGTGCGCCCAATGCGGTGTACATAGTCTTCGGCATCGCCGGGCACATCAAAATTGATGACCATATCTATGCCCTTCACATCTATACCCCTGGAGAGTACGTCGGTAGCTACTACAACAGGCAGCGAACCGTTGCGAAAAGCGAGGAGCCGTTCTTCGCGCTCGGCCTGTTCGAGGTCTGAGTGGATGGCCGCTACTTTCATGCCCCGTTTGGAGAGGCGCTGTGCGACTTCGCGTACTTTGATTTTGGAACCTGCAAAAATGATGACGCGCTCCAAGTTTTCGCGCTCTGCGAGCAGGCGTTCCACCAATGGGTATTTGGCCTCGTCTTCCACCTCGAAGGCCAACTGGCGTATTTTTTCGGCAGGCCGGGAAACTGCAATGGTGATTTCGAGCGGATTGCGCATCAGGTCTTTGACAAACTTGCGAATCTGCGGCGGCATGGTGGCCGAAAACATGAGCGTTTGGCGGGAACGCGGCACCTGGCTTGTGATCTTGTTGATGTCGGGCGCAAAACCCATGTCCAACATGCGGTCGGCTTCGTCCAAAATGAGGTGCCGCACCGTAGAGAGGTTGACGTAGCCCAGATCGAGGTGGGCAATGAAGCGGCCGGGCGTGGCAATCACGATGGGCGCTCCTTTTTTGAGGGCATTGCGCTCCAATTCCATCGAATGGCCGTCGCGACCGCCGTAAATGGCTACCGCACTGACGGGCGTGAAGTAGGAAAACCCTTCGAGTTGCTGATCTATCTGCATGGCGAGTTCGCGGGTGGGCACAATGATGAGCGTATCAATGCCTGTGGGCGGCGCCTCGGTGATGCGGTGTAAAACGGGAAGCAAAAAAGCGGCGGTTTTGCCGGTGCCGGTCTGTGCGCAGGCCAACACATCGCGCCCTTCCATGATGGCCGGAATGGCTTGTTCCTGTATGGGGGTCGCATTATCGAAGCGCATGGCTTCAAGCCCTTCCATGAGGGCTTCGGTAAGTCCGAATTCTGAAAATTTCAAAGTGTCAATATTAAGTTAGGACGCAAAGATACAGGATTTTAGGCAAAAATTTTTGCCCGCAGGCATTGCCGGGTGCAATAAAGTACTATTTTTGTTTGACGCAGCGCCCGTTTAGCCTCGTCGCCTATATATGAACACGGTAACCAAGCGATTTTTAGACTGCTTTGAGCAACTCAAAAGCACCAACAAGGTGCGTTCGGGGAGGCAGTTTGCCGTGTCGCTGGGTTACCTCCCGCAAAGTTTTTCCGAAATCGTCAATGGCCGTCGGGAGGTCACAGTAGAGTTGTTGCGCAAAGCCACAGAGCAGTACCGCCTCAACCCCGCTTACCTGCTGTCGGGGCTGGAGCCGATGATTCTGACTGATCCTGCCCCGGCCACGCACAACGGCGCCCCCGCTCACAATGGCTTCCACGGAGCGCCTGCTCACAACGGCACTTCTGTTCCCGACGAAATCCGAACCATCAAGGAAATGATGATGCAACAGGCGGAGGCCATCGGACAGATTCAGTCTTTTATGGAACAATGGGCGCCCCATCCATCAGACAACAACCAACCATAACCAATATGAAAAAGCAAGCAATAGAGGGCAAAGTGACGCGCGTGGCAGTAGGCCCGGGCTGCTGGGGCATCGTGGATGCGCAGGGCCGCGAATGGCGACCGGTGAACATGCCTGAACAACTCAAGTTTGAAAACCGCACGGTGAAAGTTACGGTGGAAGAAGCGGATGAGGAGTTCGATATTTTTATGTGGGGCACTCCTGTAAAAATCGTTGCCTTTCACACGGTAAATCCTTGATTTTCATGCAAAAACAAACCCTTGCCCTGCTTGTGTCCGGCCTGCTCCTGCTGTCTGCCTTTGCCGGCGATACGGCCCGGCCGGCAGAATGGACGGGCGTTAAAGACTACGATTTCGGGTTGCTCACCCGCGGCCGCCCGGCACAGCATCGGTTCGTTTTAAAAAACAAAAGCTCTCGCCCATTGCTCATAGACAACGTACGCACGCCCTGCGGCTGCACCGCCGTTGACTGGCCCGAAATGCCCATACCACCGGGAGATACGGCCTCCGTTTTGGTGGAGTACAATGCGGCGCAAGTCGGCTATTTTTACAAAACCGTCAAAGTGTTTTTCCACGGCGTCAAAGGCCCGGACGTACTCAGCGTGCAGGGCGAGGTGGAGTGAGAAAGCACTTCCCCCTCAGACGTGTATAGCCCGGTTGGCCGTAGCCGCCAATGCAGCTTCCTTAAACGCCTCTGTATAAGTAGGATGCGCGTGACTCATGCGGGCGGCGTCTTCGGCGGAAGCCCGAAACTCCATCAGCGCCACTGCTTCTGCAATCATGTCGGCAGCGCGGGGGCCAACAATGTGTACGCCCAATATCTCGTCGGTATCTTTGTGGCTGAGTACCTTCACCATGCCGTCCACGTCGGTGCTGGCGCGGGCGCGGCCCAATGCTTTGAACGGAAACTTGCCCGATTTGTAAGGAATGCCTTCTTCTTTGAGTTGCTCCTCGGTGCGCCCCACGGCGGCCACCTCCGGCCAGGTATAAACCACTCCCGGAATGAGATTGTAGTCAATATGCGGCTTCTGACCGGCAATCGTCTCAGCAACCAGCACGCCTTCTTCTTCGGCTTTGTGCGCCAGCATGGCCCCGCGAATCACATCGCCGATGGCATAAATACCGGGTACATTGGTTTCTAAATGATCGTTGACCAAGACGCGGCCTTTGTCGTCCAACTGCACGCCGGCTTTGTCCAAGCCCAGCCCGTCTGTATAAGGGCGGCGACCAATGGCCACGAGGCAGTAATCGGCCTCAATCGTAAATTTTTCCTCCGAATCGCGCTTTTGCACCTCCACTTCCACGCCGGTATCTGTGGCTTTCACCGAAGTGACGGCATGGCGCAGGTGGAAATTCATGTTGACTTTTTTGAGCGAACGCATCAGTTCTTTGCTGCAATCGCCGTCCATGGTAGGAATGATGCGGTCGAGGAACTCCACCACGTCAATTTTGGCGCCTAACCTGCCGAAAACAGAGCCGAGTTCGAGGCCGATGACGCCGCCGCCGATGATGACCATGCGCGAGGGCACTTGCTCAATGTTGAGCGCTTCGGTGGAGGTGATGACCCGCTTTTTGTCATAATTGAAAGCAGGCGGCGTGATGGGCTTTGACCCCGTGGCAATGATCGTTTTGTCGGTTTCGATTTCCGTGACGGCGCCGTCGGCGGCAGTGATTTGGATGCGGTTCGGGCCGAGGAAGGCGCCATGCCCGCGAAAAACTTCGATTTTGTTTTTCTTCATCAAAAAATCGAGGCCCTTCACGGTTTGGTCCACCACCTCGTTTTTGCGGCGAATCATCTGCGGCATGTCCACTTGCAGATTGCTGAGCAGAATGCCGTGCTGCGAGAATTTTTCGTGCGCGTTGTGGTAGTGCTCGGAGGAATCGAGCAGGGCTTTGGATGGGATGCAACCCACGTTGAGGCAGGTGCCGCCCAATGTATTGTAGCGCTCTATGATGGCTGTTTTGAGGCCGAGCTGTGCGGCGCGAATGGCGGCCACATACCCGCCCGGGCCTGATCCGATTACGGTTACGTCAAATTTCATGATGAGAAACTACTGCTTTGGTTGGTCATTGTTGTTGTTATCATCGCGAGGCGGGCGCCGATCGTTGTTGCCGGGCCGGTCTTTGCGGCGCGGCGGGCGGTTTTCGTTGCGAGGCGGGCGGGAATTATTGCCCTCGTTCTTACCGGCCTCGTTGTTCCCGTCACTTTGTTTCGGCGGGCGGTTGTCGTCTCGGCGCGGCGGGCGATTTTCATTGCGGCGCTGGCCGGAGTTGTTGCCGTCGTTTTTGCCCGGCTCGGCATCGCCGCCGTTTTGTCTCGGGCGGTTTTGCTGATTCCGGTTGTTGTCTCTCGGTTCGCGCGGAGCATTCGGATTGCCGGGGCGGTTGCCTTGCTGCGGGCCGCCTTCGCCGCCTCTGCCCTGCGGTTTTTTCTTTTTCTTTTTGCGGCGGCGGCGTTCTTCGTCGGGCAGTTCGATGGCCCCGGTCACGTCGCTGTAATCCACTTCCGGTTCGTCTTCACCACGGGTACTGGCCTGCACCACCTGCACATCGCCGAGACTGGTGGGGCGCTCGCGATTTTTGTTCATCTCTACGATGGCGTGTACCTGCTTGGCATCCAATGCATAAATCTTGCCGCGTCCGCCCTCATGTTCATACGCATAAAACATGAGCTGGCGGAAGATGTCGGTTTTCACCAAAACGGCCACCCCTTCCTTGGTTTGCAGTTTTTCGGCGTCGTCGGGGAAGCCCTTGAGCGCGTCCATGTAGGTGTCCAACTCGTAGTTGAGGCAGCACTTGAGGCGACCGCATTGGCCGGAGAGTTTGGACTGATTGATGGCTAAGTTTTGATAGCGGGCCGCCGCCGTGTTCACCGATTTGAAATCGCTGAGCCAGGTGGAGCAGCACAATTCGCGGCCACAAGCGCCGATGCCGCCGATGCGGGCCGATTCCTGCCGGGCGCCGATTTGCCGCATTTCTATTTTGACGGAAAACTCGCGGGCATACTGGCGAATCAGTTCCCTAAAGTCCACGCGACCATCAGCAGTGTAGAAAAAAGTGGCTTTGCGACCGTCGCCCTGATATTCCACGTCGCCTATTTTCATATTGATTTTGAGCGAACGGGCAATGGCTCTGGCCAATACGATGGTATCGCGTTCGCGGGAACGCGCCTCCTGCATACGCTCCAGATCGCGCTCGTTGGCACGCCGGATGATGCTTTGTTGCACATGGTCTATATTGCAGCGTTTGCGCTTCATTTGCAGGCGCACCAAATCGCCCGAAAGGGAAATGCGCCCCACATCGTAGCCGTTGAGGGATTCCACGAGCACCCAGTCGCCGGTGCTGACCCGCGCCGTTTCGGGGTTGCGGAAAAAACTCTTGCGGGCGCCGTTTTTGAAACTGACCTCCGCATACTGAAAGGGTTCGGCGTCGTCGAGTTCGAGGTAGGTGAGCCAGTCGAAAGTATTGAGGCGATTGCATCCGCCGCTCGAACAGCCGTTGGAGGAGCATCCGCCGCCGCATCCTTTGGCATCGGCCCCCGTATTTTTAGAAATTGAACATCCTGCACATCCCATTATTTTTCAACAATTTATGATGGATTTATGATAAAAAGGCCCGGCTTTTCGGGCCGTGATTCAGCGTGTTGCCGCCCATACTTCCGCCGGCTGCCGCATGATGCGGTGCAAGCGGATGGACGTATTGAGAAACAAAACTTTGGCGTTTGCGTTGCGCTCCACATGGTAGTGGCAGTCGGTGAGCAGCGCCGACATAGCCCCGATGCGCTCGGCATCTAAGCCGGCGGCCATGAGCTTTTGAGCCGTTACGAGTTGTTGACCTCCGAGCCGCGGCGGCAATTGGTCGGTGAGGCTGTGAATGAGTGCCTCGCGCAAAAAATGCAGCCCGTAAGTGATGAGGTATTTTTGCGGCTCGCGGCCGATTTCGGCGATGCGCTCTGCTATTTTTACCCAACCGATGCCGGAGTTCTGGTGGCAGGCACGCAACCATTCCACAAACAAATCGGCGTAGTTATTCTCCTGATTACCGGCCAATTGTAAAGCCAGATAAAAGTTGCCGTCGGCCAGCAGGGCGGTGGTGTCTGCCTGTTCGGGAGAGACGCCTTTGATGCGTTGAAGCCCTTCGGAGACATCCGCATCGTCAATGGGACCTGTCCGCACGATCTGGCATCGCGACAAAATGGTGGGCAAAATGCGCTCCGGATTTTCGGCCAGCAGCACGAACAGCGTGTCGTCGGGCGGCTCTTCGATGAGTTTGAGCAGGCGATTGCCTTCTTTGCCCAAAAATTCGGGCAGCCACATCAGCAAAATTTTCCGGCGGCCCATGAAGGCTTTGAGGCTCACCTTGCGCACGATGTTCACACATTCGTCTTTGGTGATGTTGCCCTGATTGCTCTCTTTGCCGATGGTTTTGATCCAGTCGAACACATCAAAGTAAGGCGATTCGGCCATGCGCGTGCGCCAGGCATCCAGAAAATGCTCGCTGATGGCGTTGGCCCCGGCAGTGGGGTAGGAAAAATGCAGATCGGGGTGCTTCATCCCTTCTACCGAACGGCAGGAACGGCACGCTCCGCAGGCGTCGGTGGGGCCGGGAGCATCGCAAAGCACATATTGCGCCAGGGCCAAAGCCAGTGTGCGCTTGCCCGATCCCGGAGGCCCCAGCAGCAAGAGGGCATGAGGCAGCCTGTCGGACTGCACCATGCGGAGCAACTGCGCCTGCACTGTTTTCTGGCCTATGACCTGCGAGAAGAGCATTTTACTTCAAGGTGTTGATGTTCGGGCGGTAAAGATAAGTGTTTTGGGAAGATTTCCGCAGTCTTCCGAACGCTGTAAGTTTTGATCTGCGAAGGAGCATGTCCCGCAATGGCATAGCGACGATTTTGGCGGGAGGTAAAGCCTTCGGGATAAGCATATTGCTTGCCTTGTATTTTGTAGGGTAAAAAGTTGAATTAAAACATAGGCACAAAATAGTGTAATGAATTTCAAGCGATTTCCTACCTTTGTAACTGAACTAAAAAATCTTACCGTTATGATCAACTTATCCCTCACGGCTCACGGCTCACGGCTCACGGCTCACGGCCATTCTGATCCTTTTTCTTGCCGGCTTCGGCCCAACGTACGCTCAATCGCTGATTGAGATTTTGCCGGGTTTTCCTGTTTCGACGTTCACATCGCAACAACTCAGCCGATGGAACCTGTTGCAGAACGAAAATCCCAACGACACGCTCTATGTGATGAACCCGATAGATTTCACCCGTATGGATTCGTTAAGCCGATTCAAAATAGCTCTGCCCGGAGGCTGCCCGACAGTATTCTGTCAGGCCACCAAGCGTGTGTCGTACCCCAACGGCGACTATGTAGTGTTGGCCAATGTAATGGAAAACGACGACCCCTACGGCGCATGCAGCACTGGCGACCTCTCGGTGGTGCGGCATAACGGCACGGCCGTAGGCATGATTCGGGTGGATGATCGCGCGTTTGAAATTCGGGATTTGAAAGACGGGAAGTGGTGTTTGCGGGCAGTAAAAAACAGTGCTTTGCCTGAATACTGCATTTCATCCGGCGGCGGCGGCGGAACGTTCCACGAAGAGCATGATAACGAACAAGTGGAAACAAGAAATACCTTTTGCGTTATTCAGGTGCTTGTTCTTTTCGATGCCCCATCCAATGTGATGGGCGATATACGAGCGCGGGCAATTGAAGACATAAACAAAACCAACGAGGCTCTGCGCAACAGCGGCATTTTTAATGAAAATATTCGCTTCGAGTTATTGGATGCGCTTGAATTCAATTTGCCTAACCCTCAACAATTTAACGTATTGGAGGATTTAGTTCGTCTTAGAAATGAGAATCAGGCTTTACGCGGGAATTTGGGGGCCGATATCGTTGTCTATTACTCCAATGTGGATTACTTAGCCGTTTTGGGTCAAGATGTTTTTGATATTTTTGGCGCAGCGCTTGGTCTCGAACTGCCCGGCCGCCAAGTGATCCCCGAACGTGATGCTTTTGTGGTGGTAGAAGCTACAGATGACGCAAAAAGACGACTGACCTTCCAACATGAATTGGCACACTTGATGCAATGCAGACATCAAGAGCAAAACGACCCCAATGGCGAGTTCCAACATGGACACCGTTTCCGGTATCGAGGTGGATTCTTAGGATGGGGACGCCCTGCAGGCCACACAATCATGCACACCATTGGTATTGATGAAAACGGGCGTGATGAAGTGAGGTTTCTTCACTATTCCAATCCCGCTATCGAATACAGAGGAGCAGCCACAGGCATAGCCGGCATCCGTGACAATGCCCGCCAGATAAGGAACGTCGGTTGTGACGTAGCCAATTGGAGAACGGGGGCCGAGCTGTCGGTTTTTATTGAAGGCCCTGTTTCAGGCTGTCCGTTTCAAAGCGCTAATCTGAAAGCATACATTACTGGCAATGCTCCGACGCCCTATATTTATACATGGGAAATATCCACTACATCATTCATGGGGCCATTCAGCCCCATCGGGGTAAGCAATCCCAATATTTCCATTCCACTGGGAGATGTGGGTGAAACAGTGTATGTCCGGCTCACCATTACTGCCGGCAATGGCATGACTATAACAGAATTTCACGAAATAAGGCCGGAATACGCGGGAGATTGCTACGAATATTTTTTCAGAGCATCGGCGGGCCAAACTGCACAGAATACTGCCGTCTCCATGCACGTGTGGCCCAACCCTGCCCGAGAGCGCATCAATACCGCGTTGAAAGTAGAGTCGCCGCAAGAGTATATGTATGCCGACCTGCTTTCTTCTGACGGCGCCATTTTGCAAAGCCAACAATGGAAAGACGTACAGGTGGGTACCATTTATACTTGGTTTCAAAGTACGACACTGCCGCCGGGAATATACCGCCTGCGCATTGTGACGCCTCATGGAGTAGTCTGTAACCCCATTGTCAAACACTAAAAATAAAACCACCATGAGTAGAATATTCATTGTATCCCTGTTCTTTGCTGTTGCGATGCTTTTTTCTTGTAAAAAAGATGACGACGCTAGGTTGATACCTGACCCTGATGAATTTAATAGCCATGTTTCTGCACTGCTCAATGGAGAGCCGTGGTATGCTTATATGAATTGGAAACAGGACTTGTACGTTGACATAGACACTAACGGGTTCTACTTCGTTGTGACAAAGAATGGAATTCCTCGAGAATCATTAAGTTTTGACTGGTTGCCTTTGAAAATAGGTACTTACTCTATACGGGAATATCCGGAGTTTTTAATAGACAGAGGCAACTATGCCAGTTACGGTACCTGGCTCTCAGACGGCGATCTAGTAGGCGAGATATACCATTCTTCCTCCGACACGGCCTTTCACTTTTTCGCATTAGACAAGTACGATCCTGTGAAACAGGAAGTAGAGGGCCGCTTTCAGGTAGAACTGATCAAAGACCCATCCCGCGATTTCTTCGATACGCCGGACACGCTGAGGTTTACCAACGGGCGCTTCAAACTGCGTGTGCGGTAGGTACGAGGTGCTGTTGCATATATCAAAAACGGGGAGGCAATGTCGTATTGCTTCCCCGTTCTACTTCACCTGCCGCCCCTTCCATTCATATCGCTTTTTCAACAGTCCACCCAGCCCAATGGCTGTCATGTAGAGGAGGTGAAGCACTTCGGAATAAAGGAATCTGTGCAGGAGATCGGGCCGTTTGAAAAAACTGGCGGCTTCGCCCAGGAGGTAGCGGTCGGAAAGGGTTTTGATGAGAAAAAACAGGGCTGCTGAAGCCCAACACCCGCAAGTCAGGAGGTAACCTGAAGTTACCGCCTGACCGATCGCCAGTAAAGGCAACAGTAAAATGAGACAACAAAACAGCCAGATACCTCCCAACACCGCCGTCATGCCGGGCCGGCGATAATGCGAGGTCTTGGTGGCCCAGCGGATGCGTTGCTGCCAAAAGGAGGTTGCATCGGGTTTGGGCGCGGTGAGAACGGTGCTGCTCTGGTGTTTTAAAAACAATACCTGCCCCGGAAAAGCGGCGGCTATTTTGTGTACCAACATCAGGTCGTCGCCGGAAGCGAGGTGGTCAATGCCGTCGAAACCCTGCACCGCTTCAAAGGCAGTTTTGGCGTAAGCCAGATTGGCGCCGTTGGCCAGCAGAGGCATCCCGCGATGCGCGATTGCGCCGGAACAAAGCATCAGCCCGGCCATGTCCAATGCCTGAAACCGCTCCATTTTGTTGGCTGCCGGGGCCAGTCCCACCGATGCGAGAATGGCTTTCGGGCGGCGTTGTTCGTACAGCGAGACGATGGCAGGCAGCCAGTCGGGCGGGGCGGTGCAGTCGGCGTCGGTGGTGACGATCAGTTCGCCGCGAGCATGAGCTATGGCTGTTTTGATGGCCTTTTTTTTGAAGGAGGTAGTAGCGCCGGGCTGCACAAAATCGGCTAGACGGAGCAGGCGCAGGTTGGGCAAATTCAGACTTCCCACTATGGCAACTGTATCGTCTTCGGAGTGATCGTCCACTACGATGATTTCGAGCAAATGCGGGGGGTAGTTTTGCTGAAAAACCGAGCGCAGACAGGCTTCAATGCCGGCGGCTTCATTGCGGGCCGGAATGACCACGCTGACCGAAGTGTGCGGAACAAACGCCTCCGGCACCGTCCATTCGGGCAGTCTGCGCCAGTTGCGAACAACCCAAAAACAGAGCAACGCATAACCAGCAGCGGCTGCGCATCCGAGGAAAATCAGGCCTATTGTGATCTGGTTCACAAAGCAAAGTAAAGGCTTAATCGCTATCTTTGTGGAAAATTACCTTATGAAAATCGAATTGCGTCGTCTCAGTGGCGACTACCACCTTCAGGCTGTCAACGAAGACGGCAATACCGTTGAAACCGACGCTTCCCCGGCCATCGGCGGCACCGGCAAAGGCATGCGCCCCATGCAGATGCTACTCTCAGCCTTGGGGGCTTGCAGCTCCATAGATGTCATCCTCATTATGAAGAAAAAGCGCCAGGAATTGCGCGACATCAAAGTGTCTGTAACCGGCGAGCGCGAAGAAGGCGCCATTCCCGAAGTATTCAAAACCATACATGTACACTACGACCTGTACGGCCCCTTAGATGCTGCCAAAGCCGAGCGCGCCATCCAGCTTTCGATGGAAAAATACTGCTCCGTGACGCGCATGGTGGAAAAAGTGGCCACCATTTCCTGGAGCTACGATTTGCACGAGTAAAATTTGTACGCATGAAAATAGCCGGCATCATTCCTGCCAGATATGCTTCCACGCGCTTTCCGGGCAAACCATTGGCCGACATCGGGGGGCAGTCGCTCATTGAGCGGGTGTATCGGCAAGTGCGCCAAACTACTTGTATTCAAGAAGTTGTGGTGGCTACCGACGATGAGCGCATTCTGCGGCATGTACTCGATTTTGGCGGGCAGGCTGTGATGACGCGCAGCGATCACGCATCGGGTACCGACCGCTGTGCAGAAGTGGCAGAGGCCTTGTCGGGGTTTGACATTGTGGTGAACATTCAGGGCGATGAACCCTTCATCCGGCCTGAGCAGATAGAAGCAGCTTTGGAGCCGCTGCTCCATTCTTCCGATGCGGGCATTGCCACTTTAGCCAAAAAAATGGACCGCCGCGAAGATGTTTTCAATCCCAATGTAGTAAAAGTAGTCTTCAACGAGCGCGGGCGGGCACTGTATTTCAGTCGCAGCCCCATTCCATATCTGCGCGGCATACCCGAAGCGGAGTGGCCGGGGGACATTGATTTTTACAAACACATCGGGCTTTATGCTTTTCGGAGGGAAGTGTTGTCGGAACTGACCCACTTGCCCATGAGCGCCCATGAGCGGGCAGAATCGCTGGAGCAATTGCGCTGGTTAGATGCAGGCTATTCCATTGCCGTCTCCGTGACGCCGTTTGAAACCATCGGAGTGGATACGCCTGAGGACGTGGCGCGGGCCTTATTGGAAGGGTTAGGTCAGTAAAACCTGATAAACCGGAGGCATTACATCATGCCGTGTTCTTTCAAAATCCGGGTTACTTCAGCTTCTTCCATCTCGGTGATGTTGGCAATCAATTGAATAGAAAGCCCATTGGCAAACGCATTGAGTGCTACTTCGATTTTGCCTTTTTCAATGCCTTTTTCAATGCCTTTTTCAATGCCTTTTTCAATGCCCTCGGCTCTGCCTTTTTCAATGAGTTGATCGTACGTTGACA
>DDUV01000029.1:24846-25399 GCA_002344975.1 Saprospiraceae bacterium UBA2329 | reverse complement strand
GAGCAGTTTTTGGTAGAGCAACTGTTGGACTCCACCGTTACGCAGCAGGAACTACAGGCTTTTTATGAAAACAACAAAGAGCAATACCAGCTCGAAACGCCCATTATGCGGTGTTTTTTTATAAAAATGCCCCGACCGGTTTACCAAATTGACGAATTGCGCCGTCTATGGAACAGCGAACGACCGGAAGATTACGCCGGCTTGGTAAAATACTGCTCGGAGTTTGCAGAATCGCACCTGCTGGAAGACAGTACCTGGCACAAGGTGGAAGACATTGCCGCCGAATTGCCCGCCGGACTACTGTCTGCCGATCATCCCGGCGGTAAACGCGAAATCACCCTGCGCGACGATCAGTACGAGTACTTTTTGCGCATCCTCGAACTGAAAAACCGGCAGGAAATAGCGCCGTTCAGCTACATAGAGGAGCAGGCCCGGCGCTTCATTTTGCGCAGCCGCATTGATAAATTGCTCGAAGAGAAAAAAAACGATATGTACGATATCGAAATGCGAAAGGGCAATGTGGAGATTCTCAGGTAAGAGGTAGGCAGTAGGC
>DDUV01000029.1:0-24493 GCA_002344975.1 Saprospiraceae bacterium UBA2329 | reverse complement strand
GCCTGTGGCGTGGTTCGGCGGATGAAACCCGAAACCTTGAATTTTAAAAACAACAAGACACTTCAAAATATGAAAACCAAATTCTTTCTTTTCATTGCGCTTTGTTTCGCCGTCGGGCAGGGATTTGCACAACAGCGCGCCGTACTCGACAAAGTAGTGGCCGTGGTGGGCAGCGAGTTGATCCTGCTTTCTGAACTGGAAGAGCAACATTCCTACCTCGAATCACAGCGTGGCGTACTGCCTCCGGATGCCCGTTGCGCTATTTTAGACAACATCATGCTCTCCAAACTGCTGCTCAACCAAGCCAAATTGGACAGCGTAGAGGTATCCGATGCAGAGGTGGAAGACCAGATCAATGCGCGCATCGAACGCATTCTCACCTACATGAACAACGAAGTGTCGGCCTTTGAGGATTACTACGGCCAGAGCATTGCCGAGGTGAAAGACCAGATGCGGGAAGACCTGAAAAACCAGATGCTCACCGAGCGCATGGAGGGTCAGATCAAAAGTGGCATCACCATCACACCCTCAGAAGTAAAGGCATTTTTTAACAAAATACCCCGTGACAGTCTCCCTTATTTCAATGCAGAAGTGGAGGTGGGCGAGATCGTTTACAAACCCAAAGTAAACGAGGAACAACGACAGATAGCTATGAAAAAATTGGAGAGCCTGCGGCAACGCATCGTGGAAGGTGGAGAAGATTTTGCAGCGCTCGCCTCTAAGTTTTCAGACGACGGCGGCTCGGCCCGCGCCGGCGGCGAACTGGGTTGGACCAAACGCGGCGTGTTCGTACCTGCTTTTGAAGCGGCTGCCTACAAGTTGGAAAAGGATGAAATATCGCCCATTGTGGAGTCGGAATTCGGTTTTCACTTTATTCAGTTGCTCGACCGCAGGGGCAACAGCATTCGCACCCGGCACATTCTCATCAAACCGGAAATCACCACAGAAGACATGCAATTGGCTTACAATACCCTCGATTCGGTGCGCCAGTTGATTCTCAGCGATTCCATGAGCTTTTCCCTGGCAGTGAAACGTTTCTCGCACAAAGAAGTGCAGAGCTACAACAACGACGGGCGCATGGTCAATTCGGCCACGCAGAATACTTTCTTCCAGATCAACGAGTTGGAACCCGACATCTATTTCGCCATTGATACGCTCAAGGTGGGCGGCATCACCAAGCCCTTCGAGTTTACCGGGCCGGACGGCGAAACCTACTACCGCATCGCCGTTTTGCAATCCAAAACAGCGCCGCACCGGGCCAATCTTTCGCAAGATTATTCCAAAATTCAGAAGGCTGCCGTTGAGGCCAAGAAGAGCGAGCACATCTCCAAGTGGGTCATAGAAAAAATGAGCACCACCTACATCTCTATTGATCCGTCTTTTAAAGATTGCAGGGAACTGGCCAAATGGAGGGCCTATCAGCCTTGATATACGACGCTGAATTGCTCAAATACCTCCGGCCACTCGCTGCGAAACACCTCCGGTTGCGTAAAGTAAAAAACCGTAGCCAGCGCCGGCAGTGAAATATCGGGCACATTGAGATACGTCTCTATCGCCGTCCGGGAAAAACCGCTGATGCGCTCCAATACAGGCCAATGCGCCTCCTCCACCTGCGGATACCGGGCAAAGGGATAACTGCGCATATATACTTTGGCGTATTCGTACAGGCCAATGTGCAGATACTGATCGGGTTGCAACAGGCCCAGCATCAGGTGTTGTATCGAAAAAAGCAAGACCCCGTCCTCGTCCTGTGTTTCCGATATGTGAAAAAGTTCAGGGTACTGCGGCGATGGAAACGGATGCTGATACAATACAATGTTTTCGTATTTGGGAAACAGAAAGTCTTTTTTGCCCATTGTCAGCGTCACCGCTGAAGCCGCCACTGCTGCCTCTACATCGGGCGATACTTTTTCTACGCCCTGCGGCAGATATTGCTGCGCCATCATAAACAGGCTCACCCGCTGCCGGAACTTCAGTTGCTCCTCCGCATTCAGCCGCTGATACAGGCCCGGCGTCTTTTCGATCATGGCGCGCAGGCCGGGCGTCAGATCGGGCGGATGCCGGATATACCACCACCAGTTGATCTGCGGACTGAACACAAACAGGATCGCTCCCAGGACGAACGGAATAATGATAAACCCTGATAATGAAAAGTTTACCTTCCAGCTCAGAAATGCCAACACCGCAACAATCACCAACAACGGAATGGCCAATATTCTTGCAAACATATTCTCTTGTTTTTATCGCATTCAACCTTAAACATTGAACCCGAAACGCAAAGTTTTTAACGCGAATCTTAGCGAAGGGCGCGAATTTCCGCGAACGTAGGGTGGCAACCAGGAACCTTGAACTCGAAACGCGAATCAATGCCCGTTCCCACCCGAAACCTTGAACCCCTAAACACCCCTCACCCACTCACCCCCTCACCCACTCACCCACTCACCCCCTCACCCTCTCAGACCCTCACCCACTGCTCCTCCCTCGACGACTCCACCACCTTTTCAATGAACCGCATACCCCGCACCCCATCCGAAACCGACGGAAAATCCGCATACAGCGGATCGGCCGACCGGCCCTCCAAGCGCGCCCGCAGGCAATGCGCAAAATTCCGATAAATATTGGCAAACGCCTCCAGGTACCCCTCCGGGTGCCCCGCCGGAATCCGCGCATGAGCCTGCGCCGATGGATGCAACGGCCCCACGCCCGTGCGCAGCATTTGCGTCGGCCCGTCCAACCACCTAACGGTCAGTGTATTAGGCTCCATTTGTCGCCACTCTATGCCGCCTTTCTCCCCATACACCCGTATGCTCAGGTTATTCTCCTCCCCGGCAGCTATCTGGCTGGCAAAAAGAATGCCCTTCGCGCCGTTGTCGAATCGCAGCAGCACATTGCCGTCATCGTCCAGGCGGCGGCCAGGCACAAAAGCCGTCAGATCGGCACAAACAGCATCTATGCGCAGCCCGGTGATGTACTCCAGCAGGTTTTCCGCATGTGTGCCTATGTCGCCCATCGCGCCGGCAGCCCCCGAACGCGCCGGATCGGTGCGCCAGGCAGCCTGTTTCTGGTCGCTGCCCTCCAAAAAAGTAGAGAGCCAGCCCTGCGGATACTCGGCCACCACCTTGCGAATGGCGCCCAGTTCGCCGTCCTGTATCATGGCTTTGGCCTGTTTCACCATCGGATAGCCGGTATAGTTATGCGTCAGCGCAAACAGCAGCCCGGTTTCCTCCACCAATGCCTCCAATTCCAGCGCCTCCTCCATATTGAGGCACAGCGGCTTGTCGCACACCACATGAAAACCCTTGAGCAGCGCCGCTTTGGCCGCCCCGAAGTGTACATGGTTGGGCGTCACAATAGACACAAAATCCATGCGCTCGCCCTCCGGCAGCCCCCGCTCCTGCTCCATCATTTCCTCATAGCTGCCATACACCCGGTGTGCCGGCAGGAACAAATCCTCGCCCGATGCTTTCGACCGCGCCGCATCACTGCTGAACGCGCCGCACACCAATTCGATCTGGCCGTCCAACGCCGCCGCCATCCGATGCACCGCACCGATGAACGCGCCCTGCCCGCCGCCGATCATGCCCATTCTCATTTTCCGATTCATATCTTTTGTTTTGCTGTTTTTTTTTAAAAGTCAGCATTTGGGCAGCCGCCCGCTCTGTGAAGCGCTGTTAGCTTTACCTTCGCAAGAGCCTGCCAAAGCTAACAGCTCTATACCCGCTGCGGGCGCCGGGTCGTACGCTCTTACCGCCGGCTCCGGCCAATGCTCCCTGCCGTCGGTACCGCTTCCACCCCTGCTGCAACACTGCGCCGGCGTGAGGTTCTACCTCGTGTCCCAACCATTCGTCGAGAACATGCAGTCCTTTGTCTGTGAACCACAGCGCCCGGCATACGATACAGATACTCCGATGTCGTTAAGTTCGCTGTCAATATGACAGCACCGCCGGCAACTGGAACGCAAATTGTATTTTCAAAAAAAGAAAAACGCAGGCAGCCATTCCTGCCGGCGACTGCAAAAATCAATAATTTCTTCACCCAAAACGACAAAAGTCTATGAAACAACAAATGTTTTTCAGCGCCTTGATTGCGGTCTTTGCTTCATTGCTCACCATCGGCGGCTACCACCTCGTTTCCAATTATCAGGGCGGCGGCAAGGTACGGGTAGAACATGTAAACGGCGCGCCCTCCCAAAGCGCCATGTACACCCGCGATGAAAACGGGAATTTCACCCCCCTCGACTTCACCGCCACTGCCGAAAAAGTGATGGACGCCGTGGTGCATATTCGCTCTACCAAGGCCCGCTCCAGAGGCGATGAGTCCAATCCCTTTGGCGGCACAGACGACCTGTTTGAGTACTTTTTCGGGCCACGCGGCAACCGCCCCGACTCCCGCGGAGGAAATCCTCAACCCAGCATCGGCGAGGGTTCTGGCGTCATCATCAGCCAGGATGGCTACATTGTTACCAACAACCACGTCATTGCCGACGCCGACGACATTGAGGTGACGCTGCACGACAACCGCAGCTACAAAGCCCGCTTGATCGGCACGGATCCCAATACCGACCTCGCCGTCATTCAGATTGAAGAAAAAGATCTTTCCGCCCTCGCCTTTGCCGATTCCGACAAGGTAAAAGTGGGCGAATGGGTCATGGCCGTCGGCAATCCTTTTAGCCTCAACTCTACCGTAACGGCGGGCATCGTGAGTGCTAAAGGCCGCAACATCAACATCTTGCGCGAACAATACGCCGTAGAGAGCTTTATACAAACCGATGCAGCCATCAACCCCGGCAACAGCGGCGGCGCTTTGGTCAATCTCGACGGCGGACTCATCGGCATCAACACGGCCATTGCCAGCCCCACAGGTTCTTATTCGGGATACGGCTTTGCGGTGCCGGCCAATATCGTCAGCAAAACAGTGAACGACCTCATCGAGTACGGTATCGTTCAGCGCGGATTCCTCGGCATCACCATCCGCACCGTGGACGCTGGCCTGGCCCGCGACAAGGGGCTTAAAATTTTCAAAGGCGTATATGTGGACAGCCTCATGGAGGGCAGTTCCGCTGCAAAGGCAGGGGTCAAATCGGGCGATGTCATTGTTCAGATTGACGGCCAAAATGTCACCTCCTCGTCTGAGTTGCAGGAAATGGTGGCCCGCCGCCGCCCCGGCGATCAGCTCAGTCTCAAGTTGAACCGCAACGGCGCAGAAAAGTCGTTCTCCGTCACGCTCAACAACCGAAAAGGCAATACTGACCTGGCTTCCAAGGCTGCCGACGAAACATCTATCCTCAATACCCTCGGCATAGAGGCAGAGGCGCTGCCCTCGGCTGCGGCTAAAAAAATGGGCATTTCGGGCGGCGTTCGCGTCACCTCCATCGGCGCGGGCAAAATCCGCAAAAACACCCAAATGCAGGAAGGATTCATCATCACCCGCGTGGACGGCAAACCGGTAAGCTCACCGGAGGACCTGCTCAAAGTACTGAAAAGCAAATCGGGCGGCGTAATGCTCGAAGGAAGGTACGAAGACTTGCCCGGTGATTACTACTACGCTTTCGGGATGTAATCTGTTGAAAAACAAACTGTAAGCATCAAAAAAGGGCTTCTCAAATTCCATGAGAAGCCCTTTCTTTTTGTGTCGGCAGCCGGTACTATGCCGCGCTTTCGGCAGCTTCGGCGGCCAGTTCGGCTTTGTTGATTTTCTCCATCTCTTTATCAATGTAATAAAGGCTCATGGGGCCGTCGCCGATGAGTTTGATGCGGTCGAGGATACCACGCATGAGCGCCTCCTCTTCGCGCTGCTCGGTGACGTACCACTGAAGGAAATTGAGGGTGGTATGGTCGTTGTCTTTGTAAGCCAGCGACAAAAGCTCGTTGATGGAGGCGGTCACTTTTTGCTCGTGGGCATACACCTGCTCAAACAGTTTATGAACCGACTCGAAGCTGTGCGGCGGCTGCGCAATGGCCGGCGCGAGGGCGTGCCCGTCCACCTCGCTGATGTAGTGAAAAATGCGCAACATGTGCTGGCGTTCTTCGTCCGATTGGCGGTGCATGAATGCGGCGCAACCCTGAAGCCCTTCTTTGTCGCACCAGGAAGCCATTGAAAGGTAGAGAAATGACGCGTAGCCCTCCAGAGAGATTTGCGTATTGAGGGCGTTTTCCATTGTTTTAGAAATCATATCGTACTGATTTTTAGATCAAAACATGCGCTTTCGCTGGAAATACCAGGCCATGCCCGCGCTGAGGATCAAGGCAATGATTAGAATACCGAGAAAGGCAAAATTGTTTTCCTGAAAAGGCATCCGTATGTTCATGCCGTAAAAACTGGCAATGAGCGTGGGCACCATGAGGAGGATGGTGATGAGCGTGAGGCGGCGGATGGTCAGGTTCAGGTTGTTGGAAATAATGGAGCCATACGCATCCATAGTGCCGCCGAGGATGTCGGAATACACTTTGGACATTTCCATAGCCTGGCTGTTATCAATGATGATGTCCTCAAACAGGTCGGAGAGGTCTTCGTCCTGCGCAATGTGCAGATAGTCGGTGCGTTTCATTTTGAGGAGCAACAACTCATTGGAACTAAGCGAGTTGAGAAAATACACAAGACTTTTTTCGATGCTCAACAGCAATTTCAATTCCTGATTTCGACTCGAATCGTAGAGTTCCTGTTCGATGAGGTTGCGCTTCGAGTTGAGCTTTTTAAGGCAGGTGAGGAAGCGATAGACATTGTGCTCGAAGATTTGCAACACAAACATCTTTTCGTCGGAGGGATTGAAATTTTTGACCTTATTGTCTAAAAACAAGCGAATGATGGGGTTGTCGAAAGCCGAAATGGTGATGATGTTGTCCAATGTAAGAATGATGCCGATGGGCACGGTGACATAGATGGCGTCGTTTTCGTCTTCGTTTTCGTTGAGAATGGGCGAATTGAGCAGGATGAAACGCACGTCTTCCTCGCGTTCGTAGCGCGAGCGTTCGTCCAAGTCCAAAGAGTCGGTGAGAAAATCGAGGGGTACTTCAAAGGACTGCGCGACCTCTTCCAGCTCTTCGTGGCTGAAAGGCGGGGCTATATTGACCCAGCATCCGGGGCGGGGTTCTTCCAGTTCCCGCAGCCGTCCGTCCGTTTTGATGTAGTACTTGACCATGCGTTCATTTCGTGCCTCAAACTTACGACAATGCGCGTGGCTGCCCAACAAAAAATCTACCTAAACCTGTATCCTTTCATAAAATCGGCGATGCTCATTCGACGACGGCCCTGCAATTGCAGTTCCAGCACCTCCACCCAGCCGTCGTTTGTGGCATAACGGAGCCAGGATTTTTGGTCGGTAAAAAACATGCCGGGCGCTACGGGCGGCGTGCCGGTAGCGGGGCTGCTGCGCAGGATTTTGAGTTCCTCGCCTTCCAGCATCGTCCAGGCGGCAGGGTAGGGGCTGAGACCCCGGATGAAATTGTGTACCTCGGCGGCGCTTTGCCGGAAGTTGATTTGGCAGGTTTCGTGAAAAATCTTGGGCGCTTTAGATGCTTGCCCCTCGTCTTGTTTTTGTAGTGTATAGCTCTGGTTTTCAATAGCCTGCACCGTTTTCAGGACGGTTTGAGCGCCGAGTTCCATCATGCGGTCGTGTACATCGCCGGCGGTGTCGTCGGGGCCGATGGTCATGCGTTCCTGAAAAAGCAAGTCGCCGGTGTCAATTTCGGAATTGAGAAAAAAAGTCGTCACGCCGGTTTCCGTGTCGCCATTGATGACAGCCCAGTTGATGGGCGCGGCGCCCCGATAGCGCGGCAACAGCGAGCCGTGCAGGTTGAACGCGCCGAGTGCGGGCATACGCCACACCGCTTCGGGCAGCATCCGAAAAGCTACGATGACCTGGAGATTGGCGTCTAAAGCGGCCAATTGTTCCAGAAACTGCGGGTCTTTCAGTTTTTCGGGTTGCAAAACGGGCAGCCCGCGCTCCACCGCAAACCGCTTCACCGCCGATTGCAGTAGTTGTTGTTTGCCTCTGCCGCCCCACTTGTCGGTAGCCGTTACTACGCCCGCCACATCAAAGCCGTTGTCGAGCAGGATGCGCAGGGAGGGCACGGCAAAATCGGGGGTACCCATAAAGACGATGCGTGGTTTTGTATTTTTTTGCATGATGTGAATATTTGAGCTACCTGCGAACACTGGCCGACGGTGTCGGGTTCAAGGTTTCGGATTTGGAACGGCCGCCGGCTACTGGCTTCAAGCTGCAAGCCGCGTTTCGCTCGCGCTTAGCATCCCGCGCCACAGCGCGGCTACTGCTTCAGCGCCGCCTTGGTAAACATACTTGCCGGAATGTCCTGATTGAATTTCACGCTCGTCATCTTGAATTCGGTGCCCTCGCCTGCCTTGAGCATGTCTTTATACACCACGTTGAGCGGAAACCAGCGGCCCTGTATTTTCTGCACATTCGACAGGGTGGTGCGCTTGAGCAACTGCCCGCTTTTGGCATACAACTCCTCTTTGAGCGGCACATAACGCTCGGCATCCACCCACATTTTGCGGCGATGGTAAGCCAGGTCGGCCACTTTGGCGGTCAGTTCCAGCACCCAGGTTTTGCGCCCGTCGAGGGTTTCTTCGCCCGCCACTTTGGCCGAATAGACGTCGGTGATCTTGCGGTCGTCCATCATGTCTTCGTAAGAGAGGTCGGACCCCATGACCGATTGCCGCAGCAGGTGCCCCGAAATCTGGATGGTGCGGTCGGTAGAAGGCGAGTAAATCCATAGCTGATTTTCGAGCTTGAGCATTTTGGTGCCTGCCTCGCGGGCCGGCGAGAGGTATTCCGTGAAGGATTTTTTATCGCCTACGGAATAGGAGCGCGAGGTGATGGTACGGCTGTTGCGCTTGCCGCGAATGGTCATTTCCGACTCGAATACGCGGTTGTCGGAAGACATGTTTTGCTCCACTTTGCGCAGTATGGCGTTGGCATCGTTTTGCTGCACAAGCGCCGGAGACAAGAGGAGGAAAAGAGTGAAAATGAAAATGATTTTCATGGTTAATGGAATTTTTCTACGCGTAGTGAAGGGGTGACTACAGGCTGTAACCTTGCAGAGTCAACCCTTCACTAAGCTGGTGAAATAAACTTATTTTCTCACACCGACAGCTCCTTAAACAACTCGGCCGTCTTGCGTCGGTAAATGCCGAGACCCGACAGCGCATTGCCCAACACCATCGAAAACAGGCCGGGTATGAACCCGATGTAAAATGTCTGCGCACCAATATGCGCCCTGAATACGGTGGGCATCATCATGCTGCCGCCCTGCACTGCCGAGCCGAAATCGAGGCCCGTTTCCTGCAAATAATACGCAGCCGACAGCCCCAAAGCCGTACCCAATACCGACCCCGCCAGGCCGATGACCACCGACTCGATGATGAGCGACCGGAACAAGCGCTTCTTCTCTTCACCCATTGCTAAGCGGATACCAAACTCGTTGTAGCGTCGCAGCCCGCCCAGCAAACCGGTGTTCCACAGCACGATGGACATGGCAAAAATGAACACGAAAATCATAATTCCGGACATACTTTTCGATAGCACGAGGTATTCCTCCAAACCGTTTTGGTCGTTGAGGCGCTGCATGAGCGGAGCAAATTCGTCGTCGTCGTTTTGGAACCGGGCATTGAACGCGGTTTTGACCTCCAGGGCGGCGGCCTCCTCGTATTGGTCGCTTTTGAAAAAACCGAGCACCTCGCCGGCTGCATCCTGCATGTCTAAGGCAGATTGGGCATCGGTGATGTCCACAATGATGGCGCCGCGGTCCAAAACCGGCATTCCGAAACGCACCGTGCCTGCCACGGCGAAATTGGCAAAGCTCATGCCGCCGTCCATAGTGGAACCGAACAGCGTGACCGTATCGCCGAGGCCGACTTTGAACCGCCGGGCAAAATCATCGCTGATGAGCGCCTCGCCGGGCTGTGCAGGCAGGCGGCCTTCGACGATGGCCGGCATGATATTCATGCGCTCGGCCTCGCGGCTGCCGGGGCTGAACAAATCAACGGCGTATCCGGCGGCCATGCCCTGAGCGCGGGTGTTGCCCTCCGCATCGGCTACGTCGAGCAAGCCCCCGAAGCGGATGCGCTGCGTCCAGTCCAATTGCGGGAACTGTCGTTGCAAATCGGCCACGAGGCTGCCGGTTTCCAGCAGGGCCAGGTCGTTGGGCATCTGCTCGGCATTTTCCGCGTAAGCGCGGGTCATCACCTTGAGGTGGCCGGTGGAAAAATTCGCATTGAGGCGGATCATATCGCTGAAAACCCCTGAAAACCAGGCGCTGAACAGCACTGAAAGAAACACCCCGATGGAGATGACGAGCACCGGCAACACGCTTCGGTTGGGGTCCCGCAGGATTCCTTTTATCAAAAATCGGATCATTGTATTTTGCCTTTTATTGCGTCTGTTGGATTCAAGCGGGCGATTTTCCGGGCGGGCAAAAAGCTCACCACAGTGGCCGCTATGACTACCAGAATGATGGTTCCCAATACCAAGCCCGTGCCGTAAACCGGATAAATTCGGTCGGAAATAGAAATGCCCATGTCCTGACCTCCCGTCGGCATGGCCCAGCCGTATTTGGCCAAATACCAGAGGAACGGCCCGCCGTACAAAGCGCCCAGCACAATGGCCAAAATGCTGTAAACACTGCCCTCGACGGTGAAAATGCCGATGACCTGCCGCCGCGTCATACCCAATGCTATGTAGGTGCCGATTTCGCGCTGCCGCCTGAAAATGGAGAGCACTTGCGTATCGAAAATGGCCAGCAACGCAATGATCATAAGCAGGCCGTACAGCACAGCTCCGGAGCCTTTTTTGGACTGAATAATGGTGTTAAGATCGGCCAGCAGGACGTCTTCAGACTGGAACACCCAGGGCGATGTCTCGGCAGGCCGGAAGCCAGAGGCCGCTACCATCAGAGTGGCCTCGCCGGGCAGATTCATCATGGTTTGAAGGCGTTCTATCGGCAGCCAAATCTGGCCGGCGTCTATGCTGGGCACATTGCAGTCGAAAATGCCGGCAATGTTGAGTTCCAGCGCGTCGAATGCACCCTGGCTATCGCGCCAGCGCACGAGCAGCGCGTCGCCTGTTTTCAGCTTGAGGGCCTGGGCCATGCGTTTGCCGATGAGGGCGCCGTCGGGATTCTTTTGGAGGATTTCGGTAGGAATTTTCAGCACTTTTTGCTCAGGATCAATGCCTTTGAGCAGCACGCCCTGCATACGGCCTTGCGGAAACGCAGAAGCCTGCACCGCCAGAATGGGCGCTAATTGGCCCTGTCCGGCCAGCCGGGTCATGTCTGCCGAAAGAGGAGCGTGGGCATCCTGAATAGAGAGCGGGTCCAATGGGTCGTAAGCGGAATGCCAGAGCTGTCCGCCGCCGATTTCCCACTCCTGCGTGTCTTTGCGGGCCTGTTGGTTCCAGCCGTCAATGGTGCCGTTGTGCCATAATATAATGACAAAGGCCAGCGAGAGCACGGCGATGTTGAGCAGCGAGCGCCACCCCGCGCCGAGTATGTTTTTGAGTGCTAATTGTATGGCAATCATGATTAAATAGATTTATTCGGTCCCTGCGTAAGCCATTAGCCGTTAGCTGCCGGCCGTTAGCTTGGTCTTCCAAAAATTGAAAAGTTCATTTTCAAAAGCACATCCAAAATTTCCCCAAGTGGAAAATCAAATTTCTTAACAAAAAACGAGCTAAAAGCTAACAGCGAACAGCTTGTGGCTTAACTGTTACTTTTTATGAATGAGTGTGCGGCAATTCGTTCATCTTTCACCACGCGGCCGTCTTCCAGCGAGATGATGCGCCGGAGATAGCTCATCACCTTTTCGTCGTGGGTGGCAAAGAGGAAAGTGGTTTGCAGTTCCTGATTGAGCCGCAGCATGGTTTGGAGAATGTGGTGCGAATTTTTGGAATCGAGATTGGCGGTAGGTTCGTCGGCCAATACAATGGCGGGCTTTTTGACCATGGCGCGGGCAATGGCTACGCGCTGGCTCTCGCCGCCCGACAACTGTGCTGGGCGCGACTGTGCTTTGTCGGTGAGGCCCACCCATTCCAGCGCTTCCATCACGGCTTTGCGGCGCTCGGCAGCGGGCAGGTGTTGGAGCAGGAGGGCAAATTCCACGTTTTCAAACACGGTATAAACCGGAAAGAGGTTGTAGGTTTGAAAAATGAAGCCCAAGTGCCGATTGCGCAATTGTGCCGATTGAGCGTGCGTGAGATGCGCGATGGACTGCCCCAGTACGGTCACTTCGCCGCTGCTGGGCGCGTCCAATGAGCCGATGATGTTGAGCAGGGTGGTTTTGCCCGATCCACTGGGACCTACCAGGCCGGTGAATTCGCCTTTGTCGAATGTAAGATTGACTTCATTGAGCGCGGTGAATTCGCCGTTGCCGACAGGGAAGCGCTTGCTGAGTTGATGGATTTGGATGATGGTTTCCATTTTTCAGTGGGTGAGTATGTGAGTGGTGAGTATGTGAGTGTGTGAGTTGCGCAAGGGATGGAAGCGAAATGGCGGCATTTGTAGAGCCGTTGCATGCAAGGTCTCCGGCGAGCCGCCGCCATGTAGCGGACAGCCCGGCCCCGCCTGCCCGATGGCTCCCTCCTTTGGAGGGTCGGGGTGGCTGGTAGTGGCGGGGTGCGCCCCCAAAAAGATTCAACATCAATGATTCCATAGGTACATGATTTGCACACCTGCGCCGGAGTACGGATTTTGCGTGCTGCTTTGGGTGGGCAGGCTGCTGTTTTTCGGATTCCAATACGCCATGACGAAGAGTGTGCCGTTGTTCCATTGTTTTCGCCAGTTGACGAAGCGATAGAGTGCGTTGTTGCTCCAGTCGAAATACACCATAGCGCCGATGTTGTCGAAAAAGCCAAGCGGGTACGACAATGAGAGCAGGCTGAGCGAGTTGGTGCGCGCCAGTCGGAATGCCTGCGCATCGGTGGCAACGAGCAGTTGTTCGGCGGCGATGTACAGCCCGTTGCCGATGCCCCAGGTGTAGTCTATGCCCAGATTGAGCATTTCCTGATGGCGGTAGGCGCCGAGGTTGCGGTGGTTGGCCGTCCAGGAGGCTTCGAGCCAGCAACCCACGGCCCAGTCCATTTTTACATCGAAACCGAGGCGGGTTTCGGGAGCGGCGGCGTGGGCAGGTAAAAGCGGTTCGAGGCTGCGCGTGTCGGCATGGCGGTGATGCAGGGAGAGGGCCATTTCGCCTTTGGGCAGCGGTTGTTGAAATCTGGCGCCCCATTCCGGTCTGTGCTTTGCGGTGGGCGCGAGGTCCCAGCCCCGGCGTTGGTGATTGCCATACAAGCCCCAGAGCCAGAGGTTGGCGTTGTTGAGAAAATAATAGCGGCCCAGCAGCCCCCACACACCGTCGGTGAACTGGATAGGGTCGCGGGGGTCAATCTGATCGAACCACATGAGCGGGCGGAGCAGCGTGGCCGAGCCGAAGTTGATTTTTTGGAGTCCGGCGCGGATTTCCCATTGCGGCCCGGAGTAGCGCACCCAAAGGCGATAGGGCTTGATGAGACCCGTGGCGTTCAGCGAGTCGAAAGGACGGAGATTGGCAGCGGCGAAGATGTTGGCGGAGGCTTCGAGGTCGAAGAGGCGGGGGGCAGTGTGCGGTTGGCGGTGAGCGGTTGGCGGTGTGCGGTTGGCGGTGACAGTGTGCGGCAGGCGGTAGTTGAGTTGGGGCAGATAGCGCAGTCCGGCGGCGAGGGGTAGCTCGTTGGCGAGATTGGCATTGAGCCATGTGATGAGTTGACCTTTAAAAACAAGGCTGTCGCGCAGCAATGCGGTGCTGTCCTGTGCGAGGCAGTGCGTGGAGGAGAGGAGAAAAAGGCCGATGATGAGGATGCGGAACATTTTGGAGGAGTGAGCGGAAATGGTAATTAGTTAGCTGCAAGCTGTAAGCCTCAAGCTGCAAGTTTTGGTTATCTGATCATTATGTAGAATTTTCTTCGAAAGAGCGCATGGAGATTTTTCCGAAATTTAAGACTCATTTACTGATGGAAGATCAAGCCTGAAGCTTATGGCTTGAGACTTGTAGCCTGTACCATCTTGAATGCACTACTTTTCGAGGATGCCGTAGAAGAAAAAATTGATCACTTCCATCACCAGATCGCGAGGGTGCGGGTACGAAGCCAGCAATTGGTCGTTCGTCACCCAGGCGGGCATTTGGTGGAAGAGGTAGAGCAGGAAGGCAGGTTGGATGTCGGCTCGGACCCAGCCCTGTTGCTGTGCGTGCGCGAAGTCGGCAACGATCTCCCGGATCGTCTCTTCGGTGCGTTGTTCGAGGTAGGCTTTGAGGCCCCATTCTTCGTTCGAGTACAAGTCGCGGATGAGGTCGGCGCTGATGGCTTCGGTGCCTTCAAATTTGAGGCGAAGCTGCTGCCGGACCTTCTCTTCGTAAGGTACGTCTTGTGCCATGATCTGGCGGTAGTCGCGCAGGGAGGTGTCGAAAACTTGCTCCAAAACGACTTTGGCGACTTCAATTTTGTTGGGAAAGAAGCGATAAAAAGTCATTTTGCTCACTTGCGCTTCGCGGCAGATTTCCTCCACGCTCACCTTTTTGATGCCGTATTTCCAGTAGAGGCGGCGGGCAGCTTCGAGGATTTCTGCGTATTTCGGACTGTCGGTGGTATCTTCGGCCATAGGCTCATGTTACTAAAAGCTGTGCAAGGTTACGATATTTTTCATAAAAGTCAAGATTTGTAACATAAATATTTTTATCGTAAGTTGTAGTGGCTGCATTTCGGGAGTTTTTGGCGCTGTGAAACTCTCATACCACAAAAAACTGTACTTTTATGGCCAATTGCTGTCGAGATGATTTCAAAAATACATATTCAAAACTTCCGGTCCATCGGGCAAATCAGTCCGATAGAGCTTGGTAAAATAACCGTACTGACGGGCGCCAACAACAGCGGGAAGTCCAGTATTCTGTATGGTTTGATGATCCTGCAGGATTTTTTGCGCAACCCCAACCGCAGTCTGGAAGACCTCTTTGCGCTGCCTTTTATCAATCTGGGCGGGTTTTCGGAGGTGAAGTCGAAGTTTGATGCGCTCAATGAGTATATTGATTTAGGGATCACCGCAGAGCAAGAAAGCAATTTAGGCGCTTTTGGCGTTTCATATCGCCTTTTTCTGGGGGCGGGTAAGACTTTCATTAAATTATCGTCCGATTCAGGGCCGTTCAGTTTTGAAGCGCGTATGAGCATAGGATTGCCTTACGTTCCTGTGACAGAAACATATCAAAAAGCGCAATTTAAAAGAAATGATACTGAAATATTGTTCGGATGGAATGGATTCACTGCATCATTGAAACCACGGCTTGATGTTTTTTCAGAACTTGAAGAAAGTATCATTTCAGCGTTGCAAACTCCTGTGAACGAACTATTTGCCACCGATTTCGCTCCCATTTCTCGAAATTTCACCAAACCATATTACAACATGGTGCCCATGCGGGGCATCATCCAAACGGAGGAAGAAGTAGCCACCATGCTGAAATCGGAGCCGGCTACGTTGGAGGCAGTCAATCAGTATTTGGAAAAAATAACGGGCAGAACGCTTGAATTGCCGGGCAACGGCACCCCTGGTTTGTTCAGTCTGTTGGCCAGAAATGCGCAGTCGGGGCAGACCAATTTTTTGGTAAACGAAGGTTCCGGCACCAATCAGGTTGTCACTTTGTTGGCCAAGATATTCCAGCCGGGCAAGCAGTTTATTTGTATAGACGAACCCGAAATCCACCTGCATCCCGGCATGGTGCGCAGTTTAGCGGCTTCATTTGCCGATATGGTGTCGAGTGACCCCAAACGCCAATTTTTAGTATCTACTCACAGCGAGCATTTTGTGCAGGCCCTGATGGCAAAAGTTGCTGCCGGCAGCCTGCGCCCCGAAGATGTGAAGGTATATCACTTGTCTATGACTGAGACCGGCACGGCTGTCGAACACCAGTCCATCAACTCGAAAGGTCAGTTGGAAGGAGGGCTTTCTCATTTTTTTGCAGAAGAACTCAAATCAGTGAAATCTTTCTTCAAATTGACGGACTGATATGGACTTGGTAGTGAACGAGTGGCTGCCCGAGTATTTCCTGTCCGAAGCGAGTACAGAGGAAAAAAAGTCTTTGGAAACATTTCTCAACCGTTTCCTTGAGCGCAATGACCGCTTAGTTGTGAAAGAACCTTCTCCATTTTTGGATAAAATATATCGCTATGCCAAAGACTATCAGCGTATGGACGAAATTGTGCAGCCCATTCGCTCCTTCATCAAGCTGATTTTGCTGGACAGCAACCGCTGTAAATTCTTATCGGAAGAAGAAATTGAAGAACTGCCGACATCGGTGTTGGAAAAACTGGAGGTCGGCAACTACGGAAGCGATCAATATTTATTTGAGTCGGCAGCAGCCATCAACGGCGAAAAAATCATAGTTACAACCGATGAAAAAACTCATCGTCCATTTCGCCGGCGAAGACTTCTGTGAATTGGCGTTGCTGGACAATTTTCTCGAATCCTACTAACCACTTACTCACTCATCACTCACTCACTCTACCAATGAACTACATCGAACTCAATCGCGACTCCTGGAACAAGCGGACCGGCGTGCATGTCCAATCTGACTTTTACGGCGTTAAAGATTTTTTAGCCGGACAGTCCACCCTCAATAGCATCGAATTGGACTTGCTGGGCGACCTGCAAGGCAAAAACCTGCTTCATTTGCAATGCCATTTCGGCATGGACACACTCTCCCTCGCCCGGCTCGGCGCCCGCGTTACCGGCATTGATTTGTCGGATGCCGCCATAGATCAGGCCCGGCAATTGGCTGAACAACAGGATATTCCGGCCAGCTTCATCTGCTGCAACATCTATGATCTGCCCGAACACTTGGACGAGCAGTTCGACGTGGTGTTCACTTCTTACGGCACCATCGGCTGGCTGCCCGACCTCGATGCCTGGGGCAAGATCGTGGCGCGCTACCTCAAGCCGGGCGGCCTGTTTGTGTTTGCTGAATTTCACCCCGCCGTGTGGATGTTCGACAATGATTTTACCAAAATCGAGTATTCCTACTTCCAGCAGGACGCCATTGTGGAAACCGAAAAAGGCACCTATACCGACCGCGACGCCGATATTGAAACCACCTGCGTGAGTTGGAATCACAGCCTCGATCAGGTCTTCAGGGCGCTGCTGCACAGCGGCCTCCGCATCACAGATTTCCGCGAGTTCGACTACTCGCCGTACAATTGCTTTGCCAATACCGTAGAGACAGAGCCGGGCCGGTTCCACATTCGCGGCATGGAGGGCAAGCTGCCGATGGTGTATGCGTTGCAGGCGGTACGGAATACGGTACCGGTGACTTCAGTCGCCGAATAATAAATTGAACAACGGCTTCGGCGAATAGAGCCGCCGCTACAATAACTCAACGATGCACAAATTTTCAGCCGACCTCCTCTTTCCTGTCTCTGCGCCGCCCATCCCGAACGGCGTGGTCGTCACCGATGAGCAGGGCAAAATCTTAGCCGTAGAAAGCCGCGAACAACACGATCCGGCCTCTTTGGACATTCGCCGCGGGGCCATCGTGCCGGGCTTCGTCAACACGCATTGCCACCTCGAACTCTCGCACATGAAAGGCCGGGTGGACACCGGCACCGGGCTACTGCCGTTTTTGAAAAGCGTGGTGCAGTTTCGCAATGTGCCGGAGGAGGAAATTCAGAAGGCCATTCGCCGCGCCGATGCCGACATGTACGATGCGGGCATTGTGGCCGTGGGCGATATTTCCAATAAATTGGACACCGCCGCCGTCAAAGATCAGAGCCGAATCAGATATTACACTTTCGTGGAAATGTTTGATTTTCTGCAAGATAGCCGGGCCGAACAGACTTTTAACCAATATCTGCCCGTGTGGGAAGGCCAGAGCACCGCGCATGGCAACCGCAAAAGCGCCGTGCCGCACGCGCCCTACACCGTGTCGAAAGAACTGTTTCGCCGCATCGCCGCACTCAATTCCGACGATGCTACGGTCAGCATTCACAATCAGGAGACGCCGCACGAAGACGAGCTGTTTCGCAGCAAAACCGGCGGGTTTCAGGAGTTTTATGAAATGTTCCAGATTCCGCTGACGGAGTTTGATGCCACAGGGCGCAACTCCATCCATTACGCAATGGAAAACATGCGGCCTCAGCAACGCAACCTCTTCGTTCACAATACAATGTGCAGCCCCGATGACATACAGGCCGCCCAAAGCTGGAGCGACCGGGTGTTCTGGGCTACCTGTCCCAATGCCAACTTATACATCGAAAACCGCCTGCCGAACTACCGCTTTTTTTTGGACGCCGAGGCCCAAATGACCATCGGCACCGACAGCCTCACGTCTAACTGGCAACTCTCGGTGCTGGAGGAAATGAAAACCATTGCGCGTTTTCAGTCGTATGTGTCTTTTGAAACGCTGCTGCGCTGGGCTACGCTCAACGGCGCCCGCGCACTCGGTTTCGAGGCCGATCTGGGCAGCATCGAAACGGGCAAAACGCCGGGCCTCAATTTGCTCGACATCGGCAGCGACCTGAAATTGCAGGCGGGTACGGGCGTGAGGCGGTTGGTTTGAAGCCGCCCGCAGAGCTAATAGCTCTCAGTTGAATGCCGCCGTAGAGCTGTTAGCTCTCGGCAGTCATAAAACATCCACAAAATCAACAATATACATGAAATTCCACCACCTCGCTATCCTGTTTGTTTCGCTGCTCCTGGCGGCCTGTCAACAGCAAAAGCCGGCTGCTTCTGCGCCGTCGGCTGCACCCGATCCGCACTCCTTCTCTCGTCCCGATCTGGCCCGCGCTCAACATTTAGACCTGAACCTCCTCATTGATTTCGACACCAAAACTCTGAGTGGTTACGCCCGCTGGACCATCGAAAATCCTGCCGGCGCCTCCGAAATTATTTTCGATACCGATAATCTCGATATCCAAAAAATAACGATGGGCAAAGACGAAAAACCCGCCAAATTCTCGCTCGGCGCCCGCGATTCCATTTTCGGTTCGGCCCTGCGCATCCAATTAGAACCCTGCGCCGATGTGCTCACCATTTATTACGCCACCCGCCCCGATGCCGCCGCGCTGGGCTGGATGGAACCCTCCATGACCGCCGGCAAAAAACTGCCCTTCCTCTTCACACAGGGCCAGGCCATCCTCACCCGCTCCTGGATTCCCTGCCAGGATACGCCCGGCAATCGCATCACCTACAACGCTGAAATACAGACACCTGTGGGCATGATGGCCGTGATGAGCGCCGAAAACCCGCAGCAGAAATCGCCCGACGGCAAGTACCAATTCCGCATGGAGCAGCCGGTCGCCACCTACCTCATCGCGCTGGCCGCAGGCGACATTGCCTTTAAGTCTGTCGGGCCGCGCACGGGCGTGTACGCCGAGCCGCCGATGCTCGAAAAATCTGCATGGGAGTTTGCCGAAATGGAAAAAATGGTGGAGGCCGCCGAAGCGCTCTACGGGTCTTATGTATGGGGCCGCTATGACCTCATCGTGCTGCCCACGGGCTTCCCCTTTGGCGGCATGGAAAACCCGCGCCTCACTTTCGCCACGCCCACCGTTGTCACTGGCGACCGCAGTTTGGTCTCTCTGGTGGCGCACGAACTGGCGCATTCCTGGTCGGGCAACTTGGTGACCAACAGCAACTGGAACGATTTCTGGCTCAACGAGGGCTTCACGGTCTATTTTGAGCGCCGCATCATGGAGGCCGTGTATGGCAAAGACTATACCGAAATGCTGGCTCAGTTGGAGTACTGGGAATTGGAAGAAGAGGTGATGCTGCTGGGCGAAGACAGCCCCGATACGCACCTGAAACTCGACCTGACGGGCCGCAATCCCGATGATGGCGTGGGCGATATTGCCTACCAAAAGGGCGGTTTTTTCCTCACCATGCTGGAGCGACAGACCGACCGCGCCAAGTGGGATGCCTTTCTGAAAAGCTGGTTTGACGAGCACAAATTCACCTCGCAAAGCACCGAGAGTTTTCTTAGCTATTTGAAAACCAATTATTTGGAAAAATACAACCTCAAAGTCAATACCGACGAGTGGGTTTATGCGCCCGGCATTCCTGCCAATTGCCCTCGACCCAATTCCGTCAAATTGGCCGCCGCCGAAAAAGCCGCCGCCGACATCGCCCGCCAACTACCCGACACCAAAAACTGGACACCGCACGAGTGGGTGCATTTTGTGCGCAACCTGCCCGCCGCTACCGATGTGGCCACTCTGAAAAAATTGGACGCTCAATTTGGCCTCAGCAGCTCGGCCAATGCCGAAATCCGCTGCGCCTGGTATGCCTCGGCCATTCCCAAAGGCTACGCCGCCGAAATCATGCCGGGCATGGAATCTTTTTTGACCGAAGTGGGCCGCCGTCGCTTTCTGATGCCGGTTTACACCGAACTCAAAAAAGCCGGCCTGAGCGACGACGCCCGCCGTATTTTCCAAAAGGCCGCGCCGGGTTACCATGCCGTGAGCCGAAATTCGGTGGAGGCATTGTTGAAGTAGGGGCTGCCGCCGCAACAATGGGCGTCGTTCCGTGGCGCATTCTGTTTCCGGCATCCACTTAAAAACCTTCTTCCATGAAATACTTCTTTTTCCTCCTCCTGTTTTTGATTTCGCCTGCCGAACTCCCCGCACAGGCTCCGTCTCCCATTCGATTGGTGCGCAATGGCCGCAGCCCTTATGCTATCGTCATTCCCGTGCAGGCATCGCCGGCGGAGCTGCGCGCGGCTGACTTTTTGCAAAGCCACCTGAAACAGATAGCAGGCTGCACCTTGCCCATTCGTCGCAGCAATGTGGCGCCCGGCAAGCACAGCATTCTCATTGCCCAAACGCCCGAACTCGCCACTCCCGATGCATACCGCATCCGCGCAGGGCAGGGGCGCATCCACATAGAGGGCGGCAGCGGCAAAGGCTGTGTGTATGCCATCAGCGCACTGCTGGAAGAATGGGGAGTACGGTACTACAGCCCTGATTATGTGGTGTTTCCGCAAAAGCGGGACTTGTTTATAACCACAGCGCCGCACAGCGAAACGCCCGTCAATACTTACCGCAATGTGCATGGCCGTTTCGGCGAAAATCCCGATTATCGCGACTTCCACAAGCTGCACAACATCGAAGACATGTTTGCAGAGGGCTACTATGTGCATACTTTTCACCGCTTAGTGCCCTGGCAGGAGTACTTCGGCACGCACCCCGAATACTTTGCCGAGATGAACGGCAAGCGAATCATTGACCAGCTCTGCCCCTCGCACCCGGAAGTGCTGCGCCTCGTGGCGCAAAAGTTGCGCTCCGAAATACCCCGGCAGCCCGACAAAAAAGTGTGGTCGGTGAGCCAGGACGACAACTTTTCCTACTGCCAATGCGAACATTGCCGGCGGATCATCGAGCGGGAACAGAGTCCGGCAGGGCCGATTATTCAGTTGGTCAATGCAGTGGCAGATAGTTTTCCCGACAAAATCATTTCTACCTTGGCCTATCAGTACAGCCGGCAGGCGCCCGCGCACCTGCGCCCCCGCGACAACGTGCAGATCATGCTGTGTACCATCGAGTTGAACCGCAGTCAGCCCATCGCCGAAGACCCGCGCAGCGCTTCCTTCCTCAAAGACATGGAAGACTGGGGCCGCATCAGCCAGCATATTTACCTCTGGGATTACACCGTTGATTTTGCGCACAGCATCAGCCCGTTTCCCAATATCCACACTTTACAGCCTAACATTCAGTTGTTTGTGAAAAACAATGTCAGGGAGCATTTCCAACAATCCAACACCGGCTCAGGACATGAATTTTCGGAACTCAAGTCCTACCTGCTGGCCAAACTACTCTGGAATCCCGATGCCGATGTGGAGGCCCTCATTACAGAATTTACAGATGGATACTACGGCGCTGCGGGCAAATGGATGCGCCAATACCTGAAGCATCTGGAGTCTGAAATCCTCAAAACCGGCGAGTGGCTCGATATCTATGGGCCGCCCACCAACCACAGCCACAGCTTCCTCTCCGCCGACAACATCGCCGCATACAACCGCTATTTCGACGAGGCAGAAAAGGCCGTAGCCGATCAGCCCCGCCTGCTGCTGCACGTTCGCGAAGCCCGTATGCCGCTCCAGTACGCCATGATGGAAATCGGCAAAAGCGACATGTTTGGCCCGCGCGGTTGGTACGACGAACGGAACGGTGATTTTGTGCCGCGTCGCAATATGCTGGACATGCTGGAGCAGTTTTACCAAACCGGCAGAGACATCCGCTCCGAGCCGGTCAACGAATCGGGCCTCAGCGTGGAGGCTTATTACCAGTCCACCCGGCGCTTCATCGAAGTGCAGGTGCAGGGCAACCTCGCCTTCCGCAAACCCGTGAGCGCCGACCCGCCGCCCGCAGAAAAATACAGCGGCGGCGATCTGGCTGTACTGAGCAACGGCGTGCGCGGCGCCAACGACTTCAAAGTACACTGGTTGGGCTGGGAATCGAAAAACTTCACGCTGAACCTCGATTTGCAACAACTCCGGCAGGCCGAAACGATCGAAATCAGCACTTTGTGGGACCCCAAAAGCTGGATTTTGCACCCCCGCTCCATTGCGTGCAGCGTATCGGAAGACGGGCTGGGCTTCGAGCAGGTGGGTGCTATTGTGGCAGCAGGCGATCAACGGCAGGAGGAGGTCAACCGGCTGTTTGCCTTTCAGACCGGCGGGCGGGCATTCCGTTTTGTGCGTTTCGAGGTGTTGGGCACGCTGCGCCTTTTCGACTGGCACCCCTCGGCGGGCGGCGGCTCCTGGGTGTTTGTGGATGAGGTGGTGGTAAGGTGAGGAAAAAAAATCATCATAGTGACATATATCACTTACACCCCCAACGGCAGGCTATAATTTTGCACCCGTATTCAAGCGGAATATTTTCGCTGCAAATACAAAAGAGAGTTCATATAATTTTTCCTAACCGTTCAAAACGTTTTTTCCTATGAAAGTAGAACAGATCTATACGGGTTGCCTTGCCGAAGCCGCTTACTACATCGAGAGCAATGGCGAAGCTGCTATTGTGGACCCACTGCGCGATGTGGAACCGTATTTAGAAAGGGCCAAGGCCGACAATGCGAAGATTAAGTTCGTGCTCGAAACCCATTTTCATGCCGATTTTGTATCGGGGCACTTAGACTTAGCCAAGCAAACCGGAGCCACCATCGTGTATGGCCCTACCGCTCAGCCCAATTTTCAGGCGCATACCGCAGCCGACAACGAAGAATTCAAAGTGGGCAATGTCACCATCAAGGTATTGCACACGCCCGGCCACACTATGGAATCTTCCACCTTCCTGCTCATAGATGAAAACGGCAAAGACTACGCCGCTTTCACTGGCGATACGCTGTTCCTCGGCGATGTAGGCCGTCCCGACCTGGCTCAGAAAGCCGGTTCCATCACGCAGGAAGACCTCGCAGGTTGGTTGTTCGACAGCCTCCGCAATCGCATCATGCCTTTGGCCGACGACGTTATCGTGTATCCCGGCCACGGTGCGGGTTCTGCCTGCGGCAAAAAAATGGCCGCCGAAACCACCGGCACCCTCGGCGAACAAAAACGCAGCAACTACGCTCTCCGCGCCGATATGACCCGCGATGAATTCATCAAAGAAGTCACCGACGGATTGGCGCCGCCGCCGCAGTATTTCCCCAAAAATGCGGTGATGAATAAAATGGGCTACGAAAGCATTGACAACGTGCGCGCCAAAGGTATGCGTCCGCTCAGTGTGCGCGCTTTCAAAGCAGCCTGGGAAGGCGAAGGTGCTATGGTGCTCGATACCCGCGTGCAGGATCACTTTGCTGAAGGCTTCATTCCCGGCTCCATTTTTGTAGGTATTGACGACGCATTTGCTCCCTGGGTAGGCGCTTTGGTAGAAGACCTCGCCGTGCCCATCCTTTATGTGTGCGAACCCGGCCGCGAACAGGAAGTGGTGGACCGTCTGGCCCGCGTGGGTTATGACAATCCCATAGGTTTCCTCGAAGGTGGTTTCCCAGCCTGGGTAGCTGCCGGCGAAGAAGTGGACAGCATCAAAGAAGTGTACGCCAAGGAGTTTGAGGGCATCTATAACGAACATGCCGTGAACATCCTCGACGTGCGCCGCAACAGCGAGTACAGAGCGCAGCACATCGTGGGCGCGCAGAACTTCCCGCTTGATTTCATCAACAAGAACATGAGCGAAGTGGATCGCCACAAGGAGTACTACCTGCACTGCGTGGGCGGCTATCGCTCCATGATTGCAGCTTCGATCTTGCGCAGCCGCGGTTTCGATCACTTGGTGAACATTCGCAGTGGGTTCCGCGCGTTGCAGGAAGAGACCAAGCTGCCGGTGACGGAGTTTGTGGAACAGAACACAGAGTTGTAGTTTTTTCGATAGCTCAGAATGAGGGCTATCCGGTAATAATAAGTTGATAACAGGGCTTCGGGCCGCCGGTTTTTAAATCGGCAGTCCGAAGCCTTTTGTGTGTGCCCCGAATGGGCA